>NZ_CP136241.1:309884-619768 GCF_046529725.1 Methanosarcina hadiensis | reverse complement strand
CAAAGCTGTATTGCTGCCAGGAGGTTTATTGTCATAGAAGACGTTGTTGTCGATTTTATCGAGGCATTTGAACAGCGCATGCAGGATTTGAAGATTGGGGACCCAATGAATGAGGAAACAGACATAGGACCTGTGGCAAAGAAAGAGTTCCTTGATAGCCTGGAAAAAATCCTTAAGGATGCGAAAAAGAAGGGAGCAGAACCTCACATTCTTAGAGGAGAATATAAGAAGGGTTATTTCTTCAAACCTACCTTGTCCCTGCAGCCAGTACTGATATGAAAGTCCTTAATATTGAGCTATTTGGACCTATCGCACCAGTGGTAATGGCAAAAGATGAGGATGAGGCGGTGAAAATTGTAAATTCCGCAGAGTTAGTGTTCGGGGCTGAAGTATGGTCTGCAAATAAAGAAAGAGCTAAGGGGCTGGCAAAAAGAATCAGGGCAAGTTTTATAACTATCAACGGAAAGGCAAAACCCGATCCAAGGCTACTTTTCGGAAGTCTCAAAAAATCCAGCATTGGAAGAGAGTTTTCACACTATGGGCTCAAAGAATTTGTGAATATGAAAACGATCGTAGTTAGCAAATGAGAACGAGTATTGGAGACTTTTCAAACATTAGAGATTTTGGTGGATACGCATAAGGAAATCCAGTTAGAGCTTATGAAAAAACCTTCTTGAGAAAACTATTAAAAGAATAAACATCGAGAAAATAAAATCGGAATCGAACCCAAATACCATATCAAGTATAAGGCCATAAGTAGAAGGATCAGGCAAATTGGGGTTTTTTCATGAAAGCTTCGGATCTTTTTGTTGCTCAGCTCAAAGAGGAAGGTGTGGAATATATCTTCGGACTCCCTGGAGAAGAAAATCTTGACCTTCTCGAGTCTCTGCGGAATTCTGATATCAAACTGATCATAACCAGACATGAACAGGCTGCGGCATTCATGGCTGCAGCTTACGGGAGGCTGACGGGGAAAGCAGGAGTCTGCTTTTCAACTCTCGGTCCCGGAGCAACAAACCTTGTTACAGGAGTAGCTCAGGCGCAGCTAATAGGCGCCCCTCTTATTTCGATTTCCGGGCAAAAAGCCCTGGTTGACAACTGGCAAGCCCGTTTTCAACTCGTGGATGTGGTGAGGATGATGGAGCCTCTCTGCAAAAAAGCCGTATCGATTTCCGATCCAGGAATGATCCCTACTGTGCTCCGGAACGCCTTCAAACACGCAGAAGCCGAAAGACCGGGAGCAGTACACATCGAACTTCCCGAGGACGTGGCTGGAGAGGACACAGACGCGGCTGTGCAGAAGAGGAGTAAGACAGGTATTCCATGCTCTGATACCCATGCTATCGAAATGGCAGCAAGGATGATTCGTGAGGCTAAAAACCCTCTTATTATAGTTTCTTCAGGAGCTAACCGAAAGGCTGTAACCGAGGAGCTGGAGGATTTTGCAAACAGGACAGGCATTTATGTTGTGCATACACAGATGGGAAAAGGGGTTGTCCCCGATGACTCCCCTTACAGCCTTTTTGGTACGGGAATCCATGCAAGGGATTATGTTAATTGCGGAATTGACGGGGCAGACCTGATAATAACAGTAGGCTATGATATCGTAGAATACCCCCCTTACCTCTGGAACGGACAGCTGGACAAAATAATAGTAAATATCGATTTCGTGGAGTCAGTGCCTGACAGATACTTTAACCCGGCAGTTGAAGTAATAGGGGATATCTCCTCCTCTATCAGGCAGCTTGCCGCAAAAATTCAAGAAAAAAGGAAATTCCCCATATTTGAAAGCACAAGAACTTTTATCGAAGAAAAAATAAATTCCCCTGTAAGGAAGAGCTATCCCCCAGTCCCTCAGGAGGTTGTCCAGAGCGTGAGAGATGTTCTGGGGCGTGAAGATATAATTTCTCTTGATAACGGGATATACAAGTTGTGGTTTTCCCGGCTCTACAAAGCTTACGCCCCCAATACCGTGCTGCTGGACAACGCCCTTGCAACAATGGGTGCAGGCTTTTCTTCGGGGCTTGTTGCAAAGCTTCTCTATCCGGAACTTCGCGTGCTTGCGGTCTGCGGAGACGGAGGTTTTTTAATGAACTGCCAGGAGCTTGAGACAGCTCTTCGTTATCGGATTCCTCTGGTAGTCCTCATACTTAATGACAACGCCTTTGGCTTTATTAAATGGAAACAGAAGAAAATGCACTTTGAAGATTTTGCTCTGGACTACGGAAACCCTGACTTTGTCCTCCTTGCGGAGAGTTTCGGGGCAACAGGCATGAAAGTAAAAGAAGAAGATAACCTCACAGAGGTTCTGGAAAAAGCCTTTTCACTGAATAAGCTGGTGGTCATTGAATGCCCTATTGATTATTCGGTAAATTATGAAACCTTTTCAATTGAGCTTGGAAATCTTGCATGTAAGTTTTGAGGAGAAATGAAGAGGAGAAATGAAGTAAGGAATAAAATAATACAAAATAATACAAACTAAGTTACTAAACGCAAATCAGGTATTATATGCAGGAATAGAATCAAATTAAGGTGCTATACAGGAAAATAAATACAAATTAAGACGGAAAGTTCAGAAATAACTGCTACAGAAAGGGTCTGCAGAGTATAGAGCATTGAGAAAAGCATAAAAGAACTTACAGGAAAGTAAAAGTTTGGTGGGAGGTGACCTTAATTAAGGTACCCTTTTCTTTCAAGCCAGTCAATCTGCGGTCTTGTGTATTTCCAGATGACATCAGCTTTTGAATCCTGAATTTCCCATGGATTTGCGATCACGATATCACCCTCACGGATCCACATCTTCTTATTTTTGGAACCCGGAATTCTGCCCATACGGACAACTCCATCCATGCACTGCAATGTAACTCTTTTCGAGCCAAGTAAACTCGCTACTGTTGCAAGAACTTCATTTCTGTCTTTACGGGGGGTGCGCACCCTTGTTACTTCCGGATTATCTCCAGGACTTACAGGCTTATTGGCTCCGGATTGTCTTTTTCTAGCATCACTTCTATAATTAGCCAGGTTTATTCCTCCTTTTATGATATTACTTAACTATTTTCGATGATCTTTCTCAAGCGGAAAATTCGCAAAAAAAATAAAGCGAAAACAAAAAATTAAAAAACAAAAAGTGAAAAATGAATTGAGTATTTTGCAAATTGAATTGCTAATTAATACTCAACACAGATTATCATTAGAACTTCCTGTGGTTAGGAAGGCAATCTCTGCAGTAAACCGGCCGTCCTTCTGTTGGCTTGAACGGAACCTCGGTCTCAACACCGCAGTCAGAACATGTAACCTTATGCATTTCCCTAGGACCGCTATTACCGCCTCTGAAACCACCACGGTTGCTGTCTCTGCCCCTGAAGGAGTTTCCTCTGTCATTAAAACCCATTTTGTTTCACCTCCGCTTCCAGCGGATAACTATTAACTAAAAATAAGATTGTATAGAGCTCTTTGATTAAAAACAAAAGTGAGTTTTTAATAACAGATTATACGTCTCTTTATTTTCAACCTTAAAAGGACATTCAAATTATATAAACGTTTCTATGAAAAAGCAGACTTACAGGAAATAAAACTTATAGAATTTAAGTGAATTTAGAGTAAAAAGCATTTAATTAAACCTCTACCCAAAGCAGGTAAAAGTCCCGAAATTGTACAAAAAAATAATTTCAATGAAAAAGAATCAATCCGTCTGCCTTTTAAGCAGGACAGATTGAACTCTATAAAAGTAAGAATTCCAAGGCAGAGCCTGGATTTAATAGCGGTTTTCTCTGGGCTTCCTGTGGTTAGGAAGGCAGTCCCTGCAGTAAACCGGTCTGTCGGGGTCGGGTTTGAAAGGAACCTGAGTCTCAGCGCCGCAGTCAGAACAGGTTGCGTTGTGCATCTCTCTCGGTGCTCCACCGAAACCTCCCCGGTTGTTGTCTCTTCCCCGGAAGGAATTTCTGTCATTAAAAGCCATTTTCTTTTCACCTCCGCTTACAACGGATAGTCATTTGCTTAAAAATAAGATTGTATAGAGCTCTTTGATTAAAAACAGAAATTAGTTTTTAATAACAGATTATACGTCTCTTTATTTTTAATGGTCTTACTATACAGTCAAATTATATAAATTTTACTCATAAAAGTTAAAATAAATTAAGAAGATATTAAAAGTCTGATGTCATCCGTTTCTAATTTCTATTCTCGGAAATCTTCCCCGATTGACGATCAAAAATAAACTTTAAAGAACAAAGAAACTTTAAAGAACAAAGGAGCGGACAGTGGCATCGGAAAGAGTAGAGAATTTTCAGTGTATTTTACTGGTAAAGTTACCGGAAGGAAATATTCGATTTAAAGGAAGAGATAAGGTTTAACCAATAGCACGGGTTAAAACCGGATTTTACTGGCAGTTATACTTATGTTTCAGGTAATTATCAGACAGTTACTTCAGGTAACCTTTGCGTTCGAGCCACTCTACCTGAGGTCTTGTGTATTTCCAGATAACATCAGCTTTTGAGTCCTGAATTTCCCACGGAATCGCGATTACAATATCACCTTCACGAATCCACATATTCTTGTTCTTGGACCCGGGAATTCGTCCCATCCTGACAACTCCGTCCATACATTGCAGGTTTACTCTTTTCGAGCCTAGTAGGCTACCTACTGTCGCCAGTACTTCACGGTTCTCCTTACGTGGAGTACGCACTCTTGTTACTTCCTGAGCAGATGCAGTATTCGCTGTTCCTACTCTTTTTTTCCGCATATTGCTTCTATAGTTAGCCAGGTTGATTCCTCGTTGTTTATTTTGATACTGGATTTTTGATACTGGACCCGATTCAGGCTAATGATACTAATTTAATCCATATGCCCGGTCTTTCTAAAAAATTCCAATTTAAATATCAGGTACTGATACATTCTACGGATGTCGATTCTCACAGGTACTTTGACCTGAAGGTTCATAAATGGATAAGAAGGTAAAAACCTTTAAAAAATAAGCATAGTGTTGATATTTAAGATTGAATTTCAAGAAACTAAAGTTATCCTGGGACCCTATCCGTCTACGGTCCATGGAAAAAGCGGAGAAAAACATCTGAGTTAGTTTAGATCAAAGAATCCAGACTGGAGTATCATTTTTAATTGTATCATTTTTAATTATATCGGTCAGCAATATTAAATAGCTCAGTTTCTACAACAAATCAGGACAAAACAGATTCTCTGTCTCTTATCTGGATATAACACAAACAATAAAGGCCAGGTATTGAACAATTAATCTATAACGAAAATAAATAGACAGAATTGGAAACCCATTTTATGTAGTTTCCAGAAATGAAATTAGAATTGAAAGATTTTAGAATTATTGGGCTCAGAACTTCCTGTGCTTTGGAAGGCAGTCTCTGCAGTAAACCGGTCTTCCTTCAATAGGTTTGAATGGAACCTGGGTCTCAATACCGCAGTCAGAGCAAACTGCAGGATGCAGTTCTCTGGGACCACTGCTCCCACCTCTGAAACCTCCACGGTTGCTGTCTCTGCTGCCACCACGGTTGCTGTCTCTCCCCCGGAAGGAATTCCCTCTGTCATTAAAACTCACTCTTGTTTCACCTCCGCTTATAGCGGATCCCTCTAGCTTGCTATAAAAATAAGATCCTATAGATTCTTTTATTAAAAACAAAAATGAAGTTTTTAATAACAGATTATATGATTCTTTATTTTTACTGCCAATATGTCCGTTGGCGTCAAAATATATAAATTTATCTCAAAAGAACGATATTTAGCAAGGAAAAAATTCCGGTCAGGCTGAAGCTTATTTGCCTTAATTTAAAATAAGTTAAAGAATAGAGAATTAATTAATAATAGAAATAAAACATTCTATTGATGAATTATTATTATCTGCTGTTGCTTGCAATATTGTTTGAGGTTTGCGGAACAACCTGTATGAAATTTTCCGAAGGCTTTTCAAAACTAATCCCATCGGTTTTAATTTTCGTATTTTATGCAATCAGTTTTTTCTTCTTTACCCTTGCCCTCAAAGGAATAGATGTGAGCATTGCGTATGCGGTATGGGCAGGACTGGGGACTGCTTTTATTACGGCAGTCGGGATTCTATGGTTCAGAGAACCTGCTTCTGCCCTGAAACTAATTTCTCTTGCGGTTGTAGTCGCAGGAGTAATCGGACTCCACATGAGCGATAGAGTGACATAATTACTCAGACAACCGGATTAACCTGATCGAAAGGATTCTGTAAACCGTAGTAAGTATCAGGCAAACTCAGGCTTCAAAACATTCTGAAATTTAAGACCTGCAAGCTCCTGAAAAATATTTTTCTGGAAAAATTCAGGGTTTTTTAGCTACAATTACGAACCCTAAAATTTTATTTCCATTCTTTGTCCTGAGCTCCTCAATCCTGAAATAATCAATCTCAAATCCTGAATCCACAAGCAGGAATACAAGCTCCTTTTCAGTGAAATGATGTGCTATAAACTCAACTTCTCCTGTTTCGGGATTAAGAGCAAGAAAAGAGCCTTCTTCTTTAGTTACCTGGAAATCCTGAACATACCGCTTTCTGTAAAGCTGGAGATGCCAGTTCTGCCCAAATTCCACAAGATAAAGGTAACCTCCGGATTTCAGAATTTTAAAAGCCTCCTGAACCGCCCTGAGTCTTTCCTGCGGATTCATCACAGTTGTCAAAATAGCCTGCATAACTGCAAGATCGAAGCTTGACTCCTGAAAAGGAAGATGCGAAGCATTTCCTGCCACAAACTCGGCCTTTCCCTTTGTTTTCGCATTCACATCCAGGTCTTTTGCTGCAGCCTCTGAAAGCCTGATTGCTTCAACATTTACATCTATTCCCGTTACCGGATATCCATAGGAAGCAAGCTCAAGGCTAACTTTCCCAAACCCGCAACCTATGTCCAGGATTCTCGAACTTTCACGCAGGTAACTGTGGATTACAGGGTAAAGTTCTAGGCTTGAGGGTATATTCTTTCCAGATACTTTTTTCCAGTATGATTCAGGCATAAAGAACCAGATGCAGGCAAAGAATAAAGAACATTTCGAAACCCTGATTTCCTGAATTTTTCCTGAATTATATTATCAGTTCGATCTGTGTGAGAGCAGGATAATAATGAAAGCGAAAATAGTATAAAAAGAATCAGGAACTGGAGAGAATAGAGAAAGAGGAGGAAAAAAATTAAAGGGGTAGAGAGACTATCGTGAATCAATAAAGATATTCCAGGCAACTCCTGAATCCGCCCTCAGGTGCTGCCTGAAAAATGCTTATTGTTAAGGGTTAACCCGTTAAAGCAGACTTTGACACCGCCTCAGTCCGTTTAATTCAGGTTATATCCCGCACATCTGGCCTGCAACAACCTGTCCAGGTCACAAACATATTCCTGCGGGATAACTCAGCGGCTCCGTTACATAGCTCCGGAAGGAATCGGCTGTTGACATCAATGCAAATGCAACAGAGCCGCTGTTTAATGATTGAATGCCCTTAACATCAGGTTTTTCTCAATGTTTTTGGAGTACTTACTTTTTGGAGTACTTACTTTTTGGAGATTTGTTCCTCTTTTTTGAGACCTTTATTCTTCCTTTTTAAAGACCTTTGTTTCCTTTACATTTCAAAAGATCTTTTAATCCCTGCAGATTATTTCAAAGCTTTTGGTTTCGCTTTATCTGAAAAATCACTTGGGATTAGAATTCCATATTGTAAAATTAGAATATAAGTATACTTTTTGCAATAGTTAGATCTCCTTATCAGATCATACTTTTAAAGCTTGATAATGCTTTATTTTCCTTGATAAAAGATCCAAACAATTGATACTTAATGTAGGGCATACATATGTTTCTTTAATAACAGATGAGATTTGAATAAAAAAAGCAGACAAATACTGGCTCTTCGTTATCTTTTAATCTGCCATTAAATATGCAAAATAATCATTATAGATAATAAAAGCTACCTGAGTACCTTAATAACCCTTATATCTCCTTTCAAGGCTCTAAGTCCCGAAATAGTCCTGAATATTGTCTTTCCCCGGAGATATTCAGGAGCATTTCAGGAGCATTTCAGAGAAAAATAGTCTGATGCCCGCAAAAAAAACGTTTCAGCTTAATAACCTCAAGCCAGATTGCCTGAATAAAGGCCAACAGGAACAGCATCAGGACCCTCGAATTATGGAAGAGAAATAGTATAAGGCACAGAACCGCATATAATCCATTGATGGAACCGAACTCGAGAGCTTCCTCTGCAGACGGCAGAGCACTTTTTCCTTTATATACCATAACATTTATAGGAACCCTAGGGTTTGGCATCATACTTACTTTTCTCGTGTTTCTTGTAACAGATTACGGAGGCAATGCTCTTGTATACGGAATAATTGCCTCAACTTATCCTGCTTTCCAGCTTATAGGAGCACCTGTCCTGGGCAGATGGTCTGACCTTTACGGAAGAAAAAAGATTCTATTGCTGAGTCAGATTGGAACTCTGTTTGCATGGGTTATTTTCTTTGTAGCCCTGTTTTTCCCCGTAATCCCGCTGCTAGAGGTAAAATCTGACATGCTGGGAGCCTTTACGGTAACTCTTCCTCTGCTCGCAATTTTTTTCGCAAGGGCTCTTGATGGAGCTACAGGAGGAAATGTTTCGGTTGCCAACGCATATCTTGCAGACCTCACACCAGAAGAAGAGAGAAATAAAAACTACGGAAGGATGTCTGTCGCCTCAAACCTTGGATATGTTTTTGGCCCTGCAATTGCCGGAATCCTTGGGACAACCGTTTATGGCGAACTTCTGCCCGTGTCCGTTGCCCTGCTTATTTCTGTCATAGGAACTTTTATCGTACTCTTTCTGCTCCCTGATTCCCGTCCCTGCGCTATTGAAGAATACCCGGAATCCGCAGGCATCAGAAAAGTACTTGGGCAGGAACAGAAAGAGTGCTATGAGATTGAAGAAGGAAATAAAATAACATTTAGAGAGGCTTTTAAGCTTAAGTATATCCCATTTATGCTGGCTGTCTATTTCCTTATCTTCCTCGGCTTCAATATATATTATACTGCATTTCCAATCTTTGCTGTCAATGCCCTTGAATGGAACCCTGCCGAACTTGGAATTTATTTTTCCGTGATCAGCGCACTTATGGCATTTGTACAGGGCCCTGTCCTGGCAAGACTTGCGAAGAGATACAGGGAGTCAATCCTTGTTGTTGCTGGCGGTTTTATTCTGGGCATGCAGTTCATCCTGATAGTGCCCGGAGATTTCTTCCTTTTATATTTAGCAGCTATCTTCTTTGCATTTGGTAACGGAATCATGTGGCCGTCTATTCTCTCCATCCTCTCGAAATTTGCAGGTAAAAAATACCAGGGATCGGTTCAGGGGTTTGCAATGAGCGCAAGCAGCCTTGCGAGTATTATCGGGCTTCTTGCAGGAGGCCTGCTTTATACACAGCTTGGAGTGGTCTCCTTCCTGATAGCAGCTGCAATAATATATCTTGTAGTCCTTCTTTCACTCCGGCTTATAAAGGTTGAAAAAGAGGAAACTACCCAAACAGCAGTTAATCAGATTTCAGCCGAAGAACCGGAAGATGATTAAATCCTGAATTCTCATTAAAATAGTATCAAATAAATAAAGAAACAAAAAGAGAAAAAATAAGTAAGATTAATAGACAGCTTTTATTTAGTGAGTATTTATAGAATGAATCCGTGAGGATCAATTCTTGATAATCAGGAATGAAACTATTCAGGAGCTGGACAAGATGGAGTGGCCTGTAACCTCAGGAGACTATATTATAGGAGATATTAATTCCAGTGTAGCTGTGGTAACTCTTGCTTCTGACTATACCTCATGGGAGCTTAAAAATTACGCAATCTGCGGTACATGTTTTAGCGAGAATTTTGGGATTGAAAAAATAATCGTAAATGTACTTGCAAATCCGAACATAAACTGCCTGATTGTCTGTGGAGAAGAAAGCAGCCATCTGCCAGGCCAGTCCCTGATTGCACTTGCCGAAAATGGGATTTCTACGATGGCAGGTTCAAGAAAGATCTCCGGCTCAAAGGCTTCTCTGCCTTATTTGAATGAGATACCAATGACCGCAATCTCCCGATTCCTCAGGGAAATAAAAGTTATAGATCTTGTAGGAAACAAAGACCCGACTGCTATCCAGAAAGCAATAGATTCCTGCACAGGCCCTAAAAGAAATGAGGCTCAGGTTATACCCATGCCCGAAGTAGATGAAAACAGCTGGCGAAAATATGAGTCGCAAATAAAACAGAACATAATGTCAAAGATAAAGAAAGGGTGAGTAAGAAAGGCGATCCTGAATTGCCTTGCAGGAGGGAATGCTCTTGAGGACAGCTCAGGTTTTAATAAATTTCTTTAACCCTTCCAACCTGCCCGTCGGTCAGCTGGACTTTGATCCCGTGAGGGTGAGTTGAAGAGCTGGTTAGAATTCTCCTTACAACGCCCCGGGTTATTTTTCCTGTTCTCTGATCCTGCTTTAAGACAATTCTTACACTCAGTCCTTCTTTGATATTTGCTCTTATACTGCCGTTGTTCATGGCAGAAGGTAAATTCACAGGTATATAAATCATTACATTTAAAAAGCTGTTTTTCGATCAATATAATCAATATTTCGACAACAGGAGATTATCTCACAGTTTTTGTTATTTCTCTGCTTTCAAGCCGGTCCATCACCCTGGGCCATAGAGATAACGAGATAATCAGGGTAATAAGAAAAACGAAAATACAGCCTGCAATTATATCTACCGGAGTATAGCCTGCTTCCTCCGCATACGTGTTGATTAACAGAGCACCGAGCAGGAAAAGGCCCATCAGCACTATGGAAGTGGCAATACTTGAGAGGAGCACTGCCCTATCCCTCAGTTCTTTTGATTCGAATTTTACCATAGGATCACCACTAGCCGGGAATTCAGAGTTCCGGAAATATTAACTGTAAAAGATTTACTCAAGACGTCTATGGTTTATGAATACAGGAAAGTCCTGTCTAAAGGTATTCCTGTACCCTTTTTTCACTTAGACTTGACATCAACTTTAAAAGATTCAATTTTAAAAATGCCTGCCTGGACTTACTTAATTTTGCTTCTCTTCATTAGCAGGGAATTGGTTGTCACGGAAACCGAACTCAACGCCATAAAAGCAGCAGCCAGTTCAGGAGTGATCAGGATCCGGTGAAAAACAGGATAAAGAACTCCTGCTGCAATAGGAATGCCGATTGTGTTGTACCCAAAAGCCCATATCAGGTTCTGCTTTATCTTACGAATAGTAAGCCTGCTCAGGCGGAGGGCTGCGACCACATCCCTGGGATCATTTTTTATAAGCACAATTTTTGCGGATTCCATTGCCACATCCGTACCTGCTCCCATTGCGATTCCCACATCTGACTGGATCAGGGCAGGAGCATCGTTAATCCCATCGCCCACCATTCCGACAAGTTTACCCTCTTCCTGAAGTTTCTTAATCTCATTTGCTTTATCCTCAGGCAGCACCTCGGCAAGCACTCTTGGAATCCCTACCTCTGCTGCAATTGCCCCGGCTGTGATGGCGTTATCTCCGGTTATCATAACCACTTCAATGCCCATTTTTTTCAGGGTGTCTACTGCCTCTCTGGAATTGTCCTTCAGGGTGTCAGCAACAGCGACAAGCCCTATGGCTTCCCCCCCTATAGCTACAAGCATTGCGGTCTTCCCGTTCTCTTCAAGTTTGCGCATTTCAGCTTTAAGCTCCTCAAAGGAAACCGCATTTTCTTCCATGAGTTTGCGGGTGCCGAGAAGAACCTTCTGGCCTTTGATGTAGGCTTCGATCCCTTTCCCGGGGAGTGAACGGAAATTATTAGTCTCTGCAAGGCTGATATTTCTTTCATCCGCACCTCTGACAATAGCTTCTCCCAGTGGATGCTCAGACCCTTTTTCAGCCGTTGCAGCAATAAAAAGCACTTCTCTTTCGTCACGTCCGAAAACCGCAAATATATCTGTCAGTTTAGGAGTCCCTTCAGTAAGAGTTCCCGTTTTGTCAAACACTATTGTATCAAGCTTATGTGCCCTTTCAAGGGCTTCGCCGCCTTTTATAAGGATTCCGTTCTCAGCTCCTTTACCTGTGCCAACCATGATCGCTGCAGGGGTCGCAAGTCCGACTGCGCACGGGCAGGAGATAACAAGGACAGTGATAGCTATGAGCAGGGAAAAAAGGAAAGGACTGGTCCCTCTGAGAGATTCGGATTCCCCTACCCCGTAGTGCCAGTAACCAAGAAAGAACCAGAAGAAAAAAGCGATAAGGGCAATTATATGTACTGCTACAATAAAATTGCCGGCAAAGACATCTGCGATTCTCTGAATAGGAGCCTTGGTTATCTGGGCTGCCTCTACAAGCTTGATTATCTGGGCAAGGGCAGTATCAGCACCTACTTTTGTAGCCCGGAACCTGAAAGATCCTGTTCTGTTAATGGTTGCCCCGATAACAGTATCTCCCTCACTTTTTTCAACAGGGATGCTCTCCCCGGTAATCATGGACTCGTCTACCGCAGAACTTCCTTCAGTAACAATCCCATCAACAGGTATCTTTTCTCCTGGCCGGACCACAACAGTGTCTCCGACAACTACCTCTTCTACAGGAACCTCTTTTTCCACGCCGTCCACAATAATCCTTGAGGTTTTTGCCCTTAATCCCATGAGTTTTCGGATAGCTTCAGAGGTTCTGCCCCTTGCCCTGGCTTCAAGGTACCTCCCGAACACAATAAAAAGTATCAGAAGGGCTACGGTCTCATAATAGAGGATATCATATCCCGGACCAAGGTCAAGGAAAGTTGCTGCTACGCTGATGAGATAAGCTGACCCTGTACCCGCAGCAATCAACAGATTCATATCGGTTACTCCGTGCTTGAAACCTCTAAAAGTACCGACAAAAAACTGCCTCCCCGGAAAGAGGAGAATAAGACTGGTCAATATAAAAAGTACAACTGGATCCATAAGGATCGAAGGGACATACATCATAAGGGAAGGAAACATCATGCTCATGTTTCCTACGGCTACCGGGATCCCCAGAAGGAAGGCAATGATCAGGTTATTTCTCTGCCTCCGAATCTCAGCGTCCCTTGATATCCTTTCCCGGTCTTCGTATTCTACAGTCTCAGCCTGGACCGATGCCCCATAACCGATACCCTGGATTGCGGCAATAATCCCCCTGACAGAAATCAGGGCTGAATTGAATTCCACAACTGCTTTTTCAAGCGGCAGATTTACAGAAGCTGAGATTACGCCTTCGGTTTTATTGAGAATCTTCTCGATATTCGCAGCGCAGGATGCACAGCTCATACCCTGGATATTCAGGGTTACTTTATCTTTCTCAACTTTATATCCAATGGATTCGATAGCTTCTTCAATTTCCAGAGGAGAGACAAGGGAGGGATCAAAACTAACCTTTGCCCTGCCAAGCTCCAGATTAACGTTTGCGGAATCAACGCCTTTTTTCTTCTTCAGGACTTTCTCGATATTCAGGGCGCACGCCGAACACGTCATCCCGGAAACTCCAAGAGTGATTTCTTTCAGCCCTGTTTTCTGTCCTGATGTTCTGGGGGCCTCCTCTTCTGCAGCTATGCATGCTTCGGTAAGGGGACATGCCTGAGAATCTTCCAGCACCTTTCCTTCAACTTTTTCCATAGCCCTATCAGAAGATTCCAGAACCTGACCTTTCTTTTCTTCTGCCATAGCAGGTTCGGAGCTTTTTACATGGATTTCTTCGTTATCTTTTTCAGTCTCCTTTTCACGCTCCGTAGAATACCCTGCCTTCAGGACAGCTTCCTTTATATCTTCAAGGCTTACTTTTTCAGGATCAAAATTAACAGTTGCACGTTCGGCTTCAAGATTGACATCTACAGATTCCACGCCTTCAAGAGAAGAAACAGCATCCGCTACTCTCTTCTGGCAGTGACCGCAGGTCATGCCGTAAACTTCTATCGAAACTTCCATCGGATACGCCGCCTATCCAGATCTTTTTTTCAGACTGCCCTACCGCTTAAAAGACATTCATGGGCTCTCTCACATTTTTATAGCCTGCTTCCAGCAGGGTCATCCTTATGACATGCGCATCAGTTATCCGGCTGTCATAGATCACGTATACCGTCCTTTCAGAAACATTTACGTTTACACGGGAAACCCCGTTAATAGAGGTAATGAGTTTGGTAACCGTATCTTTGCAGTACCTGCAAATTATATCATCTACTACAAATGTTGTCTCCCCGATGTCTTCACCCCCGGATAATCAGCTGATTTTAAACAGATGTTTCACCCGTATTATAAAAATCTGTACTTTTTACTATATAATAAATTCCTCAAGCCCGATAAATGAAGTACCCAGAAACTGTTGATCTTAATCAGACGCATTTGATTAGACGCACTATTCCATTTCAGGCAGGCTCATATCCTGATTCCTTTACTGCAGCCTTTATTTTTTCCACGTCTGTCTTTCCTTCATCGAATTCAACAACTGCCTGCCTGTTCTCAAGGCTTACGTCTACTTTCTTTACGCCCTGAACGCCCTCAATTGCCTTCTTAACCCTCATAACACAGTGTCCGCAGGACATGCCTTCAACTTTTATGGTTTTCTGTGTAATTGTCGCAACCTCCAGTTTATTTATCTGAAATTATTTGGTTTACCAGACTTAAAAAACATTCTCCAGAGAGATCAACCAGAACCTGTTAAAGCAGTTTCCGGGGTATTTTTATCACAACAGTTACTGTAATAGCTAAAGTGACTGATGAATAATATGAGTGAATAGACGCAGGGATAAGTCGAACATTAGAGAAATACATCATCATTATATCTTTATTTTTCTATATCCTGATGCATAACTTTATCTTTCTCATTCAGAGGAAGCAGCAGCTTATCAAACTGCAAACCAAATAGGTTAAAAATATGGTTCAGATAAACAGTGTTTCAAAAGAGTTTACATAAACGATTAAAAGATAATAGGGGAAAAAACCCCGAATGATTTTAAATAAATTGCCTTAAAAGGTTTAACATCCGCACTGGCATTCTCCCGAAAATTGTACTCCTGTAGTATTGTTCGCCATCCCCTGTGTCATATTTTCCCCTTTCATGCATTCATGTGCATGCATCAGATAATCCATCAGCTCCATCTGAGACTCATTGGTTGCTGTGCTGGGATTTTTCATGTGAAGCTCGTGCAGCTCGATTGCTTTCTCGAGCCAGTAACCAGTGCAGTTAAGTCTTGCCTGGACTGTAGCATTTTGACCTATTCCAGCCATATAGCAGCTTTCGTTAGTTACAGCCATATAGCAGCTTTCGTTAGACATATTTTCATCAATCATACAGCATGTCAGGGTTCCATTAAGCTGGCAATCCCCCATGCTTGATTGTTGTAACACCATACATGTTTCTTTATCAAGACAATGGTCCCCGGTATCTCCTGCAGCAGGTCCTGCAAGCGCAATTACTGCAAAACCTAATGCCAGTAAAAGTATCGATTTTACCTTCCCATTTCCGACCATTTAATTCCCCCCTTGAGCACCGAATCAGGAGTACAAATACGTGATTCGGCATTTTATTTACTTTATATATTTTGTAACATAAAAGTCTTGTTATAATAGAAACTATGTTTGGAAATAATAGAAACCATGTTTGGAGATCTTTTCACAGATAAAGAGCACTTAAAAGGTTAATTTAAAATTTGAGGTTGCATAAACATTTTTGCCTCTTTCCTGATCCTAAAACTGTTTGTTAAGAAGCGGTCATTGGAATCACGATAGCCTTTTAATATATAGGTTCTTATAAATAACTGGATATAAAATTATTTTCAATTAGTGGGGACGTATAAAGTATTAACTGCTTACCTGAAAAGATAAAATCTTGGTTTTGGAAAAAGGTGGGGTAATAAATGGCTAAAGCAAAAATCGCAGTAAATGGTTACGGAACAATTGGAAAAAGAGTTGCAGATGCTGTAAGGGCTCAGGATGACATGGAAGTCGTAGGGGTTTCTAAAACAAAACCTAATTATGAAGCTTCAATAGCACACCAGATGGGATATGATATATACGCTCCTGCTGAAAATCTCGGAGCCTTTGAGAAAGCCGGAATACCCGCAGCTGGAACTATTGAAGAGATGCTGGAAAAAGCTGAGCTTGTCGTGGACTGCACGCCAGGTGGAATTGGAGAAAAAAATAAGCCCATGTATGAGAAAGCCGGGATAAAGGCAATCTGGCAGGGTGGGGAAAGTCACCCGATTGCAGGCTTTTCCTTTAATGCAGCCAGCAATTATGAAGGGGCTCTGGGCCGTCAGTTTGTAAGAATAGTCTCCTGTAATACCACAGCGCTCTGCAGGGTTATTTCCCCTATTGACAGAGAGCTAGGTGTAAAAAAGGTAAGAGTGGTGCTGGCAAGAAGAGCTGCCGATCCAAACGACGTAAAAAAGGGACCGATTAATGCAATTGTGCCTGACCCAATCAGACTTCCTTCCCACCACGGCCCCGATGTAAGAAGTGTGCTTCCGCATATTGACATTACCAGTGCAGCCCTGAAGATTCCGACAACACTGATGCATTTGCACACTGTGAACATGGAAACAAATACCGATTGTACTGTAGCCGATATTAAGAGAATTCTTGGTTCACAATCAAGAATTCTTTTTGTAGGGCAGGGCATATCTTCAACAGCCGAAATAATAGAGTATGCCAGGGATATAGGACGTCCGAGATACGATATATGGGAGAATTGTATCTGGGAAGAATCGATAACAGTACATGAGAAAGAGCTTTATTTCTTCCTGGCTGTTCACCAGGAGTCCATTACAATTCCGGAAAACGTAGATGCCATAAGGGCAATGATGGAATTTGAAAATGATGGCGCAAAATCAATTGAGAAGACAAACAAAGCTATAGGATTGTAAATTTCGATTGAGAATACAATTGTCAGGACCAAATGTATCAAGTCCTGGTATCAGGAATCCTATTTTAAATTTTTTTATTGCAAGATTTACACACATGCGTGGTAAACTCGATATAATAAGATTATGCTTGCGTATCAAGAGATCATTTTTATAGCTCTGCTCACACTGCTGGCAAGTCTGATCGGGACTCTGGTCGGGTTTGGAATATCCACAATTATGGTACCCATTCTTCTGATGGTATTCCCTTTGCCTCAGACACTGCTTTTTGTTGGCATAATTCACTGGTTTAATGATATATGGAAAATGCTCCTGTTCCGAAAGGGCATAAGATGGAAACTCTTTCTTGCTTTCGGTCTCCCTGGTATCTTCACAAGTTTCATAGGGTCATCTTTATCCCTGAGAATTCCACAGGAGGTTCTTTCAAGAGCTTTAGGAGTGTTCCTAATAGCTTATGTTCTTTTTATAACCTTCAACCAGACATTCAAGCTTAGCCAGAGATTGTCGGTAGCGGCATCAGGAGGGGCATTAACAGGATTTTTTGCAGGTATTTTCGGTATAGGAGGGGAGATAAATGCGGTAGCTCTGAACGCTTTCAACCTCGAAAAAGCTGTTTATATTGCAACAGTGGGTGCTATCTCTTTTATGATAGATTCGACGAGAATCGCTACCTATATTACAGGCGGTACGAGACTCGACTCTGAAATTTTATCAGGCTTTTTGATCTTCATACCTGCATCTTTAATCGGGGCGGCGGCCGGGAGAAAGGGCATTGAAAAAATACCCCAGGAAAGATTCAGGAGTTTCATTGCAATTTTCATATTTTTGTTTGGACTGAAACTGGTTTTATTCCCATGATTAAGAAACTGGTTTTATTTTTAAAATTGACAATTGCTACCTTTAATCCATAATTCTTACATACTCCATGGTTCCTATATCTCTTAATCAGGTAAACTGCAGACAGATAACAAACCAGAAAAAGGAGAAAGAAATATGAGCACAAAGAAATTTGAAAAAAATAGATGAACGAAATAAAATAGAAACAGAAGAAAGGATATGTCGGAGAATTAATGTAAAAAACAGGAAGTTTCTCTTTTTCTCTATCTGGTTTGCTTTTAAGGGAATCCATCAAAGATCTCTTAAACAAGCTTAAAAAATAACAGGTAGAGTCCAGATAGAAAAAAAGAAAAATTAAAATTGAAATTCTTATTTCGAAGCTGCTGCTTTCGAAGATGCTGCTTTATCTGCTTTTGGCTTGTCTACTATCGGAACCACTACTTTAACAGTTTCTTTAGCACCGGTTTTTACCCTTTCATTAGATATTGATAGACAGTCTTTTGGGCAGCCAGCGACACATTCTGTGCACATAATGCATCTAAATAAGTTAATTTCCCACACTTTGTCGGCTTTGGTAACTGTAATCGCATCCGGGGGACACTTCTTTTGACATATCCCGCAGAGAATACAGTTTTGAGGATCAAAAACAATCCTTCCTTTAAACTCATTAAAAGGTGCCCTTATCTCGAAGGGGTAGAGTCTGGTAGCAGGTTTACGAGAAATATTTGTTATTACAAGGTTTAACATGCCCATTATTATCACCCTTCTTTTTATCTTTCAGTGCAGCTAATGCATGGGTCTATAGTGAGTACAACTATAGGTACATCAGCGAGCTTTACTCCCGGTAGTGTCAGCAGTAACGAAGGTATGTTTGCAAAGGTAGGTGTCCTTACTTTAAGCCTTTCGAGGTTTTTGGTACCATTGCCTTTAACATAATATACAACTTCGCCTCTGGGCTGCTCTGTTCTCATAATCGCTTCACCGGTTGGGAAGCCCTTTACGGGTGTTGTAATATCACCATTCGGCAGCTTGGAGATAGCATTCCTTATTATCTTAATAGAGTCGTATAATTCCTGAACTCTTACTAAAGTCCTTGCGTAACAATCTCCATCTTTCTCAACGGCTGGCTTGAAGCCTAGATCCTTATATATGTCCCAATCTGCGGAGTCTCTTACGTCAACAGCGTTTCCGCTTCCTCTGAGTGTGGGACCAGCAGTTCCAGCCTCATATGCAAGCTGTTTTGACATTGTGGCTAGTCCGACAGTTCTTTTCTTAACTGTGTAATTGTTTACGAACACTTTCTCAAGGTCTTTAACCTGAGGTTCCACCGCATCGAGCATTTTCAGAATCATATCGATTTGTTCTTTGCTCAGATCTTTGGTGACTCCTCCGACTTTGGATATTGAATGTATGACCCTGTTTCCACAGATTTTCTCCAGTACATCCAGTACTGGCTCTCTGTACTTCCAGCACTCATAGAAAAGGCTTTCAAATCCAAAACCATCGGCGAAAAGACCAAGCCAGAGAAGGTGACTGTGAACTCTATTGAGTTCACCGATTATCACTCTTATGTACTGCGCCCTTTCAGGGATTTCGACATCGAATAGTTTTTCGACTGCCATTGTATAAGTTATACCATGAAGGGCACTGCATATTCCGCAGATTCTTTCGCAGATATACGTTGTTTGAGCGTAGTCCTTTGTATCTATGAATTTTTCAAGCCCTCTGTGCACGTAGCCCAGTGAAGGAAGTGCTCCAACAACAACATCATTGTCCAGTTCGAGTTTTAATGATACTGGCTCGGGTAAAACTGGGTGCTGAGGACCAAAAGGTATTACGGTTGTCATGTGATTCTCCTCTCAAATTGCTTTAAGCCAAGGGGGCTTTAGGACTATTTGGCGTTAAGTAAAGGTGGCCTTTGTAGTCTATTGCTAAGCCATCGAAAGTCAATCCGAAGAGATCCTGGTACTCGTTCTCTATCAAAAGTGCAGTGAGATAAATGCCTGATATGCTCTTGGGGTTTTCACCTGGCTTCACATGGTACCTTAGATTTTTCAATTTGTTATCCTTGTCAAAGATATATATCAAATCATGACCATCGTTGTTTTTCAGGCATATCATAGTAGCATTTCGATAGCCATCATTTTTTAAACCCTCAACAGTTTTTAGCAGTTCTCCACTGCTTTTTATTTCTACCGCATCTATCACGTTATCAAGCATTTGATGGCACCTCTTTTCCTTTCAATGGTACTTCTTTTCCTTTGATGTTCCCTTTCTTCTTGTTTTCGAGTATCGAAAGTGCTGCTACTACGCCATCAAGTATGGCTTCAGGCCTAGGGCAGCACCCGGGAACATATGCATCTACGGGTATTACCTGATCCGCTCCGCCTATCACGTTATAGCAGTTATGGAATATCCCCCCTGTAGATGCACAGGCACCTACAGCTAAAACGACTTTTGGATCCGGGATCTGGTTGTAAATATTTTTGAGCACATTGACATTCTTGTAGTTTACCGAGCCTGTAACTACCATTATATCAGCTTGCTTGGGAGTACCGATATTTAAGACGCCAAATCTTTCAGCGTCATATAAAGGAGTAAGACAGGCTACTACCTCAATGTCACAGCCATTGCAGCTGTTACAGTTCACATGTATGATCCATGGTGATTTTGCTAAACTCATAAATAGCCCTCTTTCACACTACTTTTACTCCGCTTACGTACAGGAATATTACATTCACAAGGGAAATGAATAGCAGGAATGTCCAGCTTAATTTGAGCATCCATTGCCAGTAAACTCTTGCAGTAATATTGTCTATAACAATTACCAGCAGGAAGGCAATGATACCTAGAAGCAAGCCTATTATTGGGGTTGATGCCCAGAACAAGAATATGAGCCCGGTTAAGAACACGTATTCATAGAAGTGTGCAACCTCAATAGCTGCCAGCCCTGGTCCTGAATATTCGGTAAGCATACCTTTAACCAGCTCCTGGTGAGCATGGTGAGAGGTTGAATAATCAAAGGGTGATTTTTTCAATTTTATATTCAGAACAACTATCATTGCTAAGAATATAAGAGGGGTATATATCAGGATTGGGGACGATGCTTCTACCACTGCGGATAACCTGAAAGTTCCCGTTAGCAGGTATATTGCAAGAGCGTATAAGATCAAGACCGGCTCATAAGACAGTATAGCCATTATTTCCCTTGAACTTCCTGCTCTGGCGTATGGAGAACCTGTGCTCATACCTCCTACTATGAGAGCCACTGAAGCTACCGTATAGACGAATATTATCATCAGCATGTCTGCCCTGAACACTAACATCAACAGGCTCAAGACAATGAAGACCAGGTATACGATTACGTAAAAGTTCTGAGAGCCGTTTACGATCATATTGTCTTTGCTCAGGAGCTTCCTGACATCATAGTATGGCTGCATAAGGGGTGGACCGACCCTACCCTGCAGCCTTGCAGTAATTTTCCTGTCAATTCCTGCAGCTATACAGCCAATGATAGGAGCACCGATTAGAACAAGGACAGCTATTAAAACATCGGTCATAGCCACCATTATAGCACCCCTCCTGCTAATGCAATTACTATAAGAATTATGGAAATTGCATATCCGAGCGTTGTAAGTTTACTTTCTCCAAAGGTGTTTTGAAGATATACGTTAGCGACACTACTTTTCTCGTAGGCGCAAAGTCCGTTTCTGAACATCAATTTGTCCCTTTCCAGGTTGTTTTCTCCGCACATGTAATATCCAGCCATGCGGGGAGTGAACATGTTTTTGGTAGCTAGATAGAGTATGATAGCCAGAGCAAGAACTGCGAATATTGCTGCGTAAGCAAATGCCCCTATTTCAGAAGTAAATTGCCCAGCCTGTCCTGAGATAGAAGGAGCAGTTGAGAGCAAAATTTCGACCTGAGGTCTAATGAAGTAGTCATATACCTGGAATACAAGAATGCTTACGGCTACAATGGCCAACCCAAGGAACGTCAGTGGGAAATATGTTTCCGGTTTTTTGTGGTGGACTGCATTTTTGTCCATACTTGAGGACATGATCGTTCCAAGCCATTTAGCATAATATACTGTGGTGAGTGCACTTCCAAGTATGAGGAAGACTATCACTATAGGGTTGTTTGAAGCGGCTTCCATTGATACCCACTTTGTCAGCAGTACGCCAAAGGGAGGCAAAAGCATTGATACCATTCCCAGGGCTGCAAGACTGGTGAGAAGAGGAGCCTTCTTTATTAAGCCTGCCATATCCTCGATATCTCTGCTTCCTATGGTATGCTCGATTTCTCCGGTACACAGGAAGAGAAGAGCTTTGGATATTGCGTGGAACAGGATAAGCATAATCGCAGCAGCTACGGCAAGAGGTGTACCAATTCCGGCGCTTGCGATAATTAATCCCAGGTTTGCAATTGTGGAGTAAGCAAGTACTCTCTTAGCATTTCTTTGAGATAAGGCTAAAGCTGAGCACATGACAAAGGTAAAGCTACCATAAACTGCAATAGCTGTTCCGAGGCTTGTGCCCGCAAAAGCTGGTACAAGTTTAACAACTAAAAACACACCTGCATTTACCATTGTGCTTGAGTGCAGTAAGGCAGAAACCGGGGTTGGAGCTACCATTGCACCAAGAAGCCAGCTCTGGAAAGGCATCTGAGCGGATTTCGCAAAGCCTCCGAGACAGAGCAGGGCAACAGGAAGGGCTAAAGCGGCCGCTGCTGCTGCATCAGTTCCAGCGTAAATGCCAACTCCGGAAAGGGTACTTATATCCCTGGCAGCGAGAAGAATTATGCCTACGGATAAAGCAATTCCACCAACCAGGTTTAAAGCCAGGGCTCTGAAACCGTTGTTTATTCCTTCCTGATCCATGTTGTATGAGATCAAAACGAATGAACAAAGAGTTGTCAGTTCCCAGAAAAGAAACAGCCATCCCAGCGTGTCAACCATGACAAGACCATTCATGGCTGCTATGAAGAAACTCATTGTAAAGTAAAATGTCCTCTGTCTGTTTAGATGCCTGTGCTCTTCATATTCATCCATATAACCGGTTGCAAATAATATGATTGCAGTACCGACTATATTAACAATTAATATCATGACCTGAGAAAACTGATCAATATTAAAAGAAGCACTTTCAACATGCGGAGTATTGGCAAAAGTGTAGGCAAATGCAGCTGCTGCAATTATTCCCAGTGCAAGTGTAGGCCAGTTTTTATATTTTGCCGACACAGCAAGAATAAATAGTATCACCAGTACTTCGAGTACAAGGACAATATTTTCTAACATTGCAAAATCTGATCCAGTTATTTCGAAGACTCCAACACCGTCCCGAACTAACTGAACTGAAAAAATTACCCCAAATATAAAGAAAGCCCAGGCGAGTACTTTGTACATACTTTTGCCAAGACCAAGGAATAAAAACGAAAAAAGTAGGGGTACTGCGATTAATAGCATTATTGTTGTTTCCATCATACAACGTATCCTCCGACCTATTTCCTCCTATCTGTTTACCTTTAACCTTGCAATTTTGGGACTTACACACTTGAAGAATAAAATCAAACTCAATAAGCTTTGTTAGGAGTGTACGTTTTTAACAGTTCAAGGCTTACGATATTGATTTCTCAATCCAACCGAGTAGTTTCCGGAACATGTAAGAACATATAAATTATTCTGGACAAAATTGTCCAGAATAATTATAAGCCCTTAAATTAAAATTATAACAAAATAATAATGCCCAAACAACGTAGAGATATATAATATCTACGCTTCCAACTGTTATCTATCTAAGCCATATTTAAACATGATGATTTTTTTCCCACTTTTATATTACTCATATGAATAATAGGCTAAATCGTCAAAAAAAAACAATCTCAGGTGTCATCGGAGAAAATATGCCAAAAAACCTGTGGGTTAAGAGGCGTATTCAGCATGATTTTTTAATTACATTTAAATATATTGAAGAAAATTTAATTAGGATAAAAATTGTTTTCGTTATAGAAGATTAAATAGATCGTTTTTTTAGTTTCGTTAAATATCCGGTCCATAAAGGGCAGAATGGAAATGTTTGTAAATTTATTTTGAGAGATGTCTATATTATCCCTGGGAAGAGTCTTTAAGTTTTTCATAACGTTGAAAAGATAAAAATATATTCAGTTATATAGTGAAATATAAAGAAAACGATTTGAAGTATGCTGGATTTGTAAAATATAATAATGAGAAGTTGATAAGTTGTGCTGTTATTCATTCAATGAAACTGAATAAGGATCAAAAATGTTAATCTCCCTATACGATTTATGAGACATATGTTCCTGTTATTTCCAGGTATTAACAGGAAGTATGAGACATATGTTCCTGTTATTTCCAGGTATTAACAGGAAGAAGAGTGACCAGTACCATGGGGTTTTTCAGAGTATAAAGGAATGGAAGTTTACCATGTATAAGGCTTTACAAAATTTTGATTGAAAGCCCTGTGATTTAATTGACCATTCTGTAATTATAATTGAACCCTTTATGACCACGTTTAAACACTTTATGATCATATTTATTTGATTTACTTTAAAGAGGCATACTGTAATTAAATAAAAGCATGACGGCGGCGCGTAAAGGAAAGATGTTGAGTGTATATTTGAAAGCTTCAAACCGGAAAAAAGACATTATTAAACGATCCAGCGCGTTAGAGTAAATAATTAGAGTAATAAGTCGAAAAACAGAGTTTTTGCTTAAGGCCGAATAAAAGAAAAATCTATGGTTTTGAGGACCCGAGCCACATTCCGGAAAAACGGACCCGGGAAAAAAGGAATATTCAGCATACCCTCGGAATCGGGTCTCCGGCAGGCACGTCCACATAACGCATTCCGCCGAAACGGTTTCTAAGGATTACCTCTCCTTTATTATCTTCGCTGGCTTCCCCGATAAAAGCTGCATCTTTGCCATAAGGATGCTGCCTGAGGATTGAGAGCACCTCTTTTTCAAAGCCGGCTTTAACTCCAATAACCGCTTTCCCTTCATTTGCAACCTCAAGAGGGTCAAGTCCCAGCATCTCGCAGGCGGCATTGACTGCAGGCTTAAAAGGTATCAGGTCTTCTTCAATAAGAATTCCAGTTCCGGATTTTGCTGCCATTTCATTGAGAGCGTTTGCAAGCCCCCCGCGGGTAGGATCTTTCATAGCAGTTATAACAGGCTCTCCTTCCGGTGTACGGAGCCTGAGTACCGGCTCAATGAGCTTCCATAATGGAGCGGAGTCAGAGACCAGGTCGGTATCGAAGTCAAAACCCTCCCTGTGAGCCATAAGGGAAATGCCATGGTCACCGATAGTTCCTGTAACAAGGATTCTGTCTCCCGGTTTCAGGCCTGAATCTCTTACTGGACTGTCCGTTATGCCGAGACCTGCTGTGTTAAGAATAATTGAGTCAAGGGCAGTCTTTTCCACGGTTTTGGTATCGCCTGTAATTATAGGTACGCCAGCCTCTGCAGCCGTTTGATCCATTGTTTTGATTATCTCTTCAAACTCCTGTAGCGAAAAACCTTCGGGGATTACGACTGCACAGGTAAGGGCTAGAGGCTTTGCTCCCATGACCGTAAGGTCGTTGATTGTGCCTGAAACTGCAAGCCTCCCTATATTCGTATTCGGGAAGAAAGCAGGGGTTATTACGTGGCTGTCCGTTGTAAGCACGAGTTCGGAAGAGGAGTTAAAATTCTCGAGCCTGACAGTGGACCCGTCATCGAGGCTGTCAAGTCCTATCGAGCCTGCACTTTTATTTCTGAAGTTTTTGAGGATAATATCTCCTATAAGCGCCTGCATTACCTCTCCGCCGGCACCGTGTTCAAGAGAAATTGTGTTGGATTTCATTTAAAGCTCCTTTTATCTGCATGAGACTTTAATAGATTTATTCTGTGCCTTTTTTAAGTCCAAGCTCGATGAAGCCAATCCAGGTTTCCAGACTTTCCCAGTCGTGCTTTGAAGTAAGGATAACCGGCACATCAGGATTCAAGGAAAGAATATCGTTTTTCATTTTCTCGGCATCAACATCAACCGCATCTGCGATATCAACCTTGTTTATTATTGCGAGTTCTGCAGTCTTGAATATCATAGGGTGCTTGAGGATAATATCGTCTCCTTCTGTGACGCTGACCACAACCACTCTTAAGTGTTCCCCAAGCTTGAAATCCACAGGGCAGATAAGATTTCCCACATTTTCAATGATAAGGAGGTCGGTGTTATCCAGGTCTATTTCACCCAGTGCTTTTTCTACCAGTTTTGCATCCAGATGACATTCTTTTCCCGTATTAACAGGTATCGTAGGCACTTCGAGCTTTTTGAATCGGGAAGCATCCATCTCAGCGACAACATCTCCCGCGATCACTGCTATCCTGTATTTATCCTTGAGGTGTTTGATTGCCTCTTCTATCAGGGTTGTCTTTCCTGAACCTATGGCTCCCATAACATTTACTGAGAAGACTCTCCGTTTGTCAAGAGCCTTCCTGTTTTTTTCGGCAATTTTATCGTTTGCCCTGTACACATCGTGTCCCATATGGATAACATGCATTAACATACAAATCACTGGGGTATTCCTGTTTTCTTACTGTTTAGGGTTTAATTTTCATTCTCGGTTTCGATCTCTATACTTTTGATAATCAGTTCTCTACCACCTGTAATATGTGCCTGTTTTCCACAAACAGGGCATTCAAATATAGCAGCCATATAAGCAAGGAGTTCACTCTGGAGCCCGCTGTCTTCCTGTATCTGTTTTTCGTCCACGGTTCCTTCGTAGCCGCACTCACATTCAATAGAAAGTGGTATCATTTCTACGATAAGCTCTGCATTTTCAGCAATGCTTCCTTCTGCAAGAACCTTAAAACAGAAACTTAATTGTTCGGGGTTTGTATGAGAGAATCTTCCCATCTGAAGAGTTACATGTTTGATTTCTGTAGCTCTGTGAGTTTCAGCAGTCGATTTTACCTGCTCAAAGATTTCACAGGCAATGGAGAGCTCATGCAATTTTGCCGCCTCCTTCGCGGGAGTATTTGAACCAGTTGTAACACATACCTTCCTGACTGACCATACACGGACCCGCAGGACTCTTTGGAGTGCATTCTTTTCCAAAATTAGGGCATTTTGGGGGCTTTGCTTTCCCTGTTAGGATAGCTGCACAGATGCAGCGCTTTTTGTCTTTCCCTTCGGCTCTTTTTCGTACTTCCTCAAGAGCAGAGGCATAGAAGTCTTCGTATTTCCTTGCTGCATCTTTTTCTTCAAACTCTTTCCTGAGCACTAGCCCTGAATCTTTTATGTTTCCGATACCTCTCCACTCAGAGTCTGCAGTTTCGAATACTTCATTCATCATTTTCAGAGCTATTGTGTTTCCTTCGGGTTTTACAACTCTGGGATAACCGTTATCCACTCTTGAGATTCCTTTCTCTACCTGCATCTGTAAAAGGCTTATTCCAAGGAGAATATCAGCCGCTTCAAATCCGCTCACTACAACAGGAAAACCCTTTTCAGCGAGAGGTTCAAAAGGCTTTGTCCCTATAATGGTCGCTACATGCCCTGGTGCTATAAAAGCGTCAACGTTTGTATCACTGGCAAGGAGATTGATTGCAGGAGGGGTTTGTTTCTGGGAGGTAAGAATGCTGAAGTTTTCGGGGGTATCTCTTAAGAGAGCAGCTGCATTTGCAGGGACTGTGGTTTCAAAACCTATCCCGAAAAAAACCACTTCAAGCTCCGGCTTCTTTTCAGCAAGGGTGATCGCATCGTCTATGCTGTACACCATCTTCACATCTGCTCCTTCAGACTTTGCGTCCAGCAGGCTTTCTGCGGAACCGGGGACTCTCATCATATCCCCGAAAGTAACTATAGTTGCTCCGCTCTTTGCGAGGGCAATTGCGATATTCACATCTTCTTCAGGAGTGACGCAGACGGGGCAGCCAGGCCCGCTTATTACTTCTATATTTTCGGGAAGCACACTTCTGAGCCCGTATTTTGCTATAGTTCTTTCGTGTGTTCCACACACATGCATTATGCGAAGTGGCCCCTCTGATTCCCTGATTCTTTCAAGGAGCTTTTTTTCGATTTCCGAAACTGCTGGTTTCGGAAGAGATTTTCCGTTTTCCATTTTCATCAGCGTCCTCTTTCAGTGAGATTCGTCTTCAAACGAATTTATATCATCAAGACCTGCCATTATTTTCAGAAGGCGCATTGTTTCTTCGCTTTCCTCTTCCGAAATCTCGGATATCGCATATCCCACATGGACAAGGAAATGCTTTCCGATCATGGATTCCTGTGCTCCTCCCATTAGGGCCATATTTACGTCCCTGCAAATACCGCCCATGTCAATAGTTGCTGTGTTTTCATCCACAATAGCTGTCATTTTTCCAGGAATTGCTATACACATATTACCTCTCCGTTTTCTTTCAAATTCTGGTCATTTAAGGATTAATAGTATAAGATTAGTTTTGCGTTAGAGTTATTTTAAAGGAGATGTTTTGATCCAGAAATTAAGAAATGTTTGATAAAATCCCAGCAAAAAACCTCCGATTCCCATATAACTATTATACAGGAAAAGGTTCTGATCCCAATCCCCTTCTACACTATTTCTTTATAATACTGCTCTCTTCCCCGGCTGCCACCAAGGAAAAAGCCCAGGTATATAATAGATAATTATGAACAAAACTGGGTTTTAAATTTTTAAAATAAACCCGCAGCAAAATTGCTTTTTCGCAATTCTATGGTTCTATTTTATAACTTTTTTGTTTTTTCATTTCATATATATAATTTGAAGATGTCTTTCATGCGTTTACGATTTGTCAGTATATTTGTCAGTATTAACTTAGAAATATACTCAGGAATCTCTTCGTTCGATTTTTAAACACACAATAAATATCGAAGGTATTAATAAGTAATACATAAACGTTGCCTTAGTCTATTTGCGCAAAAAATAAACTCTTTTTATATTTCTTTTTTTCTATAAAGCCTTATCTTAAAACATTTTTCCGCAATCATCATATAATGAGAATGGCAGAACGTGAATTCATTAACTTATCCTTATTTTTAAAATAAAGCTCAGAGATAATCTAAAACCCGGTTTATGCCCTCGAATTATTTCATGTATATCTCGAAAGATTTTCTGTATTTTACCTTTTTTATGCATTATTTCATAATAAGAATGAGTTTTTGAAGATATATTCGCACTTTATTATAGTATCGACCTTCAAAATCAGCCCGATTTTCGAATTATTTTGTATTTTAAAAACCTTCTGAATATCTCGATATCAGTAGCAAAACATGATATCACTATTTGGTGAACACTATTATTATCTTAATTATAATTATATTCATTTTAATATAAAAAGGACTCCCTTTCCCGACTAATATATTTATCGATCAAAGTAAAAATCCTTAAATACTATTCCCTCATTGAAAACATTAGTGAGGAATTTATAGTTGTATTTATATAATTCTGGAGAGTTTTTAACTAACATATTCTTTAGTGATAAATTTGGGTAAAAATCAAGATGTGGTAGAGATGAGTACTGGAACGACAAATCTTGTCCGTACACTGGATAGTGTGGACTTCTTAAAAATGGATCGCCGCACCTTCATGAAGGTAGTAGGTACGATTGGAGCTTCTGCGTTCTTAGCCACCTACAAAACTGAGATTGTAGATGCGCTCGAACTTGCAGAGACAAAACTTATCTGGCTCCATGGTTCCGAATGCACTGGCTGTTCTGAGTCTCTTTTAAACGGAGGCAATCCTGACATTGTACAGGCTCTTACCAAGCTCAATGTTAACCTTGCTTTCCATGAGACGGTCTGTATGCAGCAGGGAATCTGGAATGATGGCAAGCTTGTAAACACTGCCGAACTTAACTCCGAAATACTCCTCGAAGAGCTTTACAAAGAAGGAAATTATTTCCTTGTCGTTGAAGGCTCAATCCCGAACGGTCCGGATGGTTCAGGACGCTACCTGGTTATCGGAAACAAGACATTTAAGGATACTCTTGGGGAAGCCGCGAAGAACGCCACAGCTGTTATCGCAGTCGGAACCTGTGCAGCATACGGAGGAATTACCTCTGCAAATAGTGATGTTGCCAAGGATACAGATTACAGAGGAGTTGCTTTCGCAAAGAATGACAAAACAAAAGGCATGCTTCAGGAACTTGGCATAGAGAAACCCGTAGTCAATATTCCTGGTTGCCCAGCTCATCCTGACTGGGTACTTCTTACCTTAGGAGCCGTAATCCTTGGGAAGCTTAAACTTGAAGATCTTCCAGCAGCTCTGGATGAATACGGGAGACCAAAGGTTTTCTATCCTCCTGACCACACAGTTCACGAAAACTGCCCTCGCCGCGGATACTATGACCGTGGAGAATTTGATACTGAAGTTGGCGGAGAAAAATGCCTCTGGAAATTAGGATGCAAAGCCCCGTATGCGCATGCAGACTGTGGAATTAGAAGATGGAACGGCTCAGTTAGCATGTGTACCCAGGCAGGAGGGCCATGCATTAACTGTGTAGATCCGGGATGGCCAGACTCTTCAAGACCTCTTTATGTTGAACGTGAAGATATAGGAATTGCCGGAGCAAACATCGATACCATAGCTAAAGTTGCAGTTGGTGCCGCTGCAGTTGCTGCAGGTGTGCATGCTGTTAGGAGAATGGGAAAAGGAGAGTGAGTGAAAAATGGTAAACGTTACAGTTGACCCCTTAACCAGAATTGAAGGCCACCAGCGCATATCCACTGAAGTAGATGCGAACGGCCTTATTACCGATGCCCAGTCATCTTCCCTTATATTCAGGGGTTTTGAGCGCATCCTGCAGAAACAGGACCCAAGAGATGCAGCTTTTCTTACACAGAGAATTTGTGGAGTATGCCCTCTTGCTCATGGATTGACAGCAACAAATGCGCTTGATGAGCTTTACGGCGTGGCTGAATCAGTTCCAAAAGACGCCCTTGTAATGAGGAATATCTTCCAGGGCCTGAACATGGTTGCAAGCCATGCAACCCATATATATGTCCTCTTTGGCCCTGACCTTGCAAACCCGGCATATAGAGATGTCCTCACACCACTCGGAGACACAGGAAACGCGGTCTGGAAAGAGATGGTAGGCAGGTTTGCTCCTATCAGTTACAAGATGGATGGCGCAGCCGTACCTGCCGGAAGCTCATATATGGCAGCAATTCCTGAAAAGAAACGCCTTCAGGAAGCTATTGCACTTATTGCAGGAAGAATGCCAGGTCCTTCTTCCCTTTACCCGGGTGGATATACTTATCCAGCAACTGCTGCAGATATTGTCAAACTTTCCTCTTACTATTTACAGGTTATGGACTTCGTGTCAAGCCACACTCTGAAAGTCGATTTCAACACCTGGATCGAAAATACATATAAAGCAAGCTCTCCGCAGAAAGCAGTAAGCTTTGTCGCTGAACACTTACAGGGACTTGTTGACAAATCCGTGGCTTCCAACGACTTTTCTAAAGAAGCAGGCTGGGGAGATGTTGAATTCTATGCAGCTTTCGGTTCCAAACTTGTAGGAGAAGAAATTCTTGGCCTTCCGGCAAGCCTCAGACACGATACTATCGGCGGATACAAGGATCCATCAAAGATCTGCTTCGTTTCATACGGCGGATATTACAAGCCAAAAGACGGGTATGACCCGAGGAGCCCGGCAGGAGACCGCATCTTCACATCAGGTGTTGTGTCAGGAAACCTCGAATACCTGAAATTTGATCCTGACAAGATTACCGAGAGCACTGCTCACTCGTTCTACAGCAACAGTAACAACGACCTTGCACCAGTAAAAGGTGAAACAGTTCCGTTTACAGATCCTAAGAAAATCGCTTTCACAGGCGGTTCTGACAGCCAGTACAGCTGGGACAAGGCTCCGAGATACGACGGAATACCGGGCGAAGTCGGACCTCTTGCACGCATGCTGAACATAAAAGAGCCGCTCGTAACAGGTCTGGCTCTGGCCCTGGCTGAGAAAGGCTACTCTGCAGCTAACGTTTACACAAGGATGCTGGCTCGTATGCAGGAAACTGCAATTCTGGCATATGAACTTCTCAACTGGGTAACTGTTGATTATGAGCCGGGAGGAAAGATCTCCGTGCCTCTTGACTTCAATAAAGCTAAAAATGGTCAGGGTATGGGCCTGTGGGAAGCACCCCGTGGAGCTCTTGGTCACTGGATATCTGCCGGAAGCGATGGGAAGGTTACCAACTATCAGTGCATAGTTCCTGGCACCTGGCTGATGTCCCCAAGAGACAGCAATGGAATTCCAGGGCCGCTCGAACAGTCTCTTATTGGTTCAAAAATAAACCCTGTCGGAGATGTAGATTATACCAACCCCATTGGAATATTCCATATGGGAAGATCATACGACCCATGCATTTCATGCGCAGTACATACCATTGACCTGACCGGGAAAAACACTCCAAATACTCTGAGAATACTGTGAGAATACTCTAGAATAGTATAGGAGATGACCCAAAATGAAATCAAATAACAACCGGTCAATGGTTGTTGAGCGCTATACGATAACTGACAGGATAGCTCATACCGTCCATGCCGTTGCAATGATAGTGCTCATCATTACCGGGTTAAAGATCTATACTGGATGGGACTTTATGAGTTTCCATACAGCCCGTGCCCTGCACATGATCGCAGTACCATTCCTGCTTGCAGTAAACTGGATACTTATCCCGTACAATATCTTCTCAGAAGGCCATGGGGCACTGGGAAAGATCTCGCACTTTAAGGACCATTATATTTTCGGTCCTAAAGATGCAACTCGCCTGGGAGGTATTATTAAAAACTTCTTCAGGAAAGGCAGGTACCCTGCATTTTCAATTTATGATGAGGAAAAAGGCCACTACGAGACCAAGCTTCACCCCGTAATGAAGGTTTTGATTGTGCTTGAAGGCACAGCACTCTTCCTTATTGCGGTTTCAGGCATTGTACTCTACAAGCTTGACTGGACAGTATTCGGCCTGCCAATAGGGTCGTGGATTCTTTCGGTCGGAGGCTTGATTGCACCGTTATTCGATCTGACTGCGATCCAGTTCTACAGGATTCTTCACCTGCTAATGACTTACTGGTTTATCTTTGAACTGGTGGTCCATGTAGGAATCCTCGAGTTTGACCCCCATGTCTGGAAATATTACAAAGCAATATTCTGGTCAGGTAAAGAAGACCTCTCAGATACTCACTATTCAGAGTATGTAGAGAAATATTCAAGGTTTGATGCGAAAAAGGAACATAAGAACAAACACTGAAAAACTTTAAATACAGGGGGAGAGGTTTCTTCCCTACCTTAATCTTTTTTATTAATCAATTGATCTCTGATCGTTTTTATTAAATTGTTTTTCCTGTCTTTTTCTGCTGTATCAGTTAATATTAAGAGTAAATTCAACGAAGAGTAAATTCAAAGAGATTTCAGAAATGGAAAACTACTGCTTATCTCGTTTTTATAACATTAAAATTTTGATTTGCCTGAAACGATCTATTTATTCCTTTTTTAGATTTCTTCGTTTAGATTTCTTCGTTTAGATTTCTTCGTTTAGATTTCTTCTTTTAGATTTCGTTTTTTAAGGAAATGTTTCTCGCTCTGAAACTTTTGAGGCTTCTTATTCTTTCTCTGATACCGAGAAACTTATTTTAAATTCCGTCCCATAACTTCTGTTTATTTCAAGTTCACCATCCAGCTGGTCTACAAGGGTAGTTACCAGCTGTATGCCAAGAGTATCAGAGTCTTCCACAATGAAGTCTTCAGATATACCTATTCCGTTATCCGATATCGTTAAGACAAAACCTGTATTTCCATATCCTTCTTTCCTGTTTTCAGCCCTGCTGCCTGTATATGCTTTATTTTCTTCCCTGCTCAGCCTGATCCTGATAACTCCTCCATCTCTGCCCCGGAATGCATACTTGAGGGAATTTGAAACAAGTTCGTTCACAATTAATCCGAGCGGCACTGCAGTATCCATATCAAAAAAGATGTTCTCTTGCAGGTCCATACTTAAACTGATATTCGCATCTCCAAGGCTGTAAGTCTGGAAAAGATTTTTGACAAGCCTGTGAAGATATATTGAAAAATTCAATGTATCTTTTCCCCTGCCTTCATGAAGCTCCTCATGGATCAGGGCAATAGATATTACTCTATCCTGACTTTCCCGAAAAGCGGTAAGGACTTCAGAATCCTTTATATGTTCTCTTACTTTGAACTTTTCAGCCTGGAGGTCAAGAAGGGAAGAGATTACCTGCAAATTATTCTTTATCCGATGGTGAATCTCTTTTTTACGGGCAATTTCGACATTTGCAAGAGTATTCTCTGCCCGTTTTATTTCCGTAATATTCTTTATTACCCCAAGAATTCTATTTGGGTTTTCTTTCCCATCTCTCGGACATACCCAGTTCTCCTCAAGAAAGATATATTCTCCATTCTTCTTTCTAAAACGATACTCTGTCCTGTGAGCGCCTCTATCAGGTACCAAGTATCTCTTGTGATTTTCCATGAACCTGTTCAGATCTTCAGGATGGATACGGGAAGTCCAGAGGCTTAAGTTAACACTTCCCAGTTCATTGTGAGTGAATCCTGTAAGCTCTTCAATATTGCCAGCCAGATCAGCAATATCTTTCTCGATATCATAATCATATACAAGCTGCCCTGTCTGTTCGGTTATAATGCGGTACCTCTCTTCGCTTAACTCAAGGGCTTTTTCAGCTTTTTTGCGTCCAGTAATGTCCTGAACTGTTCCTTTAACTCTAACCGGATTATTTCTATCATCAAAAATAATTTCCGGCTGCAAATGAACCGTGAGTTCTTCCCCATTAGCCAGGACAATCCTGTAATCAATTGCAAGAGGCTCCCCTGTCATTCCATTTTTTACGGCATTTTCTACATAGTTCTGGTCATCCGGATGTGCATAGCTCAAGAATTCATTATAAGTTGCACCTGACTCCTGGGGATCGCGTCCAAAAATACGGTAAAGCTCATCAGACCAGTACATCTCACCGGTTACAAGATTCCAGTCCCAGTTCCCTATATGGGCTATTCTTTGAGCTTCGGAAAGACTTATTTCGCTTTCTTTTAACGAATTGTAAGCCTTTTCGAGCTCTACCGTACGCTCTTCAACCAGCCTTTCCAGGTTATCAAGTGTTTCTTTAAGTTTATTCTCTGCTTCTTTCCTGCCAGTGATATCTGTAAGCATACTTATGGAACCTGCAAACTTGCCATTATCATTAAAAAGGGATTTAGAATTTACAAGAGCCCATAAAGGTAAGCCGTCTTTATGCAGCAACCTGAATTCATGACTCTCATTAATTCCTTGCTGCCTTCTTTTCATATTCATTTCTAAAACAGCTTTTCCCTCTTTATCCGTAAAATCCCTTACAGATTTGCCAATCATCTCTTCCCGGCTGTATCCTAACATTTCTGCCATCTTTTCATTAACATAAGTGGTCCTGGCTCCGGTATCAGGCTCCCATTCAAGCATCCATATTCCTTCATTTGCTGTTTCTATAAGGTTACGGTACTTTTGTTCGCTCCTGCGGAGCTCTTCTTCTACTTTCTTGCGCTCAGTAATATCAATAAAAGCGCCGACACTGCCACGCACATTGCCTTTAGCATCATGAAGAGGGCTTGCTGATCCCAGTAATCCTCTCCATTCCCCACTGCGTAACAATACATCTATCTCTTCATTGCGCACAGCAATATTTTTAAGGGCAGCTTTTTGCATTGGCAGTTCTTCTGCGGTTAACTCAAGGCCCTTCTTGAAGAAACGCCGTAAAGGTGTGGCACTCGCCGATACATTCTCTCCTGATTGAGCCTCATAGAATTCATTTGCCATCCTGTTGCCGGTAATATTATGGCATTGCGGGTCATGGCTTATCCATATGGCAACAGGTGCCACTTCCATCACTGTTTCTATCTCTTCGGCTCGCTGGCGGGTTTGCTCTTCCAATCTCTTTCTTTCTGTGATGTCACGGGCAAAATGAGTGCACCCAACAATTTTTCCTTTTGAATCATGCAGCGGCAAGACGCTTAATATGAAATTGCCACCAAGTGAGTCTTCACGTACTTCTTCGGTATGCTCAAGCCCATCCCTAAGCAGCTTACTGTAAGGGCAAAAAGAAGGCGGCTCATCTGTCCCGTGGATAACACGGTAGCAGGTTAAACCTTCACATTCTTCCGGTGTTATCCCTAGCCTTGCTGCCATTGCCTTATTTGCACGGACAATCCGGTATTCGGCATCAAGTATGGCTATAAGGTCAGGCACGGCATCAAAGGTATACTCCCAGTTTTTTGCAGCCCGAATGGCTGTTTCTTCTGCTATTTTACGTCTGGGGCTTTCTATCCGCTCCCATTTTCCTTCTCTTTTAATCAAAGTAAATTGATGGTTGGTAACAGCATCAATTATTTCTGTTACATTGTATCTATCGAGAGGATAGGTACACAGAATTATTGCCCTGCAGTTACCAGTGCCGCGATCTATTTTTTCTTCATAGTCGGTAAAACTCTTCCAATCTGTTTTTCTCGGCCAGGAAATGTCTCCACTTGACCTGAAGCCATCATATCCACATGCCAGAGCCTGATTTATTTTTTCGGCTCCGATTTTCAGGGTTTTATCCGGGTCGAAAACGCTTCCCTGTAGATAATAGCATGTATCGGGAATAATCTCGATTTGCCCTCTTTTTACATAATCATCAAAATCGGGAACAGTCTTTTTCAACGCTTCTTTTGCCTCTTCTATGCTCAGAGCCTCTGATATAACCCAGAGGCAGAACTCGTTACTTTCCAGCCCCGCTTTGAAATAAGGAATAAGAATATCCATCAGGTCTTCTTTTGTCTGGTAAAACTGACAGAAGTGTGTTCCCCATGAAACGTCTCCAATAATATCAATTCCAGACTTCCTCACTTGTCCTCTCATCCCATCCCCTTCTCAGGCTGATTCAGCTCTATCCCTATCAAAAATTATATCTTACAATTTGGCCCGGCTGATTTTGAACCCCTTTATCCTTTAAGGTTTTATGTAAATTCCCCATTAAGTAAAAGAAATTATAGCGTCTTAAAAATAAGGTAATTTTATTTGCTGTTTAAATATCTGAAAAGAAAGCAAAATTGCGAAGTTCTCCCTATATAAATTATAATCTCAGGTGTTCTGCTTATCAGAACTGACAGCCTAAAAAATGCTATTACAGGTATTAGTAACTAATTATTTCTTTATCTTATTTTGCAATTTTAGCGGCTAAATCTTCTCAAGTTTCCATAAATGGAAAATAGTCATATTTACAGCACTGATTATACAGGAGTTTAAATGTATACAGGAATTTAAATCTGGTTAAGCCGCCTCTTTTGCTTCTTTTTAAATTACGTCCCGTACTCCCTGCGGCTCGTGTAGCATTCCTGCCTGGAAGTGAGTATGTCAGTATTTATTCGCAATATTCTCTTTATATTTCAGGGAACCTTATGGTAAATTCAGTTCCGGAATCTCTGTTTAAATCAAGTTTTCCGTCCAGCTGGTCTACGAGGATAAGTACCAGTTGAAGGCCAAGAGTATTGGAATCTTCGACATTAAACTCCTCAGGCAATCCTGAGCCATTATCCGATACCGTTAAAACAAAATTAGTGGCATTGCTTTTACTGTATTCTTTTCTGGCATTGCTTTTACTGTATTCTTTCCTGTTTTTACATTTTTTATATTCCAGTTCCTCATTTTGTTCCCTGCAGAGTTTAATCCGGATCGTTCCTCTGTCTCTATCAAGGAATGCGTACTTGAGGGAGTTTGAAACAATTTCATTGACTATCAGTCCCAGAGGAACTGCAACATCAATATCAAAGAAAATATTATCTTCAAGATCCATATCCAGGCAGAGATCTGCATTACCAACACTATATGTCTGGAAAAGGTTCTTGACAAGCTTCTTAAGGTAAGGAGAAAAGTCCAGTTTATCTGTTCCTTTACTCTCATGCAGTTCTTCATGGATCAAAGCGATGGACATTACTCTATCCTGGCTTTCCCTGAAGGCTGTGAGAACTTCAGGATCTTCAGCATGTTTTTTGTTTCTTAATTTTTCAGCCTGAAGGTCAAGCAAGGACGAGATTACCTGAAGATTATTTTTAATGCGGTGATGGATTTCCCTTTTGCGTGCGGTCTCTATATTTGCAAGAGCCTTTTCTGCCTTTTTTCTTTCAGTAATATCCTTAACTGCACCGAGAATTCTTTTTACCCTACCGTTTTCATCTTTGAGGCAGACTCCCTGATCTTCTACATAAATATACTCCCCACTATCTTTTTTAAAGCGGTACTCTGACCTGTAAGTGCCTCCATAATTCATAAATCTTTCATATCTTTCCAGGAACATTTTCTCGTCTTCAGGATGAATACAGGACAGCAAAAACTGGAGGTTCATATTCCTGAACTTATCTGGAGTATATCCTGTAATTTCTTCTATATTGCCTGCCCAGTTAGCAATGTCTTCCTCAACATTGTAATCGTATACAAGCTGCCCTGTCTGTTCAGCTATTATGCGATATCTTTCTTCGCTTAACTCAAGCGCTCTTTCCGTTCTTTTCCGTTCAGTAATATCCTGGACTGTCCCTCTAATTCGAACCTGAATATTTTCTCTGTTATAAGTAACCTCACCCTGTCCATGGACCACGCGCTCCTGCCCATCAGCTGAGACCATTCTATAATCCATACCAACGAGTTCTTTTCCGTTTAATACAGCCTTATAGGCTGCATTTATATCGTCTTGATCTGCCGGATGCACGTGATTTAAAAAAGCCTCGTAGCTTGCATCGAACTCCTGGGGGTCAAGTCCGAAAATTCGACACATTTCATCAGATGCGTAAATTTTGTTAGTTACAAGATCCCAATCCCAGTTCCCAATATGAGCCATTTTCTGAGCTTCAGCAAGTTTTGTTTCGCTTTCCTTCAGGAAACTGTAAGCCTGCTCAAGTTCTTCTGTGCGTCCTTTAACCAGGTTTTCTAAATTGTCAAGGGTTTCTTTCAGTTCGGTTTCTGCTTTTTTTCTCTGCGTAATATCTATAGAGGCTGCAACACTGCCGCGCACATTGCCGTCTGCATCGTGTAGCGGGCTGGCTGATCCCAGAAGAGTTTTCCTTTCTCCACTCTGCAGCAGCACATCTATCTCTTCGTTGTGCACAGCAATATCTTTAAAAGCAGCTTTTTGCATAGGCAGTTCTTCTGCGGTTAACTCACAACCCTTCTGGAAGAAACGCCATAAAGGTGTGGAACTCGCCGAGACATTTTCTCCTGATTGAGCCTCGTAGAATTCATTTGCCATCCGGTTTCCGGTAATATTATGGCACTGCGGGTCATGGCTTATCCATATGGCAACAGGTGCCACTTCCATCACTGTTTCTATCTCTTCGGCTCGCTGGCGAGTTTTCTCTTCTATCTTCTTTCTCTCGGTAATATCTCTAAAGACCGCTGCGAACTTTCCCTTCTCAGGGCTGAAAACATAAATATCGAGGTACCTGTCAGTTAAATGTGTAAAGAATTCCAGATGGGCTGGTTTACCTGAAAGAGCCGCCAGTCCGTACTTTTCGATGACATTGGGATCCGCTTTGTGAAATACTTCCAGATGAGACCTGCCCAGGACCTGTTCTCCCATTACACCTGTATGGAGTTCAAAAGCAGGGTTTATTTCAAGGAAGCGATAGTCGTAAGGTTTACCATCCCTATCACAGATAATTTCTCCAAGGAAGAAACCCTCGGTCATATTTGTAAAGAGCATTCTGTAATGTTCTTCACTTTTCCGGAGGGCTTCCTCTATTCGCTTGCGTTCGGTAATATCCCTGATAATAATAGCTATTTTCGTAAGGCCGTTTTTGTCTCTGAAGAGAGAGGTAGACACTTCCCCTGGAAAAATCGTACCATCTTTCCGTTTGTGATTGATTTCCCCTTTAAACCTGCCTGTCCTGTCTCTCTCTTCCAGAGAAGGTTTGAGCCTTGGATCGGATTGGTCCAATATATCATTTCTTCCAGCCCTGATTATCTCTTCTTCGGTCATTCCGAATGTTTCACAGGCGGCTTTATTGGCTGCATCGATAGTTCCGTCAGGTGATGCGAGAAGAACGGCATCCATGCTGTTCTCGAAGAAAGCCCTGTACTGCTCTTCTCGTTCTTGCAGAACTTTTTCTGTTCTTTTACTTTCCGTAATATCCTGAACTATCCCTTCGGCTCGAACAGGGCGGTTTTCTTCATTAAAAATAATTTCTGCCTGAGTATGAACTGCGCGTTCTTCTCCATCAGGAAGAATAATCCGATAATCAATATTCTGGAGCTCTCCATTGAAACCTTTTTTAATGGCATTAACCAGGAATTCCAGATCATCAGGATGTATGGAACTCAAAAAGGTGTCATAAGTTGCCCTGAATCTTTCAGGGTTACGTCCGAAAATACGATAAACTTCATCAGACCAGTAAAGTTCTCCGGTTACAATGTTCCAATTCCAGTTCCCGATATGAGCTATTTTCTGGGTTTGGGAAAGGCATTTTTCACTTTCTTTTAATGATTCGGAAGTTTTTTCAAGCTCTACTGTCTTTTCTTCAAGTAATTTCTCCAGACCCTCGTTTTTTTCCTTTAACTCAGTTTCTGCTTCTCTTGAGAACTGGTTAGTTCTCTTTTCCGTCTTTTTAAGCCTGGGGTTCTCAACCTTTTCCCAATTTCCTTCCTTTTTAACCAGAACGAATTGATGATTCAAGGCAGCATGTATAGTCTCACCTGTGTCAAACTTTCCGGAGGGATAAGTACACAGAGCTATTATGCGGCGGTTTTCAATGGCAAGGTCCAGTTTTTCTTCATAACCGATGAGGCTCTTCCAGTCATTTTTCAGCCATGAAGTGTCCTGAACCAGCCTCAGACCATCGTATCCATTAGCCAGGGCATAATCGGCTTTTCCAACCCAGTTTTTTATTGTTTTTTCGGGATCAGGGCTTTCTGCTCCTGAATGCCAATCTTTATAAAGAATTATTTCAATTTGCCCTTTTTCCAGATAAATATCAAGTTCAGGAATAGTATTTCTCAGATACTCTATTGCTTCTTTTGGCATGAAAGTCCGTGATGAGAAATCCATCACGTACTCTCTCCTTCCTTTTTTCCCATAATTGCAATAATTCCACTAATTATTGTTATCCGTTCATCAACTGAGAATCTCTCAGTTTCCACAATCTTCCTCTTTTGAATTTCTCCTTTTTCGTATCCTGTTTCATCTTCGTACATCTCATCCTTTGTAATCAGATGCCATATTATCGTTGCAATTTTCCTTGCCAGGGCAATAATCGCCTTTGCATGTCCAATTGATTTCTTTTTTCTGTTGAAAAACTCTTTTAACTTGCTATTTTTCTTTCTTGCTGCTGCCTGAGCAATCTGAGTCAGAATCCACCTTGCTACTTTAGATCCTCTCTTAGTGATTCTTCCGTTGTGGTATTTATCCGCAGATTGATACACATTTGGAACCAGGCCAAGCCATGAAGCAAGTTTATCTCCCGATGGAAAATCGCTAAATTTTTCTATTTCAGCAATCAGAGTTGCCGCACCAAGCTCTCCAATTCCCGGAACTGACATTAAAATTTCCATTTCCCTTTTATGTTTTTGATAAGCATAATTGAAAATTTCCCTTTCCAGAACTTTAATTTCATCATCTAAATGTTTTATAAGGTCCAGACATATCTGAAGTCTGATTGAAGCACTCTGGGATATTTCTCTGTCCAGAATTTCTCTTATCTGAACACTTTTTTTCCTTACATTTGGAGAAAGAGATTCTATAATCAGGTCAACATTTTTTCCTGAAGAGATTCCATCTAGAATTGCTCTACCATTTTTTCCAAAAATATCAGTCAGCACATCACCCATATGTAACATTTCGGAAGAGAGAACAGCATGAGCTTCATTTTTTATATCTGTTCTTTTTCTTACAAGAGTTAAGCGAAGCCTAACGTATGACCTGAATTCTCTATGCTTTTTAGGAAAAACTCTTGATGGTTGAACCATTTTGTTCAATGCAAGTTGTGCAATTACTTCCGAATCTATTTTGTCCGTTTTTTTATGTGTAAATGCCTTCATATCTCGAGCATTCCCAACTATAACAGGCAAATGATCTATCAATGCCTCATAAATCGGAACCCAGAAGTCACTTGTTGATTCACAGGCAACAACATCACATTTTTCTAATGTTACCCAATTTTTAAGGTTTAAAATCCCATCATTATCTCTGGCAAAACGCTGTTGCTGTTTTTCACCTGATCTGCTGAGGATAGTAGCAATAACAAAACGTTTGTGAATGTCTAAACCACAAGATTTGTTTATTTCTCCGTCCAATTTACATTACTCCATCATTTCCATGGACAGTAGGATTGCCTCAAAGGCAATTTGGCATCCGTGATCAAAGTCACATCTGGGCCTTCGATGGCAATTCATTGGTTAGTTTTTTGACGGCTTCGGAGAACCAAAGAGAAAACAACCTGCCTGTCCAAAGGTAATGATGGAGTAAGTAAACAAAAAAGGTAATTGAGAAGGACTTTCATTCTTTGGGCATGTTATTCAAAGAATTTCATGTGCGTTTTTTGTTTCAAAAACTCGCGGCAAAGCCCATATGCAGATTTCGTTATTTTCAAGCCCGGCTTTCAAATAAGGAAAGATTATATCCATTAACTCTTCCTGTGTCTGGTAGAACTGGCAGAAATGTGTGCCCCAGGCAACATTGCCGATAGCCTTAACGCCAGAAACCCTTAGTTTTTCATCCATTCCGTACCCCTTTCATCCGGTTGTCAAAAATTATTTTATCCATTTTCTACCAGTTTATTATTTTTCAGGCAATTTTCATTCCCATTCAAAAAAGGTTATAAAGGAGCTGTCCCCGTTTTAATTCCCTTCAATTCTAAAGATTCATGCTGAAGGCAATATAAGTTCTATTCATAAGATATTAAAGATATAAAAACTCAGCATGGTTATATATAATTTATTAGCTTAAAAAAATAAAATAGATACACAAATAAAATATATGAATATAAACAAATGCGAAAATAAATATCTATAACTCGTGAAAACCTGATTATATTTCTTATGGTAGTAAAATAAATGCAATGAATGTACGCATTTCTGAACATGGAGAGCTGCCTTCATTCATTGCACCGGTGAATCAGCAGTTCAAAGCTTGAAATCATCCTCTGTGGCTTTTTTCCAAATTACGTCCCGCACTCCCAGCCGCTCATGTAGCATTCCTGTTTGGAAGTGAGTTCGTCTGTGCTTATTCCCATAGACTCAAGCTTCAGTTTTGCCACATAGGTATCAAGTTCCCTCGGGACTCCGTGAACTCCGTTCGAAAGCTTATTCTCTGCAATATAACGGACACAGAGAGCCTGGTTTGCAAAACTCATATCCATAACCTCGGCAGGATGCCCGTCTCCTGCAGCCAGGTTTACAAGCCTCCCTTCTGCTATCACATTAATGCGCCTGCCGCCAATATCGTATTCCTTGATATTGTGCCTAGCAGTCCTGGTGGATTTTGCAAGAGATTCAAGGGCTTCCATGTCGATTTCCACATTGAAGTGGCCTGAGTTTGCTAAAATTGCCCCGTCCTTCATCACCTTAAAGTGGTCGGCTGTAAGGATGTCGCGGTTTCCTGTTGCAGTTACAAAGAGGTCTCCGATTTTTGCAGCCTCTGACATTTTCATGACCCTGTACCCGTCCATTCTTGCCTCAAGGGCTCTTATGGGATCTACTTCGGTAACGATTACGCTTGCTCCAAGACCTGCAGCCCGCATTGCAACTCCGCGTCCGCACCAGCCATAGCCTGCAACAACAACGTTTTTGCCTGCAACAAGGAGGTTTGTGGTACGGTTTATTCCGTCCCATGCTGACTGGCCTGTCCCGTAGCGGTTGTCAAAAAGGTACTTGGTCATGGCATCGTTTACTGCTATTACCGGCATTTTGAGTGCACCGTCTTTTTCCATAGCGTGAAGCCTGTGCACACCTGTGGTGGTCTCTTCACAGCCTCCGAGAATTTTCGGGAGCATCTCCGGTCTTTCTTTGTGGAGCTTGAAAATCAGGTCTGCCCCATCGTCGATTGTAATGTCAGGCTCAATGTCAAGGACTCTGTCGATTGCTTCGTAGTATTCGCTCGTGCAGCAACCGTATTTTGCAAAACAGCTTATATTTTCCCGGGTGTCAAGAGCAGCTGCCACATCATCCTGTGTGCTCAGGGGGTTGCAGCCTGAAATTGCCACCTGTGCGCCGCCTGCAGCCAGAGTCTCGACCAGGACTGCTGTTTTTGCTTCCACATGCAGTGCCATTCCTACTTTAAGCCCTTTCAGGGGTTTTTCTTTCTCGAATTTTTCTCTGATTATCGCAAGCACAGGCATATGGTTTCTTGCCCATTCCATTTTCATGTTTCCGGATTCTATGAGTTCTTTTCCTATCATGGTGATCACGTCATTTCTTCAATAGGCAGTTGAATTTTCAAGCTGGATTATTTAGAATCTGTAAAATTACTGTCTAATATACGGGTTAAATAAAATAAATCCGTACCCGTTAGGTTTAGAGTATCTATTTTTCCTGTATATCCTGCCAGTATGATTTAAAATATTGTAGCTTAATAGCGTCAGGACAATGGTTTTCAGGCCTTTGCCCTGCTTACAAGCTCTTCTGCAGCCTTTTGAGCTTCCTCGATGACTTTCTGCTCATCCATTACCAGAACCCTGTAGTCGTCCATAAGGACTTTTCCGTCAACTATTGTAGTCCTTATGTCGCTTCCTCCTGCAGAGTATACAAGCTGGGAAGGAACATCGAAGCAGGGGGTGAGATGGGGTTTCTTCATGTCAACTATGATCAGGTCCGCCTTCATTCCCACCTTTAACATGCCTGTCTCTGTTCCAAGGGCTTTTGCCCCGTTAACGGTTGCCATCTTCAGTACCTGGCGGGCAGGAAGGGCAGTCGGATTTCCTGTGTTCAGTTTGTGCAGAAGGGCAGCAGTCTTCATTTCTTCAAACAGGTCAAGGTTATTGTTTGAGGCGCAGCCGTCAGTGCCCAGGCTGACATTTACTCCTCTTTCCAGCATCTTATAAATTGGGGCAGTCCCGGATGCGAGTTTCATGTTGCTTATGGGGTTATGGGATACATTTACCCCTCTTTTCCTTAGGATTTCTATATCCCCGTCAGAAAGCCATACACAATGGGCAGCAAGTACATCGGGCCCGAAAAACCCTATATCATCAAGCATGTGCACCGAACATTTCCCGTACCTTTCTTTCATTGCCAGCAGCTCGGCTTCTGTCTCCAGGACATGGATATGGAGTCCTGCGCCGTCTTTTCTGGCTTCTTCTTTTACTTTTGCAAGAAATTCATCCGAGCATGTATTCGGGGCATGGGGCCCGTACATGGTTTTTATCCTGCCGCCTGCTGCTCCCTGCCAGGCTCTGACAAAACGCTTTCCTTCTTTAAGGTCAGTTTCCCCTTTTTCCTTGTTCCAGAGTTCAATGAGGCCGTGAGAAAGCGATGCCCTGAGCCCTGATGCCTCAACAGCTTTTGCAGTTTCGTCCATAAAGAAATACATGTCTGCAAAAGAAGTGGTCCCTGACCTGATCATTTCAAGGCATGCAAGCAGGCTTCCTTTGTAGACGTCTTCTGCCGTAAGCTGGGCTTCGGCTGGCCAGATATGTTTTTCAAGCCACTCGGCAAGCTGAAGGTCATCGGCGTAACCCCGGAAAAGGGTCATTGCTGCATGAGTATGCGTATTTACAAGCCCTGGCATTACTACCGAGCCTTTTGCATCAATTACGGTTTCGGCGCTTTCTTTTGTTTTCTCTCCGATTTCCGTTATTTTTCCGTCTTCAATAACAACGGTCCCGTTCTTCAGGTCTCCCGCGTCAGGATCCATTGTTAAAACATAAGCATTTTTTATTATTATATCAGCCATATGATCGTATCCTTAAGGTTTGAACTGCAACTTTTCCGGATGCACTTTTTTGAACTATATCTTATTGAACTGCCTGTTTGATGATGAAGACGAGTTTACGAGATTATCCTAAAAAAAGTTGTCCTGAAAATTCTCCTGTGATTATTATAAAACCCGGAATCTTTATTATAAAGTGCAGCGTCTTTATAAAACATTTTTGCCTGACTCTTGATTAGAAAAAGTATATAAAGCCTATAAAAAGCAAATTATTCATTTTTTCTGAAAAAAGCCCCTGTTTAAAGTACAGAGGATCCGTACATGAAACTTTTACTCCAGCGCCACCCCGGGTTTAAAAACTAATTATATTTTCAGGGTCTCTGATTTTCGATTTCAGCTTCAAGGTTCAGAGCCTCAAGGTAGAGGTGCATTATTTTCAGCCTTTCCCCTGCAATCCTTTTTGCCGCGTCTGTATTAAGTTTCCCAGGGATTGTAAAAGGCTTGTAGCTCATGTATTCATTAAAACCTTCAACAGGATCTTCTATATAGACAGTCCCTTTTGAGCTCCCTTTATCAAGCCCGGTTATATGCTTCAGCATCCTGAGCGCTCCCATCGACAGGATAGACCTGAAAATTCCAATTGCTCCAAGGGCATCAAGCCTGTCAGCGTCCTGAAGTATCCTGGCTTCCATTGTTTCCGGGCTTTTTCCACCGCTGAACCTGTGAGTCCGGATGCAGTATGTTACAGCTTCAATAGTTTTTTCCTCAAGGCCTGCTTTGCCCAGGAACTCGGAGGCTATCTCTGCACTGTAGAGAGCATGGTCTCCTCCCTCTTCATGCTCTTTAATAACCCCCGTATCGTGCAAAAGGGCTGCAAGCCTGAGAATAAGAAGATCTCCTCCTTCTTCTTTCTGGATCTCCATACAGAGGGCTTCCACACGGTTTATGTGAGACATATCGTGGGAACTGGGCTCCCCTTCGTGAAAAGTAGCCGCAAATTCCCTCGTTTTTTCTATAAGGTCCATAAATATCCTGCTTTCAGGTAAGTTGCAGTTCAGTATTCGACTTCTGCGACCATTGTCTTAAGATGTTCCTGAATCTCAGAAATCGCTTCTGAAAGAGTCATTTTATTATCGTAGGTAGTTATCAGCTTGACAAGTTCTTCTTTTCTTTCCTTTTTCATTTCCCGAGAGAACTTTGCCATATTTTCAAGGGCTCGAGTAACATTATCAACTATTGATATTGTAGCCGTCCTTGATGTCCGTGACATAGGGTTCAGGTCGATTGTTATGACAGTTTTCCCCATCTCTACAAGTTTCTCACAGCGGTCCCCATCCTCAAGGGGAACAAGCACAACATCTGCAGTATAAATCCCTTTACTGCTCACAAGCCTCCTGTCATGAGAGAGTTCAAGGCTTGCGTCCGGGTTCTTCCCGAGCACTTCGGAAGCCCCATGTGCCTTCAAATGTTCTATTATAAGGTGCACCCGGGTGTCAGTCCTGTGGAAGAGATTTACTTCAATTTTGGCTCCAGTGACGCCTGCAAGGGAAACAACCTTATCGGGAGCCAGGGCTGCGACATTACCATTTACTGAAATAACCGGGTTTTCAGCAAGAAGAAGTGCAGCAACTGCAGCTCTCTCTGCGTACAGGGCAGATTCGGTGCTTCGCTCGCCTATAAGGTAATCAAAGCTCTCTCCCCTTCCCTGGGCAATAAGTCCCTGGATACTTGTAATTCCCATTTTTACCCCTGCTGCAACTTTTTCACGGGCGAGCAGGGATTCGTACCTCGGGTGGTCTTGCGGTATATCTGTCATATAGGTCGCTTACCTTTAGCTTGTTAATTTACGTTTTTTCTTTTATTTGAAATTTTAAAGTCTCTACCCTGATATGCGGGCAATTTATGCATTTCAGTACTTTTTTATTTCAATATTATTTAAGTTATAGGTGTTTTCTATTGAAAAAAGCCTTTTCTCGCCCCTTCCAATTTAATATGCATTATCATACGCCTTTTATTTCATTCCTTTGTGAAGGCTTGCTGTTTATGTAAATTGGCTTTTCAATTTATCACAGGCCACAATAAGCCACAATAAAGATCTCAAATTGGGATTAATCATATAGTAATCTCGGTACACATGTACTGATTCCGTATTCCAGAACCTGGCCGAATTCCTGAAGTGCTTCGTAAAGAGGAAATTCCTGGCTGTAGGGAGCAATGGCAAAAACCGTATCTCCAAGCATTGCCTGAGAAGCCAGGCCTCCGCTTGCATGTGCAGCCTCTATGACGTCCTGTGCCGTACTGCTCAGAAGACCTGTCCTGCTGGCAAAGTCTTTTGCCTGACGCATAAAATTTTCCAGAGTAGGTCTTTTAAGCAGCTCGAGCATTGCAGCTTTTCCTGCGGCATTAATTTTTCCTGCTGCAACCTCATCTGCAAGGACAGAACCTGTAGAAATCTCCCCGAGTACTATACAGAAAACCCTTGCTTCCGGGGCAGGAATTCTGTCTATGCTTCCGAACTGAGGTCCTCCGGGACGAAGCCTGATTACAACTCCTCCACTGGATTGGGCAGCGATATCTCCAAGCCCGCTGCGGTTAATAACTTCAGCTACATGAGCGTACTCGGTCAGATTATTTACCGTCTGGTTTAAGGAAAGTGCCCTGTTAAGAGCATAAGCAGCCCCGAGTGCTCCTGCCCCGGACGCTCCGAATCCGCATCCTACAGGGATTTCCGCCCAGCTCTTTACCCTTACAGGCTCATCGGTTATCATATCCAGCACCGTACGGGTGGTTTTGCCTTCAACTTTTTTTCCATTGAGGAAAATCTCGGTATTTTCCACGGATTCCCCGACCTTCACCTCTGTCGTAACTCCTCCGTTAAGAACAATTCCGCAGCCGGTTGATCCTTTCTGGTGAGGGTCATTATGCTCATGGATCTGAAAAAAACCTGTGATATGCCCTGGAGCATATGCTTTTGCGAGAAAGTCTGCCCCTTCACTTTCGTATGTATACATAGAAAACGCCTTTTTAATCGGTTAAGCTATTTTTCAAAGCAAGTTTTGTTTATAGAATTTTTGTTTTGTAGTTTAATACTGCGCAGGCCTGTTTGCTGAATTACCGATACAGATTGTATGCACTACAGGCTCTGCATTTAGTTGGTTTTTTAATTTCCAGAGGGCGACCAGGTTACCAGAGAACCTGTCGTGAGTTTAAAATCCCGGCTACCTCCTCAAGGATACTGGCTGCAAGTTTACGTTTGTTCCCGCTTATGTATCCGGGTTCGGCTTTTCCCCTAACAAGCAGGTAAAGTTCATTTTCTTCGGTACCCATTCCGCTTTTTCCTACATCGTTTGCTGCAATCATATCAAGTTTTGACCCTTCAAGGGTTGCAGCTGCCCTTTTAAGGAGTTCTTCCCGACCTGTGCCTGTTTCGGCTTTAAAACCTATTATCACAAGTTCAGGGTGCTTTTCCCTGCATTCCTTTATCAATTTCCTGGTGGGTTTCAGTCTCAGCACAAGTTCTCCTCCGGATTTGATTTTCTCCGGAGAAGGTTCTGCTGTATAATCTGCGATTGCCGCAGAACTTATAAGGACATCATACCCTTTTTCCAGTTCAGAAAGCACAGAATCTGTCATTTCTGCGGCGCTTTCGGCAAAGACCTCTTTTATCCCTGCAAACCCGAGCCTGTCCCTGTGAACAAGGGTTACATCAGCACCTTTGCGGTAGGCTTCAAGAGCAAGTTCCCTGCCTGTCTTCCCTGAAGCCCGGTTAGTAAGAATTCTTATGGGGTCAAGCCTTTCGGCAGTTGAGCCGCCTGTAATTATCACTTTCCGGTTATCAAAGCTGCGGTCCCCAAGAGCCCTTTCCACTTCGAGCACTATTTCTTCATTTGATGCGATTTTTGCAACGCCCTCTTCAAACCTTGGACCTACTATGGCAATTCCCCAGCTTTTCAGCTTTGCCACATTTTCAGTTACGGCGGGGTGCCTGTACATGGACTCGTGCATTGCAGGGACGATCATAACAGGAACGCCTGAGCCGAGTGCTGTTGTTGCAAAAGAGGTTACTGCAGTATCATCGATTCCGCAAGCGATTTTCCCTATGGTATTCGCTGTTGTCGGTGCTATTAAAAGAAGGTCTGCCCTGCCTTTGAACCCGCAGAACTCCACATGCTCCACTCTGCCTCCGAGTTCGGTAATTACAGGGTTTCCCGTAGCATAATGGAGAGCATCAGGGTGCAGGATATGCTTTGCAGCCTCAGTCATGACAGCATGGACTTCTGCCCCATTCCGGATCAGCTCCCTTGCAAGTTCAACTACCCTTACTGCTCCTATGCTTCCCGTAACGCCAAGAACTACGGTTTTTCCGGCTAGAGAAGAACTTCTCTGCCCCTGGATCCAGAGAGTAGGATGAATTTTATCTGTTTTATTCCGTTCCGGGAACTGTCTGTCCGTCCAGTTCTTTGTTTTTACTGCATCAGGTCCGTGTTGACCTGAGCTTTGACCTGAAAATTCAGGTTCAATTGCATAAGCATCTGGATTTTGCTGGCAAGGATTCATTTGATCCTTCTTACTTTGAGGCTCTTTCAATGGTTTTTTCATTCAGGCACCGGAGTAATCGATAGGGATTAATTGTGTTAATGAGCTCATTTATTAAAAAAATCCTGAAATCACAGTGACATTAAATATGATATTCTTAAAACTTTCGAAATATAAGGGATGGTGAAATTCGATACAGGGTATATTTCAATGATAAATTTCATGAATGCTTTAGAGTTTCATGGGTGCTTTTCTTTTTATTATCAGGCATCCGCGATGACTTAATAACTGCCCTGTACTGTAGTACTGTAGACAACGCAATAACTATTTTATATTCATAATACTGTTTTACTCATGTCTACTATGTCTACTGGCTTATGCCTCTAATAATAATCCGCATATTTAATAAGGTATTGATAATATTCAACAGTCATGTTCCTTTAGGGAGTTTTCTGGATATATGATATCTTTTATGGGTGCTATGTGAACTTATAATGAGATTATGAGAAATATAAATGAGGTGGGAGGCAGATGACTGATAAAAATGCTGCAAAAACAGAATTTAAGGCAGACGAAAAAAAAGGTCTGGGCACCATTATAGGAAAAATCTCCGGAAAAGGAAAGCTGGAAGCTGAGATTGACAGGCTTTCCTTAAAGGTAGCTGAGCTTGAATTTGCACTTCAGGGTGCAAAAAACCAGCTTGAAAAGAAAGAAGTCCTTGCCAGGCAGGCAGTTTCGGACAGGCAGGAGGCTGAAGCCCGTTTAAACCAGGAACTTATCCGGACTCAAACTCTGTCTCATGAGCTTGAATCAATACGGAACGAATCCCAGGAAAAGCTGGAGTTCCGCGGGATTGAAAACCTTAGCCCTGCTGCTGCTCAGGCATACCTTTCCAAAATCAATTCCTTCTGCTCTTCTTCGGAGGACTTATTAACCGTGTATCTGCCATCCGGAACCCGCCTTTCAGATGTACTTCCTGAAAAAACTCTTGGGTTTGTTGAAGAGGAGACCCGCTCCCTTCTTGACAGGCTAGACACTGAGACAGGCATAGTCTTTTTTTACGACCTGCACCGCATGGTTTCAGAAGCTATAATCCCTCCTTTCCCTGTTACCTCTTCTGCCTGGCATCTCCGGAATAACTTTGAGACCGCATCACTTGAGGAGAACCTGAATTCCCCCTGCCGCCTGCTCGTTCTTGTCCTGCACGCAGGTGAGTCTTTCATAGGATTTGCTCCTGATGCCCGTGTTTTTGATCAGGAAGAATTTGTCAGAAGCAGCGTCAAGGAAAAGCACAGCAAGGGAGGTTTTTCCCAGCGCCGTTTCGAGCGCCTCAGGGAAGAGGACATTGCCCATCATATGAACAAGGTTTTTGAAACCTTGGATAAAGTTCTCGAAGAAAACTCCCCTATTGACTGCATTATTATGAATGGAGATACTCCACTTATAAGGGAAGCTGAGAAGCGCCTTCCCCTGAACATTGAGATTATTGAAAAACCAGCTGATATTAAGGTTGAGAGAATGGGCCGCGAGGAGATTTTAAGGACGGTTTTAAGCTCCAGAAGATACCTGTTGTAAACTGTTTTCAGGTTAAAAGAAGATTAAATTACGAAACCGACCCATGAAAACACAATCGCAAGCCCACTCAAAAGGACTAACTTATGGTTATCTAATTGAGCTTTGCTCAATGAACTAATAAGAAGAAAAACTGCAAATCTTCTGATCCATGCAACATTACTCGCTATACCGAGTCATTCTTGTCACGCTCGACGAAGGAGAGCGGCCTGTCCCAAATAGAAGCATAGGATAAAGAAATGCTCGAATTAAAAAATTACAGAATGGAAAGATGACAATTTTGGATAAATGATAATTTTAAAATGAAGAACCTGAAAAACTCAAATAAAACATGACTAAACGATACTAGAGACAATACTTTTTCCGTGTTTGTTTTGTCATTCTGCTAGTTTTCAAATTTCTTCTTTCTGCTTTAGGGGTAGGGCCGCCAGGCAAGCTGGCGGAAGCATCCTGTATTTATCGATTAGTTAAAAATAGTTTTCAGGAAAAGAGAGTTTTCTATAAAACTACATTTTTATTCTTTAAAAAGTATATCAATAGGCTAAAGAAAGTTGCCCTTGTTTTTTAATATCCATAAATATATATTTAATTAAAAATTATATGCTTTGATTTAAATTTCCTTATTTCTTTTAATCGGCACATTTAAGATAAGGAAATAAGACTTCTGCGCAAGCTATATGAGCTTTAAGTGCAGGGAAGGTAAGCAATGGCAAGAGATAGAAGAGATCATTATTATCATCAGGCAAAAGAAGAAGGGTACCGGTCCAGGGCTTCCTTCAAACTCAAGCAGATTAATGAGAAACATAAAGTTATCAATCGGGGAGACTCGGTTGTGGATCTGGGTGCGGCTCCGGGCGGGTGGCTTCAGGTTGCAAAGCAGCTTTCCGGAGGGAAAGTCCTTGGCGTTGACCTGCAGAGGATAGACCCTATTGAAGGAGTCGAGACCATTCAGGGCGACATAAATGCAGAATCTACAATAAAGAAAATCATCAAAATTGTAGGGGAAAAAGGAGCAGATGTAGTACTCTGTGATGCAGCCCCTAATCTGTCAGGAAACTGGTCCTATGACCACGCACGGTCAATTGAGCTTTCAACTTCGGCACTTGAATGCGCAAAGAAGATCCTCAAGCCGAAAGGAAACTTCGTTGTTAAGGTATTCCAGGGAGATATGTTCAACGATTATCTGGACGAAGTGAAGAATAATTTTGTTCGCGTCAAGGCTTATTCTCCACAGGCTTCAAGGTCCCAGAGCGCGGAAATTTATGTCATCGGAAAGAAGTTCCTCACAGCTCCTCTAAGGAAAGGAGACAAATTTGTCGTGGATATCGAGAAGCTTGGTTCCAGCGGAGACGGAGCTGTCCTTATTGAAGGTTTTGTAGTCTTTGTAAAGGAAGTAGAAGTAGGAGAAAAAGTCCGGATCAAAATAGCGGATGTAAAGCCGAACTTTGCCTTTGCTGACGTTGAAGAAAGGCTTCAAAAGTCTGAAAGCCACTGAAAGCCCGAAAATCTGGATTAATTTTATCTGGGAGTTATGTTATAAAATAAGTCAATAAAATCAGTTAATAAAATTAGTTAGTAGAATTAGTTAATAAAATGATTGCATAATTCAGAATGTTCGCCACAACTTAGCATGACTCAGCAAAATTTAGTATAACTCAGCATAATTCAGCACAACTCGTCTCAATTCAAAATGAAAAAACCGGAAGTAAATAAAACGAGTTTAAAACACGGTGATCCCAGTTGATTGACCTTCACACTCACACTATTTTCAGCGATGGGGAACTGCTCCCGAGTGAGCTCGTCAGGCGGGCCATAATTCATGGTTACGAAGCTATTGCACTTACCGACCACGCGGACTATACAAACCTTGAGCAGCTTCTTGATGCTGCAAAGAAAGCAAAATACCTTGAGAAAGAATGGGATATCCGCGTCCTGACAGGGGTCGAGCTGACGCATGTCCCTCCAAGAAAAATTGCTCCCCTTGCAAAGAAGGCAAAGGATTTCGGCGCAGAAATTGTTGTGGTTCACGGGGAAACAATCTCAGAGCCTGTAGCCCCAGGCACAAATGCAGCATCAGTTGCCTGTGAGTATGTGGATATCCTGGCTCACCCGGGCCTGATCTCAGAAGAAGACGTCCGGACTGCGGCAGAGAATAATGTTTTTCTTGAAATCACTGCAAGGAACGGACATAACAGGACTAACGGGCACGTAGCAAGGCTTGCCCTCGAATTCGGAGCAACACTTGTGGTTAATACTGATACCCACGCACCTGAGAACCTGATTACCGATGAAACCGCTCTGAAAATAGCAATGGGAGCCGGGCTAACTGAGTCAGGGACAAGAGAAGCGTTCAAGGCGTCGAAAAAGAAGGTATCAGAGATAGTTTGAGTTGTGATGGACTAAAAAAATTAAAGCGTTATAGGTAGAAATAATAGCTATTGATCCGTCTTTGTCAGGTTGAAAAAATGTAAGAGATTACAATTCAAAAATTTCTTTACAAAAGTAGAAATTTTTCAAGTATTCTCTTTTTTCTAAATAAGTAACCGAAGGGTATGGCTATCAGATTTCCTAAATATAACTGAGGAATATCGCAGCAAATACGTATCCATGGGATGGAAACTTCCCTTTTGCTGCGAGAGGCAGGGCAACCCCTGCAAACCAGATTATATTATAAGATAAAAGTAAATCCAATCAGAGTAATTCTATTACTATTTTTAGCCTTTTTTTATATAATATAGGACTTACGCGGTTGAACTGAAAAACAACAGCTCTAAACCTTCAACTGTCTAAATAGACGATTTAACTGCAAGGTCTATTGATCATGATTCTAATCCTCAAGTGCGTAAGTCCTATAATATTTAAGTTTTAACAGAATTTTAGAAGATTTAGAACTTTTAATTACAGTTCGGCCACTGCAGTAGAATCTGAGTACGATAAATAGCCTTTTTTTGCTTTAACTGCTCTAGTTTTGAATCAAAGCCAGTAAGTAGCAAAATTCAGAAGAAATTTTACTTGTAGAATTATATATTGGGGGATAGTCTAGTTATTTATAAAATGTGCAATCAATATATATAATTCACATTTAAAGATATGCAGATATATTAATTCTAAGTAAATTAATAGCGTGGGTCGAATAAAATATAATGTGTCGAATAATATAATAAAATATAATGTGTTGAATAATATAGGTAGTACAGGATGTACTATTCTAGCTTTGAAAGATAAAGGCTGTGTGGGGAGATAAAGTGAAGTATAAAACTCTATTTATAGTTTTTACTTTGATATTCCTGATGGGAGTACCGTCTACAGTATCTGCAAGGGATATAATAGTGGGCAGCGGAAGCGGACAAATTTCTACAATACAGGAAGCTGTAGATGCTGCAGAAGCCGGAGATGTAATTATAATAAAACCCGGAACGTATGTTGAAAACATAAACGTTTCAAAAGAAAGGCTGACAATTAAACCGGAAACAAATAACGTGTTTATTAAGCCAGGAAACGGCACTCTTGCAACTATCATTCTAAGCAATGTTGGTACAACATTAACCGATCTTAATATACACGGAGATGTGATTGCAAATATTTGGGCTTCTGATAGAAATTCCGAATATCAAATTAACAATCCTACTTACATAAAAAACAATGTTATCGAGAATGGTAGTATTGCCGTTAGATCTGAAAGTTCTGGTGTTATTATTTCTGAAAACAGGATTTCAGGTGGCACTTCTGAATATGGTGTGGATGTAGCCTGTTGTGGTGATTACAATGAAATAACAAATAACGAAATTTCGAATTGCACAACAGGAATCTATGTTTATGATGAAAGAAATGTACCGCCTATTAGCGGTAACAAAATAAGCAACTGCGATGTCGGAATACATGTTTCTGGCCTGTCCTATGATATCGAAAACAACGAAATCACAAATTGTGGTGTAGGGGTATTAGCCGGGGAAACTGGCGGTGCAAATTTAATTGGAAATAAAATAACGTACTGCTCAGACTGCGGGCTTAAAGTTACCGGTTATTTAGAATCCAAAGGAGCCTATAACAATTATTTCAATAATACAGTGAATATAAAGTTTGGAGACATTGAAAACATATACACCTGGAACAGTTCACTCATAGAAGGTACAAACATAATTGGTGGACCATATATTGGAGGTAATTACTGGGCAAAACCGGATGGAACCGGGTTCTCTCAGATTGCTGTTGATGCAAATGGAGACGGTATTGCAGATTCAGCTTATGCAATCTCTGAAAAGAACTACGACTATCTACCACTCACAGCCGTGTACAACCCGGTATTGCCTGTTTTCGATTTCACTGCCAACGTAACTTCCGGAACTGCACCTCTGGTTGTGTTATTTACTGCAAGTGGTACTGGAGGATCTTCAGCTTCCTGGCTCTGGGACTTTGGCGACGGCATAAATTCAAAACATGCAATGAACGCAACGCACACGTTTACGGATCCGGGCAGTTATAAGGTTAGTCTGACTGTTGAAAATAGTGCAGGTAACAGTACAGTGGTAAAAACAAATTACATAGTCGTTACGGGTTCTGATGTTGTGGTTCCCGGAGTTCCCATTGCAGGCTTCAGCAGCAATGTTACTGAGGGTTACGCTCCCCTGGCGGTGCAGTTTTATGACTCATCCCGGAATGCGGTATCAAGGGCATGGGACTTTGAGAACGACGGAAAAATCGACTCAAGTGACCCGAATCCTGTTCATGTATATAAAGATCCCGGAACATATTTTGTCAACCTTTCAATAACTAATGAATACGGTTTCTCCTATAGCATCACTACAATAAATGTGATGAAAGGCGACCCAGGCGACGATGACAATTCCAGAAGCCACAGCAGCGGCGGCGGAGGAGGTTCTCCGGAACCTGCGAAAAATATTGAGGTGAAGGAGCTTTGCCAGGTCTTTATTACAAACGGAAAAGAGACAAAATTTGATTTTACGAAGAATGCAACCTGTGTTGTTTACGCGAGCTTTGACGCAAAAAAGACGGCAGGCAAGACCACAACCATTGCCGAGGAATTAAAGGACAAGTCTGCACTTGTTTCCGAACTGCCTGAAGGAGAAGTCTATAAGTCTTTTAATGTCTGGGTAGGCAACAGTGGATATGCAACTCCAAAGAATATTGAAAACTCTGAAGTCTGCTTCAGGGTTGAAAAGTCCTGGGTACAGGAGAAAAGTATAGATCAGGACTCCATTACCCTGAATACATACAGAGATAAAAAATGGGAGCAGCTGCCAGTGATACTCTCCGAAGAGGATGACAAGTTCCTGTATTTCACTGCTGAAACTCCGGGATTTTCTTCATTTGCTATTACAGGGAAGGCAAAAAGTACTGATGGAGCTGAAACTGGAGAAAACCTTGGATCACAAGCTAGAGCAGCCGACCAGACTGGCGATGAAGCCGAAGGGCTTGAAGCTGAATCCGGAACCGTTCCGCAGGAAAGTGTAAGCGCACCTGGGTTTGCGGTGATTTATGGGTTAGCCGGTCTGCTTGCAGTGTTTCTGTATAGAAGGAAGTAAAAATGCGGAATAACAGATCCGTATGAAAAACAAAGAGGGGAATAATCCCTCATCTCTCCTTCCTTTTTCTTAGCTTCTTTTTCTCGTGTATTCCTGTTTCCTATTTTTTCGGGCTCTTTTTTAGCCGATATACCTGAATCTCACACCAGCTCTCCGAAATAATCCTTGAAGCAGCAACTGAAACTGCAATGGATTATTACAATAATTGGAAACATGCAGGCGAATAGTAAATGTTTGTGAACCTGAAAAAGGGGTATCATTATACAACGTCTTTTCCAATAATGAACTTTGCCTTCTATTCTCTGTTTAAGATAATATGCAGATAAAATAGGTAGCGACGCATCAATCCTAAAGGATCGAATGATTCTGAATAGCTGTAGACAATTATATGAGACATTTAATCGTTGACGCGATAGTAGTAGTAAGATGAGAAGTTGTTTTCTGTTTTTTACCTGGTTCTCAAAATTAAAGCCTTTTTTGATAGACTTAACAATCTCGCTACCTGCCTATAATTTACTTTATCTCTATCTTCTCCTGTACATGAATACTCCAAAGAAACAGGTAATACCACCAACAATGTCAAACCCAGGCATACTTTTATTTTTTTCCATCCGGGATTGCCGTTTGTCATTTGATCCCATATCCTCTTCTGAAATAGTGCACATATAGATATCAACTGTTGAATTGCTAATGTCAGTCCGATTATCGCTACTCCATACTATCCTGTTATCGTAGATATCAAGATAATAAATAAGACCTCTACCGGTGGATATCCGGATTCCACTGGAAATCGGGAGATCGTAAATATAGATATTAAAATACAGGTCTTCACCGGGCTGCAAATCCTTAACTGATGACCGCTCCAGCCATATTATCCTGTCACCATACATGGCAAGAGTACCATACAGGTCATGAGTTCCATTTGCAGTCTCATTGTTGGTAATCTTAGTTTCTTTTTTTGTAGAGAGATTATACAGGTAAATATCACACTTTCCATCACGCTTGTCATAATATACTATCCTGTCATCGTAGATAGCAGGAAGTAATGCTGATCCGCTGGTGGTGATCCGTGTTTCATTCTGGGTGGAGAGGTTGTACATGTAGATATCAGAGAATTTGAGGAAGCCATTGCGCCAATCGTGGTATACTATTTTATCACCGTAAATGGAAGGAATTGCTGCTGACCCACTGGTAGTTATTCGGGTTTCCTTTTTTGTAGAAAGATCATAGGTGTAGATATCATTTCCAGCTAGCTCATTCAAATAGACTATCCTATCTCCATAGATAGAGGTGTATATTCCCATTCCGCTAGTAGAAACTCGAGTTTCATTATTAGTGGAGAGATTATACAGGTAAATACCACTCATTTCACCACTCATATTACAATACACTACCCTGTCACCATAGATTTTGGGATTGAGTGCTAATTCGCTGGTGGTAATCTTAATTTCCTTTCCTGTAGAAAGATCGTACATATAGATATCAGAGAGCTGGGCTTTATTGCGCCAATCCATATACACTATCCTGTCGCCGTAGATATCAGGAAAACCCGCTGATCCGCTGGTAGTGAGCTTAGTTTCATTGAGTTCAGGTGAAACACTTTGTCCGGCAGCTGCTGATGCCGTAGATGATACAAGAATTAAAAATAATATCAATACTGTTAATGTCAGCAATATTGAATATGAGGTTTCATTAGTTTTCATAGTACCTCTTTATTATTTTGTAATTTAATGCTAAAACTTTACAACTAATTTAAATTATTTTATTTATACTCTAAATTTATAAAATTTGTAACGAAAAATGGATTTATATCGGCAATAATAGTATACCAGCGAAACTGATTAAGACAAAGGTATTCAGACCAAAAATTTAATATCAGATGTAAAGTCTCCTTTCAAGCTTCGCACAAATTCTCTAATTTATAATTCGCCAAATACTTTTGATTGAATTCGTAATTTAGGGTAACAGGTAAATTTTTTCCATAAATTACGAATTTAAGAGTATTTAAGAAGCTCCGAATCGAAAACCCGACCTGAATTGACCGATTTAATATATCATGCATAGAAACTTGGTTCGAATTTATAATAGTTCAGGACGCTGCTGCTATTTATTTCCGGCTTATTTTTTCAAATTTCACACCAGCCCGCCGAAAATTACCCTTGAAGCCGCAGCTGAGACCGCAAAGATAATCACCGTAATTGGAAGCATACAGGCAAGGTCATACTTTAGCTGCGCCTGTTCTCCTCCGTATTCTATTGCTCCTGCAAAGCGCGTGAGAATTGCACTGATAATGACAATATAAACCCCTATTGCAAGCAGGAACTGGTCCGGAAGAATTGACTGAGAGAAAGTTTCAGGACTGATTTCTACGGGCATTCCGGAAAGGTCTGCCGGAACCCTGCTCACTCTTTCTGCTACCTGGTTCAGGATTTTCGTAATAACTTCGGAAAGGGCAAGGGTAATTCCTGCAATAAGGGGAGCAAATATCGCAGCAGTAGTGCGCATTGTTGAAGTTACGTCGTAAAGGGAACGTTTTATGCGTTCTTCTACGTCGCTGAGCTCTTTTAAGTGATCGGCAAGCTTGACAATTGAAGCTCCTGCAGCTTCGTGGTTTTTATGGACGCTTTCCGTAAAGAGGAGCATTGTGTTTCTTATCCTTTCGGAATATACGTGCCTGAAAGCCCCGAATTCTTCATCAAAAACAGCATCTTTAAGGTTTGTCCTCATGCTGAGAAGGTTCATAGAAATCCCCTCATAGGCTTCTCCTATTTTTGAACCTTCCATTGTCCTGGAAGTGTAGGCAAAGGCTTCTTCGGGGGATTTTCCTTCAGAAATCCTCCTGCCGAGTACAAAGAGAGAGTCTGCAAACTCCTGTTCCATTTGCTTTATCCTGTCTCTTATTTTCTTGTACGGAAGAGAGGAAAAGTAAAGGTATATTGAAAGTCCTGCAGTGCCGCCCATAACCAGAGGTAGGGCTGGAAGGAGGTATCCTTCAAGAGGGGTTGTTGACACTATTCCACCGGGGTTCCCCAGAAAAAGAAGAATATATCCAAGAGGAGCTGTCAGAGCACAGACAAGAACCCCGGAGAGTATGGCAATGCGCTTCCTCTGCCTTATATCTGCAAGATCAGGATGAGTGTCCGGAATCTGCCTGGGAATAAAAGCAACAGGTCTCTGCATCAGGATATATTCCGAATAGATTGCTGCAAGGGAAGGGAAAACAAAATCGTAAAGAAGTACAAGATCGGTAATCTCTGGTTTCATTCCCACAACCGTGACCGCAGGCAGGAGAGCTACAAGGGCAAGCGGAATAAGAATAAAAATCGAATAAAGGACATAACTCGGAGTCTTCAGCTTTTCGGCAAAAGTTTCCATCAGGCTTTCAGTCCCCTGAAGGCTGATATCGAGAGCCCGGTTCAGGGTGATAACCCTCTGGGCTTCATCCGGTTCGGCTGTTGAGCTTTTAATCAGGTGCAGGGATCTTTTAAAGTATTCACTGTTTCTACCCCACAGGTCGGCAAAAGATAGGAGAGCATCGTCCATGCTGCTGTAAATCCTCAGATTCAGGTCCCAGATTAACTTTTTTAAGTCCGTGGCAAGAGGCCTCTCCGAGTTCCTGGCTGCAAAAAGGACAGCATGTTCAAGGTTAGGGACAAGTTTCATCGACATTATTACATAGCTCAGGATTTCCGGAATATCCCCGAGAGAGGATATTTTCATAAACCCTGCCTTTATCTTTACATACTCACTCAGGTAACAGAGTACTATCAGCGGGATAACGAAGGTCAGGATCCCCATTACAAAAAGAGTTTTAGGATCAAAACTACTGGAAAGGAGCAGGACCAGGTCTATCCCGAGAAGCAGAATTAAAGCCACCAGTGTGCCCACATAAGAAAACAGTACAGTCTCAAAGGCCTCCAGATCAAAGCCTGTAAACCTGAGTGCATCCCTGTACTCAGGACTCACACTTTTTTCGCATTTCCTGCTGAAAGCCTGATGATCCTGGACAGCCCATCCCCAATGTTTTACCGTGGATCTGCAGGCTCTTACGTACCAGTTACTGTCTTCCATTTTTCCCAGCCCTCAGGAAGTTATTTTTGTTTCCGGGATCTTCTCTTCTTTGGGTAGTTGTCTTTCAGCAGGCGGTTGCGTTCCTTTATTCCTATTCCTGTTTTCCGTTTCAGCCTGCTCCCTGACAAAACTTTCAAACCATATTTCCCACTGCCTGTACAGTTCTTCAAGATAAATTTCTGAACTGGACTCAGAGCCGTTTTTAAAACTGGTCTCTCCTGCTGTTCTGCCACCTGTTTCAGCCTTTATCTCTGTTTTAATTGAGTCCGAAAGCAGCCAGAATATATTGTTAGCCTTACTCACAGCTCCTGCTTCGAGCAGGAAGGGCATACGAACCCCTTCGGCTGCAATCTTTTCTTTTATTCTTGCTCTCAATTCAATATTTTTAATGGCGGTGTCAATCGTAATCCCCCATTTCCGGGCAATTTTTCCAATAAGTTCTGACTGCCCCTGTTCGAGAGCCTCTCCTGCAAGCAGGCAGTCATAAGACGGATCATAATACATGATATCGGTAAAGATTTCGGAAGGCTCCAGTTCTTCTATACAGGCACAGGTAACTTCTGCAATCCTGCTGACACGTTTTACCTTTCTCATGCTGCCTCCCGGTCTGATACCTGAACAGATTATTACGGCATCGGTAGCTTTAAAAGAAGCCGGGGGAACTCCCAGGGTATGTACAACTCTCTCGTAAACGTTTTCTACTGACGATCCATGGATAGTGCCTATAACCGAGTTCCCGGCATTTCCTACCTGCATGGCTTCATAAAGCACTTTTACTTCCGGCCCCCTTACTTCTCCCAGCACCAGAGAAGAACTTCCAAGCCTCAATGCAGCTCGAAGTGCAGTTTCAGGGCTCATTTCTGCCCCTGATTTCAGGACAGATGACTGCGAACTCATTCCCTGCACTTTCCAGCCCAGTTCCTGGAGGTCTTCTGTAGGAAGTTCGTGAGTATCTTCAATTGTCAGAATCCTGTACTTCTGAGGGATCTCAAGCAGCATTGCCGATAAGAGCGATGTCTTCCCGGCTCCCACCTCTCCTGCAACAAGGACAGAAGCCTGCCCGTCCATAAGGAAGCTTAAAAGCCCGGCTGCAAAAGGAGAAACCGAGCCCGTATTGATCAGTTTCGGAAGAGTCCAGGGTGTGAGAGAATGTTTTCGGAAGGCATAAGCAAGCCCGTTTGCGCTCAAAGGATCTCCTATCACGGATACCCTTACCCCGAATGCTTCAAGGTTAAGCTCAAGTACGGGAATAGCTTCTCCAAAGGGCCTGCCGCTAATGGTCCTGAACCTTGAGACAAGGGCATCAAGGTCGTCCTGAGAAAGAAAAACATTGCTTGTACACTCTTCCCCTTCCATAACAACATGAACAGGGTTTGTATCTGCAGGGGCATTGATGTATACGTCAGTTATTCTGGAATCAGAAAGGAGATCTTCTACGATACCGAGCCCGTTTGTATACCTTGCAAGAAGGTCGGAATAACTTTCAAGTTCATCCGGAGTGCAGGCATTTCCGCTTTTGAGCAGTTCCTCTCCCAGAAGGGCTTTTGCCATCCGTTTGAAATACTCCCTCGCCCCTGAAGGGTCTGCAAAGGCGAGGTCTTTTGGCCTGTGTTTTATCATTCTCCTCCTTACCTTCTCAAGCAGCCTGAGTTCTTCCTGCTTAAGGTTGTACTCAGGAGGCATGATCATGTAAAGCTTTTCAGGCCTGTCGGTGTAGCGATAAAGGGAGACTTCAAGCCTCCTTCCCTCCTTGCCGTTAATATCATAACATTCGAGAAATTCGGTATTCTCCGGAGCCTCGGTATAAATCCTTGAACTTGAAAAAGGCGGTCGGACATGGGATTTAATCCGGCTCTCATAGTCGAAAAAAGTGCCTGCGGGATTTGCGGGTTTTTTGGAATCTTCTGCAAATTCAGCCTTTTTATTTTCCTTTTGCTCCTTATCCCTTCTCCTGACAGAATGCGAAACAAAGCCGGAGAAGGTGATTCTGGATAAAGAGACAGGAATTTCTTCTCCGGAATTATTTTCTATGAAGTTTCCATTTTTCTTTCCTTTTCTTCCCCTTATTTCCAACTTTAACTTTGAGCTTTTACCTTCATTTTCTTTCAAGTTATTTGTGTTTTTTTTTTCGCTCTCCAGACCTTCTAAACAGCTTGATGCTAAGCAGCCCGATGCCGAGAAATGGATGGACTTTTTGATAACAGAAACAGCATTAACTTCAGGAAAGCAGGAAATTTTTTCTACAATCTCATTCAGGATGAGGTTGAAACCTTCGGAACACGCAGTGCAGACGGAAGAAGTGTCACCTGAAGTATCACACGCAAAGGAAGTGTCAGGAACTTTCGAAAACATCCTCCCATTAATGATTTCTTTCAGCTCCAATCTGGCTTTTAAAGGATCAGTTTCCACGGTTTCGGCGAGAGAAGCAATTATCTCTTTTCTTTCAAGTTCACATTTTTTCTTCTCCTGCCGTGTACACGCTTCAGAAACGACTTCAATGCTCCTGTATGCCGCAATAGTTCCCTTGAAGCCTGCCAGAGCATAAAGCAGGGACAGGGATTTTCCTTCATAATCCCTTTCGTAAAGCCTTGAGAGTACAAGACAGTCGGCATGAATCTCTTTCTGGAGGATGTCAAAGACATTTTTTCTGCAGTGCGAATCGTTTAATGTAGACTCGAACTCGCATTCTTTGCAGTTAATCACAATTGTTTTCCGGTTCTTTGTCTGCTTTATCCTGTGCGGGCAGGGCTCTTCTTTCTCTTCCTTTTTACCCTGAAATACTGCAGGATTGAAACTTTTGACAGCTTCCTGCAAACTGCTGGCAGCGTCCTGAAGTTTAAGCTTTATGTCCAGAATTCAACCCCCATTTCCCCTGATGACTTTGTAATTTATCTTTAATTGTATTAAAATTTTCTCTGGGTTGTCCATAAAGATTTTTTGGTTAAATAAAAATATTAAATAAAAAACAGGCTTCTGGTTAACGCCAATTTGTATTTCGTTATTTTAGCACTGGGAATTAGCTGATTATCTGTTACATTATACATGCCGGAAATATCTCCCCGTCTTTGGAAGCTATGTATTATATCACAAATCGAAAAACGGCTCAGCCTGTCTGTTTGTTGTTTTTTAAAAACATAAAAATAAAATGTTAATAAATGGAGATAAAAATAGTATTAAAGCAAAATTAAAAGGAAATTTTATCAATAAATCCAGTCCTCATGCCTGACCGGTAACTGGTTTAACCTGTCCCTGCAGAATTGCCATTTTGGCATGAACTGGTCCATTAATGACATAAAGCGAGAATTGTGTGTTGGCTCCAGTATATGTGCCATTTCATGTACAATTGTGTATTCGAGACACTCTTTTGGTTTTTTGGCGAGCTCGGTGTTGAGCCTGATGTTACGTGCTTTATGGTTACAGCTTCCCCATTTTGTTTTCATCCGCTGCACAAAAAACCGCTCTACCTTCACGCCCAGCAGTGGTTCCCATCTGGAAATTAATGGCGGTACAGCTTTCTTAAGCTGCTCGCGATACCAAGAGTCAATAATAGCCTGCTTCTTTTTATCGTCTGTACCGGGACGCACTCGCAGGATCATTTTGCTATGTTTTAATTCGACCGAAGGTGCTTCATTGACTTCGATCACCTTGAGCAAATAGCGTTTCCCCCACACGTAATGGCTTTCAAGGTCAAGGTACTCACGTGGGGTTTCACGCTCCTGTTCCTGAAACTTTTTCTGTTGCTTTTTGATCCATCCCAGCCTGGAGATAGCAAATATACGAATAGTATCCATATCCATTCGCAGGGGAGCAGATATTTTTACTCTGCCATTGGGCGGATACACACTCAGGTGAATGTTTTTGATATCCTTGAGCACTACGTCTACTGTGATATCCCCGAGTTCAATCTGCGTGGTCATCAGTATTCCTTTTGTGCCTTTATGATTAAGAAGATACGCTCTACCTCATCAACGTCATTCAAGACATCATATATGGCTTTCTTGATTACCCGCTCACGGGGTTCAATACCGCGCCAGTTGTCGGATCTGACCCTTTTCACTGTTTCATCGAGACTGATTGCCAGATCAAGAGCCTGATCACAGGGTACTATATATTCACCGTTTTCTTCTACCTGGCCCTCAAATCCTTTTCCATGGTTTTGCAGGTTGTTATAGAGAGCTCTCAATGCAGGGCTTATTTTAAGCGCTTCGAGGATATCGTCCTCGTGTCCGGCTTCCACCTGCTTTACAAGGTCAGCAATCCGTTTTAAGTATTCTTCATACTCGATGGCTTTAGCCTTTCTGGCGGCTATGATTTCGTCCAGCAGGGCAGACATCTTCTCGTAGTATGCCGGGTCGTTCAGGTGTTCTCTTATTATTTTGCTGCGGACATTGTTTTCTATAGTCTCTGCGACAGCATTCCTGTTGCCTTTCAATCCGCCGAGCTGGGTTACAATGGCTTTGTCGATTCCTGTTTTTACAATCAGTTCGAGCAGGGGCATATCCTCAAAAGATGAGACTTTTCTGGGTTCGGCTGCCTCTATATAAGTGTCTATGAGATGGCGCATGTCCGCTTCGTAAGCCTTCAGGTCGAGGCTTTCTCCACTCGCCCTGCGGATGATTTCACGGATATTCAGATAATGCTCCAGCAGCTTTTTAATGCGGGTGATATCTGAACCGCTGTACCCTGTTGCTTCCAGTTCGTCAGAAATGTTGGCGTAGGCACGGACCAGCGAAGCAGTGGCCTTGTAAAGTGCAGCACGTTGAGTTTCGTGTTCCTGAAGATCGGTTGGGATTTCAGTATTACCGCAGAAATAGTGAATGTATTCAAGTTCGCCTTTTGGCGGTTCAACTAGTTCGCAGAGCAGGGCAAGAACCTCAAGGGCATTATCAAGTCGTTCCCTTCCTTTTTTGAGGCGGTCCTGCATTAAAACCTCAGGGTCGGCGCCGCCTGCGCTGCGGTCCAGTTCGGAAGAGTAGACCTGCAGGGCTCCGGTTCCCCTGTCGTTGACCAGATTTTTGAACAGGTCTTTATAGTCCACAATATAACCGAAGTCCTTGTCTTCGCCGTCCAGCCGGTTGGTGCGACAGATTGCCTGGAAGAGGCCGTGGTCCTGCATAGACTTGTCAATATAGAGATAGGTACAGGGAGGGGCATCAAATCCGGTGAGAAGCTTGTCCACAACGATAAGCAGTTTCATGTTAGCCGGTTCTTTTATGAACAGAGATTTTGCTTTATCTTCGTAGGTCTCGGTCTTTGTCATTCCCGGAGTGGTTTCGATATTTTTGAGCAATTCCGTATAGGTGTTGTAGATGAACTCTTTTTCTGTCTCGGTATTTGCGCCTGTATCCTCTTTTGTTACGTCCTGAGCCTGCGGGTTGTAAGAGGTTACCACTGCACATTTGCCTTTGAAAGGTGTTTTCTGGAAAAGGGTATAATACTTACAGGCTTCGTAGATGCTTGATGCTACAAGAAGGGCATTCCCGCGTTCACCGGACAGGCGGGGCTTTACGCTAAAATCGAAGATGATATCATTTACTACCCGGTCCATGCGGGAGCGTGAACTGAGCAATTTCTGCATGGTGCCCCAGTGTTTCTTTAGCTCGTCTTTCTGCCAGTCGTTGAGCCCCTTCGTTTTTGCTTCAAACCAGGCATCGATTTTTTGTTCGGAACCGAGGCGCTGGTCGATGTCACGTGCTTCATAGACAAGGTCGAGGACCACTTTATCCTCTACTGCCTCGCTGAATTTGTAAGTATGGATATAGCCGCCAAAGACTTCCAGGCTTGTCTGTTTATCCTTTTTGAGAAGCGGCGTGCCGGTAAAACCGATAAAGACTGCATTCGGCATGATCGCCTTCATAGCCCTGTGCAATTTCCCGCTCTGAGTACGGTGGCATTCGTCCACGAAGACAAAAACCTCGCCCACGGTTTTGCTGGGCTGGGATTCCAGATCCTTAATGAACGCATCAAAATCGTTAGCGCTCTTGCGCCCGAATTTGTGGACAAGGGAGCAAAGGAGGCGCGGTTTAGCCTGGCTGAGCTGGCTCATCAGTTCGCGGCCGCTGGTGGTGCGTATAATAGGTTCCCCTGCATCAAGGAAGATCCCTTCTATCTGTTTGTCCAGCTCATCGCGGTCAGTGACGATAACCACGCGGGCATTGGGGTAGTTTTCGAGAATCCATCTGGCAAGGAGCACCATGACAATGCTTTTTCCGCTCCCCTGCGTATGCCAGATTATTCCTCCCCTGTGCTGCCTGACGTGTTTTTGCGCTGCTTTAATAGCGAAATACTGGTGGACACGAGGAAGCTTTTTCACTCCGCCGTCAAAGAGAACGAAGTCATACATCAGCTCTATGAGCCGGTTTTTGCTGCACATCCTTAGCAGGTATTTGTCGAGCTTATAGCGGCTGTTATCCTCTTCGTCTTCTTTCCACGTGAGGAAATACTTCTCCTGCGTGCCTATAGCGCCGTACCTCAAGCCTTCGGAATCGTTGCCTGCAAAAATGAACTGCACGGTGCGGAAGAACCATTCGTTAAACTCAGGCTGCTGGTTTGATAGGCTCTGGCGGATTCCATCTCCGATTGTCACGCGGCTGTTTTTCAGTTCAAGCACGCCGACTGCGATGCCGTTCACATAGAGTACAATATCGGGACGGCGCTCCCTGTTTCCCCTGAGGGTTACTTCTTCAGCAATTGCAAAATAGTTTTTCTCCGGTTCCTGCCAGTTTATGAGCTGGACGCTACCCGTAACCTTTCCCGCTTCGGTTTTCACGGGGACGCCGTAGCGCAGAAGGCTATAAACTGCCTGATTGTTGGCGTAGAGGCTCTGGTTATGGCGGTTCGCTGCGTTTTTCAGCACGTGGAGCGCAACGCCGATCTGGTTGGAAGTGTAACCGTTATTTGTAAGGTAGGCAGCCAGCAGTTCTTCCTCTATGTTGCTGTTACCTTCGCGGTCAATCCAGTTCCCGAGGTAGCTGTAGCCAAGTTCGTCATGAAAAAGAGAGATTATCCGATCCTGAGTGGCTCGTTCGGGTTTTCCAATGCTCATATCAATCGAACCCTCCCTGTAAGCAGTTCCTGCATCATACCCTGCTTTATCTGGCGGGCTTTGGCAAGCTTTTCTTCCAGCGCGGTGATTTCTGAGTCCATGTCGGATAGGATAGTGGCGATAGCTTCTTGTTCGTCTTTGGTAGGTGGGAGTGATAACGGATAATTCCTTAGTTCCTTAAGATCAACTCCGGTTTGGCCAGAGGATCTCTGAGAGAGTTTATCTATAAACTCGAACAAGCTGTCTTGCTTAAGGAAATAGTAAGCATAAGTTAGATTGATTTGGGGTCGAGGTTTAGCCTTTATAAGAGCAACATTATAGGCACCTGATAGTCCGCGAAGTATTTGAAAAATGGGTGGACCGTACCGTCCAATCATAATGTCGCTCTTAGTGCAGAATCTTCTTGCAAGACTGGTAGGCACATATGTTTCATATTTGTCTGTTTTGTAGTCTCGAATCTGAATCAGTCTAACATATCCAAGTTTCGAGGTAAAGATGAACGTTCTCTTGTCTGGTTGGGAACCACCTTCAAAATCAATTAATTCTCCAACAGTGTAGTCGAGCCAATCCTTTGGAATTACTCCTATTTCCGTACGTTTGTAGCCAGCTTTTGTCGCGAATCCCGGCAACCTTCTCTTACCAGTCAGCAATTCCTGCATGGCGCCCTGTTTTATCTGGCGTTTCTTGGCGGTGAGCTGCTCCAGAGATTCGATAAGGGCATCCGTATCGGAGAGAGCTTTGGCGATGGATTCTTGCTCGTCGATGGGAGGCAAAATAACCGGGCATTTTCCCAAAACCCCCTGGTCAATAGTTGTCATCGTGGCCGTCTTGGCATGTGATACAAGATAATGGCGTGCGATTGTTGCGACACAGAACCTAAATAGATACAAAGGAACAACCTTCGCGATGTCTGGTCTCAACCTAATGACATGGCTATCAAAAACAACAGGTTCAGGTTCAGGCGCACGGTAAATATTACAATGAGCAATACCCGAGGGAACAACGGATGATCGAGTAAAAAATAGGTCACCATCTTCTACTTTGAATCGTTCACGTTCTTTATCCGAAGCATTAAACAATTCCAATTTATCAGAATCTATCGGGGGCTGAGTATAAAGATCTCCAACATTGATTAGCTTTATCCCTACTCCTTTAAGCGAAGGTTTATAGAATACCCCATTCTGCATAGGCTCCTTACATACAGATGATAGGTCTGTTAATTTCCAATCCTCAGGAATCACCCCCACCTCGGTCTGTTTGTAGCCGGGAGGGATATCGATGGCGCTGCATTCCGCGCTCATTGCTGTTCCTCCGGTTCCGATTCAGGATTCCACATCTCTGCCTGTATTCTAATCCCGTCGAATTCGACGGGATTAGGGCTCCTGATCCAGTTGCGAATCACTTTATCATTATAATTGGAGTTCTCGTACCTGGAAATCTCTGCCAGGATGTAATCCTTATCTCTAAGATTCATTCCTCACCCTCCAGTTCCGCGGACAAAACGGCTTCCAGTTCCTCGATGGTGGGCAAGCAGGTGTCCAGGGGTTCGGGCAGGGCACGGACGAGCTGGTATTCTGCCACACCCATTGGTTTATCCATGCCTGAGAGGGCATATTCGGCGATGAGTCGCTTCTTGGTCTTGCAGAGTAGAAGACCGATGGTGGGTCTGTCATCCGGCGCCCTGATCTGTGCATCCACTGCGGAAAGGTAGAAATTAAGCTGTCCTACGTGTTCGGGTTTGAAGGCACCGGCTTTGAGTTCAACGACAATGTAGCATTTCAGGCGAGTATGGTAGAAAAGCAGATCCATAAAGAATTCATCGCCTTCCACTTCCAGTCTGACCTGGCGCCCGACAAAGGCAAAACCGGCACCCAGTTCCAGCAAAAAATGGGTGATGTGCCGGATAAGTGCGTTCTCGATATCACGCTCACGCGCCTCATCTCCGAGGCCGAGAAAATCAAAGTGGTATGGGTCTTTGAGGATCTGGGTGGCAAGTCCTGCCTGTGGTGATTCAAGCCTCTGCTGGAAATTGTTGATAGCAGCACCCTGGCGGAGATGGAGCTGATTCTTGATCTGTATTTCCAGTGTTTCACGTGACCAGGCTTGTTGGACAGCTTCTCTGGCATACCACTCCTGCAACTCGGGAGTCTCCAGTTTGGTCAGCAGGGTGATTATGTGGAACCAGGGCAATTGGTCAGCAGACTGCTGACCAAATTTAAGATCAGGACAGTTCTGGGCAAAGAACCGCATGTATTTGAGATTGCTGGCCGACAAGCCTTTCATATCCGGGAAAGCCTCACGCAGGTCTATGGAGAGCCGTTCGATTACCTTGGCACCCCAGCCCTGTTGGCTCTGGCGATCCAAAATATCACGGCCTATATCGTGATAGAGGCGGATCTGCTCTTCATTTGCAGCCAGCAGGATACGCTGTCGTGCGCCTGCAATCCGCTGTTTCAGGCTGTAAAGCCAGTCTCCATAGTCCGCGGGCAAAATGCTTGTTTTCCTGTTCATAATTTGAACCCCATCCTCTCCAGGTGCCGGTTCACTTTTGCTTCCAGCTCAGTCACGCGGTCGGTCATCTGCGGCATCGGGATTTCGTAGCGTTCAGCCAGCTCCTTCACACGCTGGGTAAGGGACTGGCTGATCCGGTCCATCTCGCCGTGGATGGCTGTATCAAGCGAAGAGAGCCACTTATCTTCCACAACAAGCGTTTTGACATCATCCTCAGTGAGCTTTGGATAATAGTAATAGGCTTTTGAATCAAGCAGGGATTCAGCTTCCTTGAGGCGTTTCTTCAGATCTGCTTCTTTATTGGCTAGCTTTAACCAATCATTGAGGACAGCGGCTTCTTCTTTTGCTTCCCTATCGCTTTTTATATCCTTCAGGCGTGCAGTCACATTTGCCTTATTCACCTTGTCAAGTTCCGAAAAAGCTCCCTCCTCACCGCCCTGTTCTTCTTCCAGCTCAGTCATGCTGGCTGTGATACTTTCAAGCTCAGAAGCGAGTTTATCAATAGCCTCCTGTTCTTTTGAAAAATAACGCGCAACGATAAGCTGTTCTGGTACGAGGTCGCAGGTCCAGCCCTTATCTTTCTCTTTTCCTTTCCTGTCCTTCTCGACAATGCGAGTGGTCTCAGCCTTCCACCCCTCGTCAGAAATAAGATAACAGTCGTCCTGCATGGTCTCAGCCCAGTAGTCCATCAGGTGCTGATAAATATCGTACTTGTTGATGAGCGGCTTGTCTGCATAATGGGCGAGCAGGTTTTCTGAAAGCCCGTCTATGATTTCCTTGGGGTGGAAGCCAGGCTGCAACTGCCAAAGCATAGAAGAAGTAGTCTCACGCCAGGCAGCGAAATGAGCATTCATGTCAGCGATAAAAGCTGCAAACTCGGGATGCTCATAAATAGTAGATTTGATAGCCGCCTTGTCAACGGCAAGCTCAAGGTAGCCAGGGCGCTTCTCTTTGAACAGGGTTTGCCGAAGCTGCGGACAGACGTTCCAGTAACGTTCAAGGGCATCAATATCCGCACACGGAATTCCTCCATGCAGGTGTCCCTCAATGTCCTGAAGGTCTTCAGCCTGCTGGCTGTCGATATAGCGTGGGAGGTTGAGGTTGAACTCATTCTTCTCGATCTCCTCAAAACTGACCATCCGCGAGTATTTCGGGATCTCTGCCTGCCTTGTGAAAACATCCACTATTTTGTGGATATCCTGAGCTCGGAGGCGGTTCTTGGGACCGTCCTTCATGAAACCCGCGCTGGCATCGATCATGAAAATGCCCCTGCGGTTTTGAGCCTCTTCCTTATCAATAACAATAATACATGCAGGGATGCCGGTACCGTAGAAAAGGTTGGCTGGCAGACCTATGATCCCCTTAATGTAACCTTTGCGCACGAGAGCACGGCGGATCTCAGCTTCGGAATTTCCACGGAACAGAACACCATGCGGAAGGATACAGGCTCCTTTGCCTGTGCTTTTTAACGAACGGACAATATGTAATAGATATGCATAATCTCCCTGCTTTGCAGGCGGAACTCCAAATGGCTTAAAACGTTCGTAAACATCTTTAAGCGGGTCAAGTCCAGTACTCCATCTCTTGTCACTGAAAGGGGGATTGGCAACGACATAATCAAAGGTCTTGAGCGTTTCCCCTTCCTTGAACTTGGGATCTGTAAGGGTGTTCCCCTGCACGATAAGTGCTTCAGGGTTGTTGTGCAGGATCATGTTCATGCGGGCAAGACCTGACGTGGTTGCGTCTTTTTCCTGCCCGTACAGGGTTATCTTGGTTCGTGCCTCGTCTGCAACCTTCAAAAGCAGTGAACCTGAACCGCATGTAGGGTCATAGGCTGTGGTGGAACTTGTGGTATTGGCATAGCGGATTCCAAGTATCTGTGCTATAATCCGACTGACTTCTGCAGGAGTATAGAACTGGCCTTTACTTTTTCCGCTTTCAGTTGCGAAGTGGCGCATCAGGTATTCGTAAGCATCGCCCATGATGTCATCGTCTTCGGCACGGTTCTTCGAGAAATCAAGGGCAGGGTTTTCGAAAATAGCAACGAGGTTAGTAAGCCTGCCCACCATTTCCTTACCGCTGCCGAGCTTGGCAGAATCGTTGAAGTCCGGCATGTCAGACAGCTTGTTGGCATTGACAAGCGGAGCGATTATTTTTTTGTTGATCTGATCACCAATGTCCGGTTTTCCTTTGAGTGCGACCATATCCTTGAAGCTTGCACCCTGGGGAACGATAATAGGTGCGAAAGGAGTGTCAGCATATTTGTCGCTGATATATTTGATAAACAATAGGGAGAGTACATAGTCCTTATACTGGCTGGCATCCATTCCACCGCGAAGTTCGTCGCAGCTGGACCAGAGGGAAGAGTAAAGTTCAGATTTTTTTAGAGCCATTTCACACCACCTGTGGATATTTACTCCGGGCTGACTGACCGAACACAAAATAGAACCTTTCCAGATTGAAAATGTTGCTGATGAATTTCACGTAGTTCGGAACCACGCTGATGTTGCGTTCCTTGCCTTTTGAGTCCCATATGTGGGCTGAAATGTGTTTTCCGTTTTGGTTCATGCATTCTCATCTTATTATAGTAACTAACCAACGATAACAGTAAAAAGTAATAAATGTGTTCATTTCACTGCAACCATTATGATCTGCAAAACAAAAGGATTATAAAAAAGACTTAATAATCACTTAATCGTTATCTAATAACATTAATTCTTATTTTAGCAAATATGAGGTTTTTTCGTGTTTCTACTTGCTGGTTTTCTCTTCTCTTCTTCTTTGCGGAACAGGCCGCTTTCCTTCGTCGAGCGTGACAAGAATGACTCGGTATAGCGAATACGGATGCACTGGTCAAGTATTGACAGCTAATGATGTTGCAGGGGTCAAAAAACATATAATCAACTCAATTGGTCTGCGAAGCGATGAAGCGGGCCGCGCAGTTTAAGTTTCTTCTCAATATTCAGAAACAGCCTCAATAAACGGCTCTGCCAGTTTCAGCACATTTTCTTTAAAGGCAGGCAAATTCTTAAAAACAGCTGAATTTTGCCCTTTCAAAAGCTCCTGCTTAGTTTTCCTGCCAACAATATCATCACTCCCCTGCGAGAGTCTGAGGATAATCGATCCTGGAGATGTTTTTGTCTCGCATATGACATTATCGCAGTCCCCATCAGTGATTCCAATAATCGGGATGCCAAACCTGAACAGGATGTCGCCTGCTATGGCTGTGGTATCGTCTCCAACTGTAACCACAAGTTCAGCCCCGGCAGCCAGCTCAAAGGATTTTTCGGCGTCATGGTCTATCAGCACTACTTTCCCTGATGTAATACTTCCATTTCCTGCCCGGTTTCGGTAAGAAAAATCCGGTTTTTGGGCGCTGTCACTTTGTTTTCGGGCATCTGGGAATAAGGAAATACTTCTCCTTATGTCCCCGCTTTTTATCCAGGCTTTTGTAAGGTCTACAGGGCCTCTTTTTTCGTAATTATGGATTTTTTCAAGCCCGTGATCTTTTATTTCTCCGCCTTCTATCGCAGTAATGAAGCCGTTTTCGGAGATTATCCTTATTTCCGGGGACAGGGCTTTTCCTATCACGATCCCGTTTACGAAGATATTTTCTCCGGGGAGGACTCCTGAGATTTCTCGAGTTATCCGGGTTTTTCCGGTTTTCGGGCAGGTTTCTATGAAAACAGGATTGTGGAAGGGAATAGGGTTTTCGGCAGGAACTCCAAGCTTTCTGGAGAGTTTTTCAACGCAGCTGGCAGCTTTTTTGTTCAGGGGTATGAGCCTTCCGAAGGAGTTCCCGGGGCTTTCAATCTGGATTAGTGGCTTCTTTTCAGGCTCCTTAATGCGGGAAGCAACTTTTGATCCGAAAATCATGCCGGTTTCGAGAGTTTTTCCTCTGTTCAGAAGGCACACAAGGTCTGAAGTCTCAAAAAATTCTTCTATACAGACACTTGGCTTAAGGTGCCTGGTTATATCAATAGTTTTTTCAAGCCCTGCATCAAGGACAGCTGCCTTTCCCATGGTCCCGCCAAGCTCTGCTTTTACTTCCCCGAGGCAGGAAAGCTTTTCAAGAATTATTTTCGCTTCTCCCGAATCTATCACTTCGGGCCCGTGGATTACAAGGCTGATTTTCATTCTCATTTGACTTTAAATGAAAGGGGCATATTAATGTGATCCTTTATCGTGTGGGCATGTTTTAGATGTTACTTCTGATCTGGCTCTTTTCACATGCTTATTCGAGCCCGGTATTATAAAAAGACCGGGATTTATGAAAACTATCCGATAATTATCGAAAATTACATTACGCATTGTTACGTTTTGAGAAAAGATAACTGACCGTGAGGAACAGAAATGGATGATGTAAAAATTACCTGGCTCGGGCATGCTGCTTTTTTGTTCGAAGCCGAAAAGAAACTCCTTATCGACCCTTTTATTTCAGGAAACCCGAAAGCTCCATGCAACCCTGAAGACCTTGACCCGGATATAATAGCTGTAACGCATGGGCACCGTGACCACCTCGGGGATACTGTAGAAATCGGGGCACGGACAGGCTGCCGGATCATTTCGATTCATGAGGTCGCAAATTACATTAAATCCAAAGGAGTCTTTGCAGAAGGCATGAATAAGGGAGGCACAATAGAAGTGGAAGGTGTTAACCTCACCATGACACATGCACTCCATTCTTCTTCGATTGATGCATCGAATTTCAGTTTTGACGGGGGCAGCCCGGCAGGTTTCGTGATAGGTATAGGCGGGCATTCAATTTATCACGCAGGAGATACGGGAGTTTTCGGGGACATGCAACTTATAGGAGAACTCTACGAACCGGAAATCGCCCTTCTTCCGATAGGCAGCAGATTTACCATGGGTATAAAGGAAGCTGTAAAAGCTGTTGAACTGATTCGGCCTGAAATTGTCGTGCCAATGCATTACAACACCTTTGACGTCATCAAACAGGACCCTGAAGAGTTCAGAAAAGCCGTGGAGTCAAAAGTTGACACAAAAGTAGTTATTCTAAAGCCAGGGGAATCAATAGAACTTTGATTTTTGATTTTTTACCCCGGTTCATTTGCTTAGTTTATTTGCTTAGTTTATTTGCTTAGTTTATTTGCTTAGTTTATTTGCTTAAAAATTATGGTCTTAAAGGCAGAAAAGAAAGAAAAAGCCATACCCATTTCCTTTATCGTAGCTTCCGAAGTTATTGAACTTATACCAGAAACTTATGCATTACTCATTCCTTCCGATATACAATGTAACTGTGGTTATCCTCGGCATGGAAAGTAACTGAATTATCCTGCTCGATTTTATAATTGAGAAATTCTCCAAGTGTGGCATCGTAGACCTGAGTACTGTTTCCTGCGGTAATGTTTACGTTTACCAGAGCGCTGACGCCATTTGTATGTGCATCGAAAGAAAGCGATTTTTCATCATATTGCAGGTTTTCGAAACTTGCATCATATGTATTCAGGCTTGCTTTGTTATACTCATAGAATGACACTATGGACATATTGTTTGCATAGTAATTATCTACCCAGTCGCAGAACTTTGATCGGCTTATGGAGTATTTTACTGCAGGATCGACATCAATTTCGTGAGTAAACACGGGATAGACCATACCTGCCTTTGATGCTGGTTCCCACCACTGCCATGTATCGTCGTCCAGATTCCCGACCTCGTTTTCCGCATTAATTCCTGCATCTCCGTTTCTCCAGGTCATTCCCAGTTTTTCATATGCATAAACTGCGTGAGTAATGGTATCGCGATTTCTAAGGCAGCACCAGCTCGTTGGTTTCTGGCCTATTTTTTCACTGAGATATGAATGCTCCTCATCCATTACTCTGTATGCTTCTTCGAGTGGAAGGCTGTTTAATTCCTTCGTATAGTGTATCCCAACTTCCCAGGAGTCATTATCAACCAGGCTGTGCAGGTATTCAACCTGTTCTCTATCACACTTCTCAAACATTCCTTTATCAAACCACATCGTACCTCTGTACCCTTTATCCTTCAGGTAACCTACTCCTTCTGCGGTTTTGTTCATAGGAAAAGGTCCGTCAAGTCCGAATGGGATTATCTTATTATCCCCTACCGCGGTTATGAGTTTTCTTTCCGCTGTCTGGTTTACACTGTATATATTAACATCAAGGTAAGTTCCTTCTCCAAGGATAAAAGCTGTGAATTTAATATACCCGCTTGAAAAATCAATATAGGGCAACCTCTGTCTTCCATGACTGTAAAACGGAGTAACTATGTAACTGCCGTTCTGCGAGTAAACTGTGTTTGTTTTGTTGCAGCCGTCAAAAACTATTCTGAAGTTTACTTTTTCCGACCCATTACCCAGAACCAGTTCCCTGTACTCCAATTCTCCTGAAGGTCCCCTATAACAGCTTTTAAGCAGAGTCTGGTTCTCGATTTCCTGAATTATTAGCCTTGAGCCCGGGCTATTCAGTTCAACAAAACTTTCAGGATCGTCGGCATTTATATCAATTGAAATTTCATAAGCACATTTTACCATTGGAATAAGGGTGCATATATACAGAGATCCCGCCTGTCTTGGTTCCTCAAGATAATGAATTATAGGTAAAGAAGTACATTTACAAAATGTAAAAATATCCAGATTATTTTTAAAGCGGCTCAGGTATTCATTTATTCCAAAACAGCAAATAATATCAATATGTGGAAGTAAACTGCATGGTATTATAGGAAAATTTCTTGTACTCGTATACTTAAGTGCGTCTGTAGTCTCATTAAAGCATACTTCTGATTCCGCTGTTGCATATATATTTGAATATATTTTGTCGTAAATCTGTTCTTCATTTACATTTGCTATAAAAACATTAGATGGAAGGCTGTCTGCTTCAGAATAATTCTGTGAGAACAGAATAATACTGCCCTGATTGATATTCTCAGTAATTTTTGAACTGCTTATATCTGGTGATGCGTACGCTCCTCCGATATAAAAAGAATTTAGCATAAGCAGCATGAAAATAAACATTCTTAAGCGATCAATATTTTTCACCAAATCACCAGAATTAATCTCTGCGTTACTTCACATCCATCTGAAACTTTTACATCTTTTAACCGGCAGCCTTCTAAAAAATCTGTTTTTATCTTCATGACCGTTTCTGGTTAAGCTTAAGAATATCAATGCTCTTTCAGGGCTTAAAGAGCTCTATCTATACAGAATTATAAGCTTTTCAGTAAAAATTTCATTTTACTTACTATCAACAATAAATTAATGTTTGTATTTTGTGTTGGGTTTTTGAAAGTGTTTATTTAGGCTAAATATCAGGAGTATGTGATCCTAAAAAAATGCATGATTCCGAAACCATGCCCAGAAAAGTATTTCATGTTAAATTCAATCATTGGGGAACTTTTATTTTTTACAAATAATATTATTTTTTGCTCACAGACGTCTCCTGTTACAGAATTTAACCAAATCAAATTTAGAGAGGTATTTTTTGAAAATTATTTCCAGGGATACAGGGATAATTTCTTTAACAATTATTTACAGGGATGCCGGAATGCTTTCTGAGCCCATTGTTTTCTATCAGGTTATTCCTGCTTCGATAAAAAAGTAAATAGTTTACAATGTACGAGAATTTGTAAAGCAGGTCTATCAGGTCTATTATTTCTTAACTTTAAGTAAGGGTCTGGATACCGATTCAAATGAGCAAATTTAAATCGCATTCCGGATATACTCTAACTATTGTCTACCTATATAGTTTATATAGTATCAATACGAAATCACCAGCACGAACATGGAGACAAATATGAGAAAGATTTCACTTGCTTTTGGAAATGGGGTGTCTGAGCTGAATATTCCTGAGAAAAATATCTCCAGCCTTATCCTTCCATCGGAACCTGAAAAAAAGGAAGATGAGACCCTTCTAATTCGGAAAGCGCTCGAGAATCCGATAAAAAGTGAGAGGCTTTCCGAGATTGTAACCCCGGAAACGAAAATTGCAATAATTGTAAGTGATGTCACAAGACCCACTCCTACTGCAAAGATTCTGCCTCCCCTACTCGAAGAGCTCTACCTTGGCGGAGCAAAGGATGAAAACATTACCATAGTATTTGCGCTCGGGCTCCACCGCCAGCAGACCGAAGAAGAGTGCAGAAAGCTCCTGGGGGACGAAATTTCCAGAAATATCCGGTTTGTCCAGCACGACAGGAATAAATGTATTCATATAGGGGAGACAAGTTTCGGGACTCCGGTAGAAGTCTTTGAAGAGGTTCTGAATGCGGATCTGATAATCAGCACCGGGACAGTAGAATTTCACTATTACGCAGGTTATGGTGGGGGAGGAAAGTCTGTTCTTCCTGGAGTCAGTTCGGAAAAAGCCGTACTTTCATTCCATAGCCATTATAGCAAACTCTTCGAAGGTGAACCTCTTTCGGGTAGGGCCGAAAGCCCTGCGAGGAAGGATATCGAAGAAGCCGCAGGAACAGCAGGCCTTCGTTTTATCCTGAATGTGATAATCAATAGCAGGAAAGAAATTGTTGCTGCAGTTGCAGGAGATTTTATTGCTGCTCACAGGGAAGGGACAAGATATGTTGACTCTATATACAAAGTAAAGGTTGAGCCTGCAGATGTGGTCATCGTCTCCTGCGGCGGTTTCCCAAAAGACATCAACCTCTATCAGGCAACAAAGGCTCTCGAAAATGCTGTCCCTGCTGTAAAAACCGGAGGCTCAATAGTACTCGTAGCCGAATGTTCGGAAGGGATAGGAAACCAGGTATACGAGTGCTGGAACAGGGAGTGCAGGAGCCCGGATGATGCTATAGAACGTTTCAGGAACATCTTTGAGTTTGGAGGACATAAGAGTGCGATAGTTGCAAGAGCTGCAAAACAGTTCAAACTCTATCTTTTTTCAAAACTTTCTGAGGAAGAAATCAGAGGAGCTTTCTTTATTCCAGCAAAAAGCGTACAGGAAGCCCTTGAAAATATCCTTGCAGAGAACCCTGAGGCAAAAGTTCATATAATTCCCGATGGAGGGTGGACACTGCCTGTCCGGAAATAAGAGGACAGACAGGTAAAACCACAAAAAGAAATAGAGCGGCAAGATTTGGACTGTTTGTTCGATGAGGTTTGAAGCAAAATTTAATCCCGGGCATTGTTTACCTGGACATTGTTTACCTGTATAGTTTTATATATAATCAATACGAAATCACCGGCACAAACATGACGATAAATATGAAAAAGATTCCACTTGCTTTTGGAAACGGGATTTCTGAGCTGAATATTCCTGAGAAAAATATTTCCAGCCTGATCCTTCCATCGGAGCCTGAAAGAAAGGAGGACGGAGCTCTTTTAATCAAGAAAGCGCTTCAGAATCCGATAAAAAGTAAGAGGCTTTCCGAGATTGTAACCCCGGAAACGAAAATTGTAGTAATTGTAAGTGATGTCACAAGACCCACTCCTACTGAAAAGATTCTACCTCCTTTACTCGAAGAACTTTACCTTGGCGGAGCAAGGGATGAGAACATTGCCATAGTGTTTGCTCTCGGGCTCCACCGCCAGCAAACTGAAGAGGAATCAAAAAAACTGGTTGGAGAAAATATCTACAAAAAAATCCGCTGCTTCCAACACGATACCTCCAGGTGCAGAAAGATAGGAGTAACCAGCCGGGGCACTCCTATCGAGATTTTTGAGGAGGTTCTCGATGCCGATCTGGTTATTGGCACCGGAGGAATCGAATTCCATTATTATGCAGGATACAGCGGAGGAGCAAAGTCCGTACTCCCCGGAGTGAGCTCTGAAGAGGCTGTGCTCACCAACCATAAAATGATGATCGAAGAAAATGCAGTCTCCGGAATGGTAGACAGCCCTGTCAGGCAGGATATGGAGGAAGCTGCAAAGGTCTTTGGCCTTAAATTCATCCTTAATGTCGTACTTGACAGCAAAAAAGAAATTGTTGCTGCAGTTGCAGGCGATTTTATTGCTGCCCATAGAAAAGGGGTAGAGATTGTGGATGCCATGTATAAAGTGTCCGTAGAGCCTGCAGATGCAGTTATCGTTTCCTGTGGAGGTTATCCCAAGGATATCAACCTTTACCAGGCAAACAAGTCCCTGGATAATGCAACCCAGGCTGTAAAGGAAGGAGGTTCGATTATCCTTGTAGCTGAGTGTGCCGAAGGGATAGGAAACCAGGTATACGAGTGCTGGAACAGGCAGTGCAAAACTCCGGAAGATGCAATAGAACGTTTCAAACACTGCTTTGAGTTCGGAGGACATAAGAGTGCTATTGTCGCACTGGCTGCAAAGAAATTCAGGCTTTACCTCGTTTCAAAGCTTCCTGAAGAAAAAGCCAGGACCGCATTCTTTACCCCAATGGGAAGCATACAGGAAGCTTTATCTGCAATCCTTTCCGAAAACCCTGAAGCAAAGATTCACCTCATGCCTCACGGCGGGCAGACCCTGCCTGTAAGAAAAGAAAATTAAAGATCTCCGTAAAACCTGAATTTAAAAGATCTATTAGCAGGATCTTTTTTCCTTTATTCTTTCGTTTTTACTTTTCTTTTCCCCTTCCGGAGCATATCTATGTTATTCCTGATAACCCGAGCGACGTTTAGCCTCTCTGCCATAGCAAGTATAAAAGTATACTATCTTCTCTGAGAGTATACTATCTCCTCTGAGAGTATACTATCTTCCCTGAGAGTATACTATTTTCTCTGAAAATTCTGATTTCAGAATGAAAACCAGACAGTAAGAATTTTCTGTTGATTGCGGAAATAAAACAATATAGAAAAGAAATAGACGCATAAAAATGCGCCTGAATTTAAAGGATGCAGGCTTAAACGCCTGCCGAATCCACTGAACTGCTTGACACTTTTTCTGTTTTTTCCTCTTCTTCGTCCTCAAACCTGTGCCTGAAAGCCTTTTTCAGGAACTCAGGTGAAAACTGAGGTGTAATAAGGCTTACCGCTACCAGGGCAATGAGAGATAGAGGAGTTGCTATCAGGATCGGGTCTACAACGGTCCATGTGCCTGAAAGCAATGTTTCCTTGCCAAAGATCGCCTGGGAGATTCCGAGAGGAATTGCTTCTTTTGCATGAACAAAGGTCAGCCAGAAAAGGCTGCTCAAAGACCCAATTACAAGGCTTGCAGTTGCTCCTGCTTTTGTGGTGCGCTTCCAGAAAAGTGCTCCTATAAAGAGGGGCAGGAAAGCAGCAGTACACAGGCCCATGAACATGGCAGTAGCCCTTGCAATAATACTTCCGGGCAGAATGTACGCCAGAATGATAGCTACCACGATAGTAAAGGCGATTCCCAGTCTTGTAACATGCACGGTTGCTGTGGACTTGCCTTTCATGATACTCTGCTGATATACATCGTACCCTATGGCAGTACCCATTGTATGGAACTGGGCAGCTGCTGTAGACATTGCAGCTGAAAGCAGGCAGAGCATGAAGAGTGCCACAAACATCTCTGGCATGGCATGGTTCAGGAATGTAGGCATTATAAGGTCGGTGTTTCCGCCAGGCACTGCCTGAAGGGCGATCACGCCTTCAGTTTTAAAGAAGTATACGTTGGAAAGAGCTCCTATTGTATATGCGACCCCTACCATTAACAGGAGGAAGGGACCACCTACGGCAACCGCTCTTTTCAGGGAAACGTCATTTTTTACAGTCATGAACCTGACTGCGAGCTGTGGCTGTGCAAGTACTCCGATTCCTACTCCCATTATAATTGTGGAAACCATAGTCCACCATATAGGGGAACCAATTGCCGGCATAGAAGTCCAGCCCCTGTGCCCCTGGTCTGCAAGGGCTGGAGGAACAAGGTTTGCCATGTTAGTAAGGGCCTGATGGGCTTCGGTAACTCCTCCAAGCATATTGTAAGTATAGATAAGCAGGAAACCCATTCCGAATAACATAAGGATAGCCTGGAAAGCATCCACGTACATGACTGAGAGAAGTCCTCCTTTAATCACATAGGACGCAATAATAATGGTAAAGATTATGAGAGCAATATTGTAGTTGATTCCAAGGGTTGTTTCAAGGAATCTTCCGGCTCCTATGATAACACTTGCAGCATAAAGGGGCATGAATATACCCAGGAGAAGCGCGGAATAGGTCTGGATGAACTTTGATTGGAAGCGTTTTCCTATAAACTCAGGATATGTTATAGCTCCCAGATTCAGCCCCATGCGTCTTGTAGGAGGACCAAAGACAACGAAAGCAATAAAGATTCCAAAGAAAATGTTCATAAAGACGAGCCATAAAAGCCCCATTCCTAAAGATGCAGCTACCCCTCCGAATCCTATGATTGCAGAAGTGCTAATAAATGCAGCCCCGTAGGAAAGAGCCATAATTGCAGGATGCACCCCTCGGCCTGCGAGCATATACCCATCTGTCTTGGAATTCTTTTTGTATCCCAGATAGGCAACATAAAAGGTGGCTGCAAGATATATAATGACAAAGAAGATAAGAGTTGAAGTACTAACTGCCATAAAAATCATTCCGAATAATCGTGATTACTTTTTCCTCGGGCTATCAAAAAGCCCTTCACCGGAATACCCATTTCCGGCAAGTCGAGTTTACTGATCCTGAACCTCGGGTTTTTTAACGCTGTTCTTTACCGGCTGGTCCTCTTTGCTTTTCCAGTGAATAGCACCGTAGACCATACACCCGACTGCACTGAGTATACTGGCAATGTACGCAAGCCAGATCTGTGGGTCCTCAATTCCTAATACTAACACATCTACCACCTGTAATAATTTCCTGCTATCAGCTAACATGACACCTGTTAGCACACTACATTACAGTTTTTTGTTATTTAAATATGTTGAGCCGAATAAATTTTACATTGAAGTGGACCATATAAATGAGAATTCATAATAGAATTTCCGCCTTTCTCTCTTCATGCAGCAGGGTTTAAATTATTCATTCTATCCTTTATGCATGCTGTTTTGTTCAGCCAGACAGTAAAAAGGAATAAAATTAACTTATCAAAACGCCTGAACTGACTTTTTTACTTTTCTTTCCTGCTGTTTTCTTCATTTCTGGTATACAGGTCTTTTTTGTTGAGCCTGACAACCCTTCCAGATAAATATGCAGGAAATATTATACAGAAAGTATTAGTCTGTCTGAAAAATGTTCTTATCCAGAAAGCCGGTTTTTAATTACAGGTAAGCATAAGTCTCTACCAGTTTCTGGAGGCCTTCTTAAAATCAGAAACAAAAGAAAGCATTACAAAAGAAAGCAGAAATGAAGGAAAACTTTACAAAAGAAAACAGAAATGAAGGAAAACTTTATAAAAGAAAGCAGAAACAAAAGAAAGCATTAAAAAAAGATCAGAAATGAAGGAAAACATTTGCGAAAAATTACAGGTAAACCCCTTCAGGGGCTCATTGTTTACCTCCATGAATTTTATAACGTTACGGGTCTATGTTTAATGTTTTATCTCTATATTTATCTCTGTGTGCACTCGCTGATTTCCCCACTGAGGTCCTCTCTGAGCATACTTAAAGCCTTTTCATAATCATCGGTCTGGCCAAGTACCCACATAAGCTTGACAAGTGCGGTTTCGGGAAGAGTATCTTCTCCTTCTATTGCGCCGGCTCTCAGCATATCCCTGCCGGTATCATATACGCGGTCGCAAATTCTGCCATTAAGACACTGGGATGTAACAACCACAGGCATTTTTGCGTCCGTGGCCTTCTGGATATGAGGAATCCATTTTGTGGAAACATGACCTAGCCCTGTGCCTTCGAGAACAAGACCTTTGTAGCCGCCATCAATATAACAGTCAAGAACCGAGGGATTCGCTCCCGGAGTAAACTTAACAAGGGCACACTTCGGTTCCATTCCGGATTTGAACTTGAGGGGCTTTTCTCCACGCCTTGTATACTCAATAAACGTTTCTATTTTTCCTGTCCCGTAATCCACGGTCCCTATGGGAAGAGAATTAACGGACTTGAAAGCGTCCCTGCGTGAGGTATGCATTTTCCTGACTTTCGTCCCGCGGTGGATTTCACAGAAATCATCTGATGTTGTGCCGTGCATAACCACCACGACTTCGGCAATATCACTTGTGGCAACCCTGGCTGCACAGATGGCATTCATGGCATTGTCGCTGCTTGGGCGGTCTGCGCTCCTCTGGGAGCCCACAAAGACAATGGGTACCGGAGTTTCTATCATGAAAGAAAGGGCTGCGGCAGAATACATCATGGTGTCTGTCCCGTGAGTTACGATTATTCCATCAGCCCCGGCTTCGATCTCCTCTATAACTGCTTTAGCAAGGTTTTGCCAGGAATCCGGGTCCATATTTTCGGAGAGGATGCTTGAAATTACCCTGCCTTTGAAGTTTGCAATTTCTTTAAGTTCAGGGATTGCAGCAAGGATATCGTCAGCAGTGAACTGCGACGTAACTGCGCCTGTCCTGTAGTCGATTTTACTGGCAATTGTCCCGCCTGTCGAAAGGATAGCAATCTTCGGGAGCCCGAGCCTTGAGATTTTTTCTTTTTCTGATTCAGGCTCTTCTGGCCCATTTCTCCTTCCGTTGCCTCCGTTCGCAGATTCTCCGTTGTTTTCCAGAAGGGTTATGCTCACTTTATCGATCAAAAAACCCGCGTTATAACCGCTTTTCATTTTTATTGTGATATACCCTTCCATGGACGGCATTACTTTGCCTTCATAGACAGTGCCGTTCTTCTCAATGCGTACTCGATCGCCCTGTTTAAACTCCATGAATAATCCCTTTTCTAATATATTTGATTACGTAATGCTGTGAAGAGTGCTATAAAGCGTTTAAGTGATTCTTTAATGCTTGTAGATTTAAACTTCAGTCCGTATAATCCGTGAGATACTAAGAGGTCTGAATAATATTAAAATTAAACGCGTTTTTTCGCGCTTAAAACCGCTGCTCTCAGATTTTCCTGTATTCCTCAACTACTGAAAACAGGTTTTCAAAAGCCGAGTCCATTATATCTTTCAGGGTTGTGATTTCCTGTGCATTCAGCTCGAATTCAGCCTGCCTCTTTGAGATGTAATGCTTCATCTCTTCCGGGGCAGGACCTCCTGCAATCTTTCTTCTGTTTATATTGGACACCGGGTTAAGGGCCTCCTTTACCATCTTTTCCGTCAATCCCCTGCTTGAAAGCGACTCCCCCAGCACAACCTCAGCTGCAGAATCAATCCTTTCCATTGTGGGCTTTTCCCTTTCCTTTGCAAGCATCCCGACAATCTGGTGGGCTGTCCTGAAAGGGATTCCTGTTTCCCGGACAAGGGTGTCAGCGAGCTCGGTGGCTGTTGTAAAGCCTGTTACGGATTGGGAAGAAAGCACATCCGTATGGACTTTCATAGTCCTGACCATCCCTTCCATTACCCTGACAGAAGCCCTTACGGTTTCAGCCGAGCGCCAGATATTCGGGGTTGCTTCCTGAAGGTCGCGGTTATAGCTCAGGGGCAGGCCTTTGCAGATTGTAAGCAGGGACATAAGTGCACCCACAGCTACTCCGGTTTTCCCGCGCATTAATTCCGCTGCGTCCGGGTTTTTCTTCTGCGGCATAATTGAGGAAGTGGAAGCATACATATCGTCCAGCTCAATGAAACCGAACTCGGACGAAGACCAGATTACAAGCTCTTCAGCCATCCGGCTCAAATTTATCATGAGATTTGAAAATACGGATGCACATTCGATAAGGAAATCCCTGCTGCTGACTGCATCCATCGAATTTTCCAGCAAACCTTCAAAGCCGAGAAGCTCCTGAGTCCTTTTCCTGTTAAGGTTAAAACCGGTAGAAGCAAATGCAGCAGCCCCGAGCGGGCAGAGGTTAACCCTTGAAAAGGCGTCCTGCACTCTGTCAAAATCCCTGCCGAGAGCAGATTCGTGCGCACAGAGGTGATGGGCAAGGGTGGTAGGCTGGGCGTGCTGAAGGTGAGTAAAGCCTGGCATGAGGGTTTGAGTATGTTTTTCTGCAAGAGTGACAAGGGTTTCTCTGAGGGCGAAGATCTCTTCGAGCAGACCCAGGAGTTCTTCCCTCAGGGTTAGCCGGATGCAGGTTGCGACTTCATCATTTCTCGAACGCCCTGAATGCATTCTGCCTCCAACATCTTCTCCAACCATATCGATGAGCCTGGATTCAAGAGATATGTGAATGTCCTCATAGCTGAAATCGAGCTTTTCCATACCTTCTTCCCTTATCTTTAAAAGCCCACTGAGAATTTTACTGCAGTCTTCTTCTTTTATGATCCCCTGCTCCTTCAGCATTACGGTATGGGCAAGGTCCACCAGTATGTCAGCATTGAAAATCCACCTGTCTGCCTCCATAGAGGAGGTGTAACGTAAAATTTCCTCATCCTGGGCAGCTTCAAGCCTGCCTCTGCGTAAAATATTGCTCATCGGGTTTCCTCTTTATGATTATGAAATAGATCTATTCTGAAGTCTTAATGTAATAATGATTCCTGTGAGATAAATGATATTGTGAGTTTACCTTAGATCTCGATTAATCGAGATTAATCTCGACTAATTTTGTCAGACCTTTACTAGCTATTAATACAAAATACGAAGCGTGGTATTATTTCAAACACTTAAATATGAATCGGTTTTCGGGAGTTATTCGGAGTAATTTCTCAGTAATATATCACGTATGAAAACGTAAAGTCACCTGATGTCCGTAGTCTCAAAGTATGACCGCATCTCTGTGATCTATGATCTTATTGAGGCGCCGGTAGAAATACTATTATACGGAAAATGGAGGAAAAAGGCACTTTCAAACTTAAAAGGCAGGGTCCTCGAAACAGGGGTGGGAACCGGAAGGAACCTGGAATACTACCCGGCTGGTGCTCAGGTGACAGGGATAGATAATAGCGAGGGGATGCTTGACAAAGCCCAGAAAAAAGCTAGAGACAGAGCGAATATTACTCTTCTCCTGATGGATGCGGAGTATATGGACTTCCCGGACAACACTTTCGATTATGTTGTCACAACCTTTGTTCTCTGTTCGATCCCTGATCCTGTAAAGGCTTTAAAAGAAATGAAACGCGTCCTTAAACCTTCAGGAGAGTTGATCGCCCTCGAGCATATGCGCAGTAAAAATCCTCTTATTGCCAGAATTGAGGACCTGGTCAATCCATTGATGTCTTTCCTGATCGGCGACGATATGACCAGAAATACAGTGGAGAACATCAAGAAAGCTGGTTTTACTATTACGGAGGAAAAGAATCTGGCTTTTAAGGATATTTTCAAAAAAATCCGGGCAAAACCGTAAAGGGTTTTATTCAGAGATTTTAATTATGATTTCAATGCCCTCAAAGATATCCACACAGTCCGCAGTCTCAAAATATAACCGAATCGCACCCATTTATGAACTGATAGACCTGCCGCTCGAACTATTTTTTTTCCGCAAATGGAGAAGAGAGGCACTTTCAGGCCTTAGCGGAAAGGTTCTGGAAATTGGCGTGGGAAGCGGAAGGAACCTGAAATATTACCCTGCAGACTGTTCTTTAACAGGGATCGATAACAGCGAAGGTATGCTGGAAAGAGCAAGAGAGAAAGCCAGGGAAATGAAAAACGTTAATCTTCTTCATATGGATGCAGAGCATCTCGAATTTCCGGATAAAAGCTTCGATTATGTGGTTGTGACTTTTGTCCTCTGCACAATTCCTGATCCAGTAAAAGCTCTTAAGGAAATGAGGCGTGTCCTTAAGCCTTCAGGTGAACTGATAGCCCTCGAGCATATGCACAGCAGCTACCCGATAGTTGATTTTTTTGAGCACCTGGTAGATCCTTTTCTATTTTTCCTGCTTGGAGACCATACCACGCGAAATACTACCAGGAATATAGAGAAAGCCGGGTTTAAGATTAAGGAAGCAAAAAAACTGGCTTTTAAGGATGTTTTCAGGAAGATCAGGGCAAAACCGTAAAATTTTTTTTGAAAAAATAAGCAATTTGATCAGCAATTCAGATCTCAATTCTCAGCAGGCAATTTTCAACGATTCACATAAACGCGATAGATACGATGATTATTACCTTAATTTCAGGAATAAATCAATAAGAGCGGTATTGTAGCTTACCTTGATTACAAAAATACTACGATCTAATTTTCAAATTTTCTTATAGAACACTATTTTAATGTTATAAGAGAAGAGTTTTTCAGTCAAGCTGCGTAATTTCAATTATACATGTTACAGGTTCAGAACCCTGTCCATATTTATACAGCAATCCTTCTGGAGTAGAGTCTTTAGAAATAATTTCTGCTTTTATTCTTGCTTCTCTTTCGTTTTCCGCTTCAAGCTCGGTTACGTCTACGAAGTGTTCTTTTTTTGCAGAATGTCCTTCAAACCGTACTCTATATCTGTGCATATTAACCCCCAATCATTATATTAATGAGTGAATTTTATTATAGATAATCATATCGCCCTGTATGCACAATGTAAACTAAGGTCTGGAAATTCAGGTTTCAGATTTGGTCTCAGTCATGATAAGCAAGGACTGCAATACGCGAATTACCTCTCAAGTTATTTCCTGATAATTTTTGAGTATTGTATTTCGTTTTGTATTTTCTAAAATGGGTTATAAAATCAGTTAGTCTATGAGTTTATTAATGAACAATATGAACAATTATGCGCCTTATCTGAAATACAAAAAAGAGATAACACAGCCCCAATTACTCCCGTTATTCTTCAGCTTTTATCTCTCCCATACAGCGCAGCCCCAATTGCTCCCGTTATCTGCGGCTCAGGAGGCACATAGAGCGAGATGCCCAGTTCTTTTTCCAGAAACATCTTAATGCCTGCATTCTTTGCAACGCCGCCCACGAAAGCTACGTTTTGTGTTAACCTGACTTGCCGGACCATAACTGCTACCCTTCTGGCTATGCTTTCAACGAGTCCTGCCGCAATATCCTCTTTATTAAATCCTCTGGCTCGGAAAGATATAACCTCAGATTCGGCAAATACTGTGCACATGCTAGTAATACTGGCGGGTTCTTTTGAAGCAAGAGCCAGATTCCCCAATTCCTCTATAGGCACTTCAAGCGCTTTTGCCGTGTACTCTAAAAATTTACCCGTGCCGGCAGCACATTTGTCGTTCATTAAAAAATCGGTTACCCTTCCTTCACTTACGGAAATAATCTTGCTGTCCTGGCCTCCGATATCGATAATTCCGTTGACGACAGGGTACAGGTGATGAACACCCATTGTGTGGGCTGTAATCTCACTTACTGTCTTATCGGCAAACTTTATACTATTTCTACCGTATCCGGTTGCATATATGCCGTTTACATCTTTTTTGTCGATTCCGGCATTGATAAGCACGCCTTCGTATGCACTTTTTGCGGCTGATAAAAAATCGAACCCTGTAGGGCGTATATTGTGAGTGATTACCCGGTCATTAATTACCAGTACAGCTTTTGTAGTGGCTGAGCCCGAGTCTATTCCCACCGAAATCAAGAAAGCATCTCCATAAAAGCATCAACTCGAAGCCCAATCTGCTCAATATCCGAGTCACTGTAGTCCGTCTCTATCGAAAGCATGGGTATTCCTGCATTCTTCAGAGCCTGCTGAACCTTATATTTCTCGATATTGTAACCGTGGCAGAACTGAAGGGTATAATGAACTACGCCGTCAACCTTAAACTCCCTTGCGAGTTCCAGAATATTCTCGATACGCCTGTCGTTCGGAGTCATGCAGGAACAGGGAATCTTGATATAGCGTTCGGCAAGTGCAAGCATAGGATCTTTATTTTCGTCTACCAGATCCCAGAATGACCTTGTACCAGTACAGCTTTCCTCTACCACGATGATACCGCCCCTGCTCTCTATAATTTCCGGCACTTTTGTGTTTCCGCCCGGCATAGGACAGCCGGAAATCATTATTCTGGGTTTGCGAGTAAGATGGTATTTGTCAGTCTTATCAGCTTTATCATCCTTAGCCTGCTCTACTTCGTCAATGAGAGTGCGAAGGGCTTTTTTAAAATCTTCTGCCGATAAGACATACTGCTTTTGCATGACCTTTATCATATCCAAACCGCTTATTGGTGAAGAGTCCGTTTTCCGCAGGTCATAGAGCCTGTGAAGTAATTTTCTCGTTTCATTGGAAGAGATTATTTCTTTCTTCAATTGTTCTACTGTGACCTTATTACCGGTCAGCTTTTCCACAACAATTTTGAATTTATTAAGTTCTTCCAGGAAATATTTTACAGCAGCAGAGCTGTCTGGTTTCTGCGGAAGATCCAGCACATAGGTTGGGACACAACTTCCCAGTAATTCATAAGTTTTCTTTTTGCTATCGCAGGTATTTTCGGCAACAATCATATCTATAAGGCTAAAATGAGCGCAGGATATTACACCAGAGCAGCCGTTATTAACAATCGAGCCAAAAGAAGACTTGACAAGCGGACATATATTCCTGGGCAAGTATTGCTCAGCTATGGATATGGTATCGCTTTTGCCTCCACAGAGTATGACGCGGTCTGCCCCTGCTGCAAAAATTATCTCATCAGGCACGAACAGGCACAAAGTGCCAACTATCTTTTTTCCAGCTTTCTTTTCTTCTGTCAGCTGGGAAATCCGTTCACTATACGAGTTTTTGATATAGTCAAGAGTTTTAAAACGTGTCATTCTCTTCACAAAATACTCTGTGATGAATATGTTAAATCATTTTCTATTCCTGCAATACAGTTCAGATTCCTGCAATTATAAACAACTGCATTTTCTACTCAATTATCTTGACCATTTATTCAAATAAGTGAATATGGGATGAAGAAATGTGCTGAATCAGATTTTGATCCCAGCATTCAAACAACCGAAGATCCAAAAAATTACTGGCATAAAAAATTCTAAAAATCGCATAGTTTATACTTTTAAAATACAATTTACACTGATTAATAAGAGAGAATTTGTGGAGTTAAAATGTACTTTCTCGGTCATCCTAACTCGTAAAATATGACCTAAGAGGCGGTTTATATAGTCTTGAATGTGTTTAAGTTTGTGCCTGACTCTGCCTCCTTGGTAAAAGTAACTGGGAGTAGAGTGGAATGGTTAAGAACAAAATTGGAGCAGGAATATTTCTTTTGGCAGTTTTGCTTGTAAGCATGGTGTTTTTACCAGCCGTAAGTGCGCAGAAAGAGGAAGATTATTCTATAACTGCTGAGGAAGCATTTAAGCACGCCAACGCGAATATGATTAGTTTTATAGCAGCTAACGAACCAAACTTTGAGAACTGGATAGGCGCGTCCATTGACCCCAAACCACAGGAGCTTTATGACATAAATGGTCAGAAATTGTTTTATCAATTCTCAGTATATAACGGAAAAAAGCTGGTCGGTATTATCGATATTTGTGCCAGTAAAAATCTGGGATATCCACTTAACGACATCTCATTTGATCCTGAACCCTATAAAGTTGCCGAAGCCATGAAGAGGTCTGAAAAAATCGCCAAAAATGAATACCTGGAAGGTGAAATCAAATCAACAATCATGGTCGTCTACAGCTATCCAAGTATAGGGGCAATGACCATAGTAAAAGACAAAACTACAGGTGATGAACATCGGATATTTGTAGATGCATACACCCTTAAAGAAGTACAGGATAAGCCTGTAACTGAAGCCGAGCCTGGAGTCTGGTCAATGTATGAGATGAAATTGGGGAACGGAGTGGAAAAGAATCTTAATGAATGGAAAAAAAGTGATCAACTCATAAAATCTATAGAACAGGCAGCGGCTAATAAGGAAGTTAATATTGATGCGGCAGTCTCTGAGGAAGATATTAAAAAACTCGGTGGCGATGCAGCAATAACGGCTTCAACAAGTGTAAAGCTTGGTGTTCCTCTTCGTGGACAAACGCTCGATATTTATTGTGGCGAAGCATCTATCCAGATGATCTCTCTGTACTATAAATATCCTACCCCGTCACAGGATTCAATTTATGATTATTTTTTTGATTCCAGAGACCAGCCTTCTGGGCTTAGAATTGATGAAATGATAAAATGGGCTGAGGACAAATGGGGAAAAACAGGATCTCTGGATACCTCTTTGACTGATCCGGAAGTTGTTACAGAGATTCGCACTCACAGACCTTTTTATAGTATAATTCCCGGACACTTTAGAGTTTGCCAGGGATATCTGGTTCGCAATGGGTGTCTCTATTTATATATTAATGATCCATTGCCTGTCGGATCGAGCGGGACACCAAAAATTGAGTTAGTCTCCAATCAAGAAACTAAACGCATATACGTGCGCTGAGATTCCTTAGATTTCGATAAACTTCTGGTTTAAAGGTTGTATAATATGCTTTTACATCTCAGCAAAATACAATGTCTATCGAAATTTAATTTGTCTTTAACATATATTTAAAATTAGGATACAGTATACTAATTGACATTTTCTCGATTCATTTCTATCTTTGGTAACTTCTAATAAAGCATGTGGAGGACATACATCATGAAAACTTTGAGGGTATCGGCACTTGCGATTCTAATACTGGTAAACTTAGCAGGTGCTGCTCCATTTGCATACGTTACAAGTATGGGAGTCGACACTGGAACTGTCTTTGTAATTGACACAGCAACTGACAATCTTACAGCTGTGATACCTGTAGAAGGCTGGCCCTTTGGAGTCACAATCAACCCTGAAGGAACAAAGGTGTATGTGGCTGACTTATCAGGCCTGAGCACTACCGTTTCTATAATTGATACAGCGACAAATAAAGTTGATGCTGTAGTGAATGTGAGAGGGTATCCTCGTGGAGTTACAGTCAACCCAACAGGATCAAGGATTTATGTGACTAACCGTTACAGTGTGGTCGATAATAATAGCGATAATATTTCTATTATTGATACATCAACAAACAGGTTAATGGACACGATTAACGTAGGGTTGAGCACTTATAACATTGCATTCACGCTCAATGGGGAAAAAATTTATGCTACGAATAGTCTCAACAACACTGTATCTGTAATTGACACGACTACAAACAAAGTTACAGCCACCGTACCTGTAGGAGATCACCCCACTGATATCGCAATTAGTCCCGATGGAAATACGGTGTATGTGACTGATTCCGGAAGCAACACTGTTTCTGTTATTGATAAGGCTACAAACAGGGTAATAGCCACTGTGCCTGTAGGAGACGGTCCCAGTGATATTGTCGTTACTCCAGATGGAAAAAAGGCATATGTACCAAATAAAAGAAGTAACAATGTTTCTGTAATTGACACATCAACAAACACTGTTATAGCTACGGTTTCTGTAGGAATTGCTCCTTTAGGAGTCGCGGTTACTCCAGACGGAAACAAGGTGTATGTGACAAATGCCGAAAGCGACAATGTCTCCGTAATTGACACGTCCACAAATAATGTTATATCTATGGTAAATTCAGGAAAATTTCATATGAATTATCCTGTTGGAGTTGTCATCGGTTCTTTTTTAGATTCTGAAATAGCTGATCAAAGTACAACTGTGACAGCTAATACAACTAAGAACTCAGGAATTGAAGAAACTAACTTATCATCTGATGAAAAAAATTCTGTCAAACTCAATAATTCAAACAATAAAACCGATAATAGTTCCAAATCCAATGATAGTAGTACCTCTGGTGGAAACGAATCGAGAAAAAACAATTTTACTCCTGGTTTTAGTTTGTTGGGAAGCTTGACCTGTATGTATATGGGATTGAAACTCAGTAGGAAGCAATAAAGGAGTTTGGATAGTTCGAAGTCCGGATTAATTATTCATTTTTTCTTCTATTCATCCTGAAGAAACTCTATTAAACAATAATAACCAATCTATAATGGATGCTGGGGAAGACAAAGCGCTATCTTGAGGTTACAGGGGTTCTTTTCAAATACAACCTTATTCCGGAACTTTACCGGGATCTGCGTACCGATTACATTTCCAATCCTGACTGCACCTGTGACTTTGACCTGGAAAACAGGCAGACAGCAGCGAAACTAAGGCAGGCTTTTGAAGAGCTCGGACCTACCTTTATCAAAATGGGGCAGACCATGAGCAAGCGGCCTGACCTTGTGCCCCAGCCTTATGTTGCCGAGATGGCGAGTTTGCAGGACAGGGTTAAGCCCATGCCTTTTGAGGAGATGGCTGAATCTCTTGACCTTGCATGCGTTTGTGAGTACCAGACGCGTGAGGAAAGAAAAAGGAAAAAGAGCGAAGAGGAACTGAAAGCCTCCAGAGAAAGGAAGGCTAAAGCCTTTATTAACATTTTTGACAGCTTTGACCCTGATCCTATCGCCTGCGGTTCCATTGCCCAGGTCTATAAAGGCGTACTTGAAGGCAAGCCGGTAGCTGTTAAAATCCTTCGCCCGCACTTAATTGATATTATTAACATCGACCTTTCTATCATGGACGACTTCAAGCCTGTAGTGAGAAGGGTTATGGGAGTAGGAAGGAATTTTGATATTGACGCTTTTATGCTGGAAATCCGGGAAATGCTCACGCGGGAAGTTGACCTCAGGATTGAAGCCGTCAATATGAGGCGTTTTGATGATAATTTCAAGAACGTAAAAAACGTTGCTGTGCCCAAAATCTATCCGGATTATTGCTCTGCAAACGTTTTGACCATGGAGTTTGTTCAGGGAACCCAGGTCAAAGACATAATTGATATGCCTGTGCCTCAGAGTAAAAAATCCGAATATACCCGTACGATCACTAAGAGTTACCTGAAGCAGGTCTATATTGATGGTTTTTATCACGCAGACCCGCACGGCGGTAATATGCTGGTAGAAGAGAACGATACCATTGCTTTCATTGATTTCGGGGCTGTCGGCAGCATAGATGATGAGCTAAAAAGGAATATGCTTGAGTTTTACTACGCTATCAATAACAGGGACGTTGAAGGGGCAACGCAGGGCTTTCTTAAAATCGGGGGCGCGGATGCCAGAGATGTTGATATCCGCAGGCTCAGGAAAGATATGGATGAACTTATTGCAAACCAGAACTACGGGCTTGAGGGAAGACAGAGCGACAATTATGCAAAACTTGGGTTAAAGTACGATATCCGACTTCCCGGAGAATTTTCAACCCTGCAGAGAGCGATCCTCCTTATAGAAGGGGTCTGTCTTGAGCTTGACCCGAGGTATAATATTAAAAGCATTGCAATCCCTGTCCTCATGGACGCATACAAAAAGCTCAATGCTCCAAAAGGAGCTGGCTTCCATATAGAGTTCTCCTCAGAGCCCGTAGATGAAAAAGCTGAGTTGAGGGCTGCAATCAGGGAAGTTGCCGACAAAATGGAAGGTATGGGGGACAAATTCCTTGAAATGAAACAGAGAGATAATAAACGAGATGTTTTTTCAAAGGAATTTTTCCTTACCGTTCTGCTGGTTGTTTCTGCCTATGTATTGATATATGGGGGTACTTTTTCCTGGGCGGGATTAATAGGATTTGGAGGAGCGGTTATTATAGCTGTCATCTCCTGGCTGCGTGGGAAATGATGAGATAATCGAATCTTTAATTAGTTGATAAGGGGGCTATTTTTCTAATGCAGGAAGTAATAAGGATTGAAGGTCTGGAGTGCAACCATTGTGTTGTCAGGGTGGGGAGAGCCATTGCTTCCGTACAGGGAGTATTGGATGTTGATATAAGCCTTGAGAAAAAAGAAGTAATTGTAGATTTTGAAGAGACAAGAACGGATCCTGGAAAAATAAGGGACGCAATCAGGGAAGCGGGGTATGAGCCCTTATAATTGGCAATTATTAAGGGTATTTGCTTTATTTCATTTTAACTATTTTGGATGAAAGATTAACGTATAAAATTATTAATATATGTGTGCGGACATGGTAGTCGTTGATCCTAAAAAATGTGACTGAGATAATGATTATTTTACAAACACTTAAATAAGTAATAGATTTCTTATTTTTAGATATTGAACTTAATTTTATCAATGTGAGTCTTCCAGGAACAGGACCTGTAGACCAGGAACAGGACCTGTAGACCAGGAACAGGACCTGTAGAAATACTATAGGAAAAATACAATACGGGGAATCGCAGCATGCATTTAGAGCTTTATAGAAGTGCTGAAGAACCCGTTAAATAACAAAAATTCTGTGGCTCTACACTTAGAATCACATCTCTGAACAGAAAATCCAGGGTTTTTCTTTCAGACTGCATAGCGCCATCATGGTGTTATCCCCCTGAACTCGATAACGATGTATGCAAAACTGCAGTTTTCCGCACCTTCCGAGTTTCTGTGCATTCAGGACCTATACTTCATTTATGTGCACGTGGTCAGGACTGCGGCATAAACGTCCCTGTGGACTTTTAGTAAAGGGTGTGGCTCCCTGCAAAACAGAGCACAGGTGTATGACCTGCAGGAAAATGGGGAATTAAATAACATTTCCTTACCTGGAAATAATAAACCACAAGCAGTTTGCTATAAAGTTATTTAATTGCTCTCAGCTATAAAGTTATTTAATTGCTGTCAATATATAGAGTAAATGTGGAATGGAAGAAAAAATGAAGAAAATGGGGAAGAAAAGTGAGGAAATCTGGTATTGATATGATTGGGGATATCCCCTGGGGGACACATTTCTGCCAGTTTTACCAGACTAGGACTTACGCGGTTGAACTGAAAAACAACAGCTCTAAACCTTCGACTGTCTAAATCATCGATTTAACTGCAAGGTCTATTGATCATGATTTTTATCCTCAAGTGCGTAAGTCCTACAGACAAAAGAAGATTTGATAGAGATAGTTGTTCCTTATTTTAAAGCAGGTCTGGAAAATAGTGAATTTTGCATGTGGATCACTTCAGAACCTCTGGATATAGAAGAAGCAAAAATGTCCCTGAAAAAAGCTGTTCCTGATATTGATGTTTATCTTGAAAAAGGGCAAATTGAAATTATTCCGGAAACTGATTTTTATTTGGTAAATGGTGCTTTTGACTCATTTAAAGCTTTAAATACAGGGGTTGAAAAGTTAAACCACGCCATAGATAATGGATATTGCGGTTTGAGGACAGGCGGAAACCTTTCCTGGCTGAAAAAAGCGGACTGGGACAATTTCACTGATTACGAAGAAAAAATAGATAGTGCCATTGGCACCTTCAAGATAATATCGATGTGTGCTTATTCTCTTGATAATTGCAGTGCAACCGATATTATCGATGCTGTTACTAACCATCAATTCACGTTAATTAAAAAAGAAGGAAGATGGGAGAAGATAGAGAGTTCAAAACGCAAAAAAGCGGAAGAAACAGCTATTCAGGCTACAAAGAACTGGGAGTATACCTTTGATTCTTTGCCTGACCTTATAGCCATAATTGATAACGAGTACAGGATTATCCGCGCAAACAGGGCAATGGCAGCAAGACTCGGCATGGAACCGGAAGAGTGCACAGGTCTGACCTGTTATCGCGTCATTCATGGGACAGACGAACCTCCCTCTTTTTGCCCTCACAGGCAACTGATTAAAGACGGACTTGAACACACTGCAGAGGTCTTTGAAGACTTTTTTAAAGGTTATTTTTTAGTAAGCGTATCACCACTTCATGATTCGGAAGGAAAGCTCATCGGGAGTGTTCATGTTGCCCGTGATATAAATGAACGCAAGCAGGCTGAAGATGCACTTCGCCAGAGTGAGCAACGCATCAGGCTAAAGCTAGAGAAAATTCTCTCGCCTGTAAATGACACGGATGCCTTTGAGCTTGCTGAGGTTATAGATATCCCTGTAATCCAATCGCTTATAGATGATTTTTATAAACTTACTTCCTTTCCAGTAGGCCTGAACGATCTTAAAGGCAATGTTCTGGCATGCGTCGGATGGCAGGAGATCTGTACCAGATTCCACAGGGTAAATCCTGAAACCTGCAGGCACTGCATAGAAAGCGACATAGAGCTGTCTACGGGCGCTGCTCCGGGAGAATACAGGCTGTACAGATGCAAGAACAACCTGTGGGATGTAGTAACCCCTATAATGGTGGCAGGTCAGCAGGTCGGCAAAATCTTTTCAGGGCAATTTTTCTTTGAAGACGAGTCTCTGGACTACGAGTTCTTCCGATCTCAAGCCCGAAAATACGGCTTCGATGAGGATGAATATATTTCAGCGCTTGAAAAAGTTCCGAGGTTAAGCAGAGAGACTGTTGACGCAGGAATGGCTTTTTTGATGGGGTTTGCCAATATACTCTCGCAACTGAGCTACGGCAATCTCAAACTTGCCCAGTCTCTGGCTGAACGCGACTCTCTGGTTGCTGCGCTGCAGGAAAGTGATGGACGTTTCCGCTCAGTTCTTGAGAACTCTCTTGATTCTGCATATCGCATGGATTTTCAGAATAATCGCTTTGATTATATGAGCCCTGTGATAGAGCAGATTACAGGCTTCTCTGCCAGGGAAATAAATGCAATGACCAGCAATAATGGCCTTCTGAATCGCATTCACTCCGATGACCGTCCGCTGGTAGCTCAGGGAAGTGCTCAGTCGTTAGTTGAGGGTTTTGGGGCACATGAGTATCGTTTTAAATGCAGGGATGGAAAATACCGCTGGTTAGCTGACCATTTCTCGATCATTAAGGATAAAACCGGCATGACTCGTTATAGAGCAGGTATTGTCCGCGATATAACAGAAAAAAAGTACGCTGAAGAAGCCCTGATAAGAAGTGAGAACAAATTCCGAGCACTGGCTGAAAATTCTCCGGACATAATTACTCGTTTTGATAGACAAAACCGTCATATATATGCTAATCCCGCTGCTGCGGGGCCTTATTGCCGATCTCCAGAAGAAATTATTGGGAAAACTCACACCGAACTTGGAACGAACCCTGAAAATGCAAAGTTCTTTGAAGAGTACCACAAAAAAGTTTTTGCTACAGGAAAGCCCGTAACGATAGAATTCCAGTATATATCGCCTCAGGGAAGGAAATACTATGTTAATACGCAGTTAGTGCCCGAATTTGTCGATGGTAAAGTAGCCTCTGTCCTTGCTATTTCCCATGATATCACGGATGTAAAAGAAGCAGAGATCAAGTTGAAAGAGACCCTGGATAACCTGGAGAAACTGGTTAAAGAGCGCACAGCAGAACTTGAAAAAGCTTATGATTTATTGAAGGAAAGCGAAAAGGGTCTTGCTGAAGCCCAGAAAATGGCTCATATAGGGAACTGGGAATGGGACATTGCGACCGATAAAGCATACTGGTCTGAAGAAATGTACCGCATATTCGGACGAGATGCGAAAAAAGAAGCACCTTCCTACAATGAATATCTGGGTTATATACACCCCGATGACCTGGAATATTACTTGAATGCCATAAAAACAGCTGAAACTAAGGGTTCTTTCAGTATTGATCACAGGATTGTCCGGGCTGACGGGGAGGAACGCACAGTCCACCAGACATCGGAATTTATTTTGAATAATAAAGACATTCCTGTCCGAATAAAAGGGGTAATTCAGGATATCACTGAACGTAAGAAAGCTGAAAAAACTCTGATGAATCTTGAAACCGCTCGTAAAAAGGAAATCCATCACAGGATTAAAAACAATTTGCAGGTGATTTCTTCCCTTCTTGACCTGCAGGCTGGAAAGTTCAGGGAGAGAAAATATATTGGAAGTACAGAAGTATTGAATGCTTTTCGGGAAAGTCAGGATAGAGTGGTATCCATCGCCCTGATCCATGAAGAACTGCACGAAATTGGAAAGACCAATACATTGAATTTCTCGCCATATCTCCAGAGGCTTATTAAAAATCTTTTTCAGACTTACTCTATTGGGAATGCAGATATCAGTTTAAACATTGATTTGGAAGAGGATACTTTTTTTGATATGGATACTGCAGTTCCACTGGGACTTATTGTAAATGAGCTTGTTTCAAACTCCCTTAAATACGCATTCCAGGGCCGGGATAAAGGAATTATCCGGATCCGGCTGAGTAAGGAGGAAAATGAAGAAACTGTGAACGACACCCCTGGAAGTAGAGAAATGGGACATGAAAATACAGCTTTTATCCTGACAGTATCGGACAATGGAACAGGTATGCCTGAAGATTTTAATATGGAAAAGTCCAGTACTCTTGGAATACAACTGGTAACCACTCTTGTAGACCAGCTGGACGGCGTACTTAAAATAAACAGAGATTGTGGAACTGAATTCATTATAAGGTTCACAGTACCGGGGAGAAAATAAGAGATCTCCAGGGTTACGCTAATGACTGAGGCTTTGAAATACAGGTTAAAAAGATAAAAGGAAGTAAAAGAAGCAAAAGAAGCAAAAGAAGCAAAAAAGCTATTTTTCATTAAGCTGATACCCTGGACCCCATGCGAATGTAGTAAATACGAAATCGTTTTTTACTATAAGAAGAGGTTATTTGTATATCCCGTTTTTAACGATTTTGGATGGAAGTGAAAACACGTAAAACTACTATAAGAAGTTAATTATATGTTAGCCATTTATGCTGAAGCATATAATTAAAATGTGTTTTATTTTACAAACACTTAAATAAGGAATATATTTCTTATTTTTTAGAAAATACTAAAGTTCAATTTTAATGAACTGAAATTGTGCAAAATAAAAGCTATATGGAACAACTATAGAAATGCGAGAAAGGAAATAAGTACACTCCTGAGAGCTGTTGTAAAGCGCTTTAAAAACGGTATCGAAAAAGGTCTGCCTGTTTTATGCAGCTCAAATCGCACCCTGGAACAGAAAAGCCATAAATTTTTCGTTTAGCTACACTGCATATGCAACAGCATAACTGCATATATCGATAAAATCGATAGAGAAGGTGCAGAACTGCAACTTTCCGTATCTCTCGCGTTTTTCGTGCATTTCAGGATTTAACTTCATTTATACGTGCAGGATCAGGATAAGAAGGATCAGGATAAGGAAATACTGACCCTGCAGCTTTTACAATATGGGTCATGAGCTTCCTTCAAAAAGAGCACGGTATGCAGGATGTAATATTACAAAGATTAAAATTCGCCTTTATCTGGAAAAAAGATATCAGTGACAGCTCACTGAACACTATCTTTCAGGCGGTTAATATACAGAGAAGTGTGGAATGGAAGAAAAATGAAAAAAAATGGGAAAGGAAAAATGAGGAAGTCAGGTATTGATATCATTGGGGATATTCCCTGGGGGACACATTTCTGCCAGTTTTACCAGACAGAAGAGGATTTGATAGAGATAGTTGTTCCTTATTTTAAAGCAGGTCTGGAAAATAGTGAATTTTGCATGTGGATCACATCACAACCTCTGAGTGTGGATGAAGCAAAAGAAGCTCTTAGAAAGTCTGTTCCTGATATTGATGATCACATAAATAAAGGGCAAATAGAGATTATTCCACATGAGGAGTGGTATTTAAAAGAAGGTGTTTTCGATTCGGAAAGGGTGTTAAATGGATGGGTTGAAAAACTCAATAACGCCCTTGAAAACGGTTATGACGGTTTGAGGTTGAGCGGCAATACTTTCTGGCTAGAAAAAAGAGATTGGGATTCTTTTGTTGATTACGAGAAGGAAATAGACAGAATTCTCGGCAATTACCGGATGATAGCTCTGTGCACATATTGCCTTGACAGGTGCAGCTCAACCGGGATAATAGATGTAGTGGTCAACCACCAGTTCGCCTTGATCAAAAAAGAAGGGGAATGGGAGCGGATAGAAAGTTCCAGAAGCAAAAAAGCGGAGGAGGCTGCTGTTCAGGCTGCCAGGAACTGGGAATACACTTTTGATGCGGTGCCTGATTTGATCGCCATACTCGATGACCGGTATAGAATTGTTCGGGCAAATAGAGCCATGGCATCAAAACTGAATGTGACACCTGAAGAGTGCATAGGGTTAACCTGCTATGAAGCTGTCCACGGATCAGGCGAACCTCCTTCTTTCTGCCCTCACAGGCAGTTGCTTAAAGACGGGCTTGAACATACCACAGAGGTTTGTGAGGACTGCCTTGGAGGATATTTCCTGGTGAGCGTTTCACCCCTTCATGACTCGGAAGGAAAACTCATTGGTAGCGTTCACGTCGCCCGTGATATAAACGAACGTAAGCAGACTGAGAAAGCTTTGCATAAAGCTTACGAGAATCTTCAGGTTCAATCGGAAGAGTTACAGGCTCAGTCCGAAGAACTCAAGATGCAAAATGAGGAGTTGCAGGCTCAAACTGAAGAACTCATAAAAGCGTACAGGACGTTGAACGAAAGCGAAAAGCGCTTTGAGCTCCTGAGTAATGCAAATTCTCTCCTCCTTTCGAGCAAAGAACCTGAGTCCATAATCCAGACTATTGCGGAAAAAGTAATGCAACACTTAAACTGTGATGTGTTTTTTAACTACGTTCTTGACGAGGTACAGGGCAGGCTACACCTCAATGCCTGTGGTGGGATAAACGCTGAGGCAGCTAAAGAGATAGAATGGCTTGATAAAGGGTCGGCAATATGTGGTTGTGTCGCCCTTAATGGATGCCGTATTATCTCTGAGGATGTGCAGCATAATGATGACAGGCGTGCAGATCTCGTGCGTTCCATGGGGATTCAGGCATATGCCTGCCATCCACTCCATATCGGAGAGAATACGATAGGCACACTTTCTTTTGGCACGAAAAGCAGGAAGGAGTTTACTGGAGATGAGCTTGCCTTCATGAGCACCGTAGCCGACCAGGTATCGGTGGCAATCGAGCGCAAAAGAGCTGAAGAAATGCTTGAGCGCAGTAACCAGAGGATAAACGAGATCTTAAACAGTATCCAGGATGATTTTTACGTTCTTGACCGTGACTTGAATTTTGTTTATGCTAGCAAGCAATTTACCTCAAAAATAGGTAAGGAACCCAAAGATTTTGTTGGGAAGAATATCTGGAAGATGTTCCCAAAATATACAGGAACAGATTATGAGGAGAACCTCAACACAGTAATGGACAAAAGGGAAATACGACGGTTTGAGATGAGTGGCAGGTACACTGATGCATATTATAGTATGGCTGTCTTCCCTTCGGCAGAAGGAATTACTGTTCTGGGAACTGATATTACTGAACAGAAGAAAATCGAAGAAACATTACGTGAAAGCGAAGCACGTCGCAAGGTTGCCGAGGCCGTCGAGGCTGAAAGACAACGGCTCTTTGATGTTCTTGAGACACTTCCTGCAATGATATGCCTGTTGACACCTGACTACCATGTTGCCTTCGCCAACCGTAGTTTCCGCGAAAAATTCGGCGAATCGGAAGGCCGGCACTGCTATGAATACTGTTACGGGCGCACCAAACCCTGTGAATTTTGCGAAACGTACAGAGTGCTTGAAACCGGTCAGCCACACCATTGGGAAACCATCGGCCCGGACGGAAGCTCGATAGATGCCTATAATTTCCCGTTCACCGACGCTGACGGTTCATCCATGATACTCGAGATGAAGATTGACATTACCGAGCGAAAACGCGCTGAAGTGGAGTTGAAGAAGCATAGGGAGCATCTGGAAGAGCTGGTCAAAGAACAGACTGCAGAGCTTGCCGAAAGAGAAGAACGTTTCCGTACATTGGCTGAAAATTCTCCTGACATGATTGCCCGTTTTGACAGGCAGAACCGCCACCTGTATGTTAATCCAGCCTCTGCAGAAATTTATGGCTGCCCTCAGGAAAAAGTAGTCGGAAAAACTCATTGTGAATTGGGAAGAAACCCTGAGCAGGTAAAGTTCTGGGAAGAACATCATGAAAAGGTCTTTGTTACAGGAAAATCCGAAACAATGGAATTCGAGTATACCTCGCCCCAAGGAAAAAAATACTACTTTAATACACGCATAGTACCTGAGTTTGATGGCGGCGAAGTTTCCTCTGTCCTTGCTATTTCACGTGATATTACGGACATAAAAGAAGCCGAAATCAGGCTGAAAGAAACACTCGATAATTTGGAAGTACTGGTCGAAGAACGGACATCCAAGCTCGAAAAAGCTTACAGGTCATTAAAAGAAAGTGAAAAGGGCCTTGCTGAGGCTCAAAGAGTCGCTCATCTCGGAAACTGGAACTGGAGTATTGTGACCAATGAACTATACTGGTCTGATGAGATTTATCGTATTTTCGGGCGCAGTCCTCAGGAGTTTGGAGCAACTTATGATGCCTTTTTAAGTTACGTGCACCCTGACGACCGGGATTACGTGAAAAATGCCGTTAACGGAGCTCTGGCTGGAAAACCTTACAGCATTGACCATAGAATTATCCTTGCCAGTGGAGAAGAAAGGATAGTCCATGAACAGGGTGAAGTAATTTTCGGGAACGGAAATGTGCCTGTCAGAATGACCGGAGTAGTTCAGGATATAACAGAGAGAAAAAAAGCCGAAAAGGCACTTGAGCTGGCAAATTCATACAACCGCAGCCTTATCGAAGCCAGTCTCGACCCTCTGGTCACCATAGGCCCTGACGGGAAAATAACAGATGTAAACAGGGCTACAGAAATGGCTACAGGTTATAACAGAAGCGAATTGATAGGAACCGATTTTTCGGACTATTTTACTGATCCTGGAAAAGCCAGAGAAGGATACCAGCAGGTATTCAGGGAAGGGTCGGTATTTGATTATGCCCTTGAAATCCATCACAGGAACAGAAAAACAATTCCTGTACTGTATAATGCTTCGGTTTACAGGGATGAAAACGGAGAGGTTATAGGGGTTTTTGCTGCAGCTCGTGATGTAACCGAACTTAAAAAAGTGGAAAAAGAACTCGAAATTGCCAGCAAATACAACCGCAGCCTGATCGAAGCCAGCCTGGACCCTCTGGTTACTATTGGCCCTGACGGTAAGATTACGGACGTAAATGAAGCTACCGAGTCTGTTACCGGATATTCAAGGAAAGAACTTACTGGCACTGATTTCTCAAACTATTTTACCGAACCTGAAAAAGCTAAAGAAGGATATAAACAGGTATTCAGGGAAGGGCTGGTAAGGGATTATGCCCTGGAAATCCAGCACAGAGGCGGACATACCACACCTGTATTATACAACGCATCAGTCTACAGGGATGAAGACGATGAGGTCATAGGGATATTTGCTGCAGCCCGGGATATTACCGAACTTAAAAAAGCAGAACAAAAAATTCAAACGCTTGCAAATGCTGTCGAGTCATCGGAAGATGCTATTATAACAAAGTCTCTGGAAGGTATTATTACAAGCTGGAACAGGGGAGCTGAGCAAATTTACGGTTATGCTGCTGAAGAAATTCTGGGAAAACCCGTATCAATGCTTGAGCCGGATAACCATAAAGGAGAAATAGAGCAGTTAATTAAGAAAATTAAACAGGGAAAAAGAGTCCAGCACTATGAAACATCGCGTTTAAAGAAGGACGGCACAGCAATAAATATCTCAATAACTCTTTCTCCGGTTTTTAGTTCTTCTGGAGAGCTTGTAGCTATTTCCGCTATTGCCAGGGATGTTACCGAAAGGAAAAAAGCAGAAGAAGCTTTGAGATTATCAAATATTTACAACCGCAGCCTTATCGAAGCCAGTCTCGACCCTCTGGTCACCATAGGCCCTGAAGGGAAAATAACAGATGTAAACAGGGCTACAGAACTGGTTACAGGCTATAACAGAAGCGAATTGATAGGAACTGATTTTTCGGACTACTTCATTGATCCTGAAAGAGCCAGAGAAGGATACCAGCAGGTATTCAGGGAAGGGTCGGTATTTGATTATGCCCTGGAAATCCAGCACAGAGACGGGAAAATAACCCCGGTTTTGTATAATGCTTCGATTTACAGGGATGAATTCGGCGAAGTTATAGGGATCTTTGCAGCTGCACGCGATATTACCGAAAGGAAAAAAGCAGAAAGAATGCTGGAATTAAAATTAGAAGAACTTGCCCGCTCAAATGCGGAACTGGAACAGTTTGCTTACGTAGCATCTCACGACCTGCAGGAACCTTTAAGAATGGTGGTGAGTTATTTGCAGCTTTTACAGAGGAAGTATCAGGGAGAGCTTGACAGTAAGGCTGACAAATACATCTATTTTGCTGTGGATGGAGCCTCCCGTATGCAGGTTCTCATAAATGATCTTCTGGAATTTTCTCGAGTGACTACAAAAGCCAGAGAATTCGAACCAGCAGACTGCAGGCTTATTCTTGGTCAGGTCCTGTCTGATCTTGAGATATCCATTAAGGAAAGCGGAACCAGCATTTCTTACGGTCCTTTGCCTGTAATAATGGCAGACTCTACCCAGCTTGCTCAGGTATTTCAGAATCTTATTAATAATGCAATAAAATTCCGCAGTAAAGAAGACCCGCAAATCAGGATTTCAGCAGAGAAAAAGGCTGATCACTGGCTATTTTCTGTACAGGACAATGGAATTGGGATAGACCCCAAATATTCGGAAAGGATCTTTGAAGTCTTTAAAAGGCTGCACAAAAGGGAAGAATACCCCGGGACAGGAATAGGGCTCTCAATTTGCAAAAAAATTATAGAAAGGCATGGAGGGCATATATGGGTGGAATCCGAGCCTGGCAGGGGATCAACCTTTTATTTCACTTTGCCAGTTAATTAAATTAACTCTTTAAGATTTGATTTTAATATGTACTTATCAAGAGGATCGTATAATGAGAACACAGGTGGCTAAACCTATAGAGATTCTTTTAGTGGAAGACAGTAAAGGCGATGTAGGATTGATAGAAGAAGTCTTCGAAGATGCAAAAATCCGAAATAACCTGCGCGTTGTGGAGGACGGGGAAGAGGCAATACTCTATTTGCGTGGTGAAGGGCAGTTTTCAGGTGTTCCGCGCCCTGATATAATTCTTCTGGATCTGAATTTACCTAAAAAAGATGGCCGTGAAGTTCTTGAAGAGATAAAGAGCGATGAAGACCTGAAAAACATACCTGTGGTGGTTTTAACCACTTCCAAAGCTGAAGCAGACATACTTAAATCCTACAATCTCCACGCAAATGCATATGTTACTAAACCTGTAGACTTTGACCAGTTCATAAAGGTAATTAAATCCATAGAAGACTTCTGGCTGGAGGTCGTGAGACTTCCTTCAAAGTGAGAGAAATATAGCCCGGATAGGACGGTTCATTATGGATGAAAAAATTAAGATATTACTTTTTGAGGATAACCCGGGAGATGCGAATCTAATCGAAGAGATGCTCGAAGAATCTGCTGACTTCCCTTATGAACTTACTAACGTCGAAACCCTTAAAGAAGGCTTGAAATTTCTTAAAGAACTTCAGTTTAATGTAATACTGTCGGATTTAAGGCTGCCTGACAGCGATGGCATTGACACTTTTCTTGACATCCATGCAGCAAACTCCCGAATTCCCATAATAATCCTTACAGGCATTCATGATGAAAAAACAGGAATTGTTTCCGTAAAGAAAGGTGCTCAGGATTATCTGGTCAAGGGGCAGGTTGACGGAAGACTATTAAACCGCTCTATCCGGTACTCTATTGAACGTAAGAGGGCAGAAGAAGAACTTCAGAAAAGCGAGGAAAGATACAGGATTGTCACTGAACAGACAGGTCAATTAATATACGACTATAATATAAAGGAAAACGAAATCAGCTGGGCTGGGGCTGTAGAGGAAATTACTGGATATCCGGCTGAGGAGTTCAAATCCATACATGGTATGCCCTCGCTGGAGAACGCTTATCCTGATCTCAAACCATTACTTGAAGGAATTAACGAGTACCAGAAAAGAAGAGGGAAATTTAAGAGAAATTTCAGGTTCAGAAGAAGAGACGGGAAATATATCCATATCGAAGAAAGCTGCATTTGCCTTGTGGATGAAAACGGAGACCCTTACAGGGCCCTGGGGACAGTTACTGACATCACTGAGAAAAAAGAGGCAGAAGAAACCCTTGCAAAGATCGAGGAAGTACGTAAAAAAGAGATTCACCATAGAATCAAGAACAACCTGCAAATTGTATCGTCCCTTCTCGACCTTCAGGCGGAGAAATTTGCGGAAGACAATATCTGCGATACTTTAAAAGTCCTGAAAGCTTTTAAAGACAGCCAGAACAGGGTTATCTCCATGGCTTTAATCCATGAAGAACTGTACGAGTCAAAAGACATGAGTACTCTTAATTTTGCAGCGTACCTGAAGAAACTGACAAAAGAACTCTTCAGATGCTATAACGTAGATTCCTCAGGAACCTTTCTTGACCTGGAAATAGAGGAAAAAGTTTTCCTTGAAATGGATACCGTAGTCCCGTTAGGAATACTTGTTAATGAACTCATTTCAAACTCTCTTAAACATGCATTTCCCAGTGTAAATGAAGGGAAAATACAGGTTAAACTTTACAGAGAAATGGATGGGGAACGCAATACGGAAGCAGAAAGCAAAAACAGAGATATTTCAGGTACCCACTTTACTCTGATAGTCTCAGATAATGGAGTAGGTGTCCCTGAAGATCTTGACCTGGAAAATCCTGAGACTCTCGGTATGCAGCTAATAACTGCCCTTGTAGACCAGCTGGACGGGGAGCTTGAAGTAAACAGGGATTGCGGAACTGAATTCTGTATAAAATTCGCAATAGAAGAATCGAACTGAGAATAATTTTTCCTTGTGAGAAGTTTGTTCATTCAGGCTCACTTCAGGCTGAGCTAAATTCCTGTAAATGTGTTTTTTCTGAGAAGGTGAAAAGTTTTTTGTATAGCTTCAACTATCAGAAAAATGAGATTATGGAAGTTAGAGAGTACTGAAGCAGCAAGGAGAAAAAGACATGTCAGGGAAAATCCTTATCATAACAGGGGACTGCGCTGAGGACTATGAGGTTAAGGTGCCCCAGCAGTCACTCCAGATGTTAGGCTACCATGTGGATGTAACCGCACCCAACAAAAAAACAGGTGACATGCTTCAACTGGTAGTACACGATTTCACAACGCTCGATACCTATATAGAGCTAACAGGGCATCGCATTCCTGTAGATATATCGGTCGATGAAGTAAATCCGGATGATTATGCAGGCCTGGTTGTCCCGGGCGGAAGAGCCCCGGAATACATCCGTATGTATGACAATACCATTAAACTCGTGCAGGGCTTTTTTAAAGCTGGCAAGCCTGTAGCAGTTATTTGCCACGGGCTTCAGCTTCTGGCAGCGGCTAAAGTTCTGGAAGGCTATTCTGTAACCTCATACCCGGCATGTGCTTCTGAATGCAGGTTAGCAGGTGCGGATTGGCAACCTGAGCCGGTAATTATAGACAAAAACCTGGTAACAGCTCAAGCATGGCCCAATCATCCCGCCTGGCTAAGGGCTTTCGTTGAACTCCTGGGCGCAAAAATAAGAATTTAAGATAACGTTTAGAATAAGAATTTGAGGCAAGAATTTAAAATAAGAATTCTTTTGAAAGAGGTGCTTCTGGAAGGATTTTTCTTTTCCTGATACGCAATCAGGTCAATCAGGTATTTGCGTGAATACTAGAAGTGAAATTCAGGATATATTGTTTTATAAAAATATTAAGACTTCTTAATATTTAATAATCCAATTTCATAATATTCAATAATTTAGTGTGAGAACGGATGCTTTATTCTTGGAGGGCAGCTTCGGGAAAGCGGGAAGTTATTCAAAATCAGGGCAAAAGTTTCAGTTTACCCGAATATATGGAGGAATAATTCTTTTTCTGGCCTTACTTTTAAAAAAGTGAAAATTATCATACATATATTTTACTGGAAAAATCAGAAAAATATATGTATTAATTGGTAACATACTAAAGAAATTTCCAGGAAGATTCCAGGAATATCAGGGAAAAAAGAAAACCTACCATAAGTTATAAATAGTATAGCTATAATTAGAGGGTTGCACCCGTGAAAGAGGTGCTCCCTGATGCAGCGGGGCAGCAGGGTTGCATGGCTGTAAATTAGCCTTCATGGTGCAAAATAAAGAGGTGGAGAAACAAACAATCTGGGCCCGTAGCTCAGTCAGGCAGAGCGACTGGCTTTTAACCAGTCGGCCTAGGGTTCAAATCCCTACGGGCCCGCCATGTTCTATAATTGTAACCGGCGGAAAGGCCATCCGCTGAAGAAATCTGATCAAGTTTTTTGAATGCTTTATTTTTGGAGGAAAGGATTTGACAAAGTTCAGCCTGCTCGACCACGAGGCAGTCCCCAAGCATGAAATCATGTCTGAGGGCGAGTTAAAGTCTGTTTTAAGCAAATATTTTATAGAAAAGGAACAACTTCCGAAAATCAAAGTACAGGATCCTGTTTGTAAAGAAATAGGGGCTGTTGTCGGAGATGTCGTGAAAATAACAAGAAAAAGTCAAACTGCAGGGGAGGCAGATTATTACAGACTTGTGATTGAGTAAGCGGAGGGGAGTTGAAACCGCTTTCAAGATCATATTTTTTTCACTGAATATCTTTTTGAATCCCATGCACCATCGTACGGAAAGATTCAGCGACTACATAACGATCTAGATCTTAGGATCATTATTTATTGATTTTCATTTTACAAAGCAAAGAGGGTGCTATCATCGCGTTAGAAAGCAGTATACTGTCGCAGGCCTATTTTACACGGGACAAGATAGTGCAGCATCATATAGACTCATTTAACAAGTTTATAGATTACGGGCTGCAAAAGATAATTGATGAACAGAGAATAATAGAAACCGATATTGAGGACACTTATCTCAAGCTCGGCAAGATCCGGGTAGAACATCCGGTGGTAAAGGAGGCAGACGGAGCGATCGAAAAGCTTTACCCGAATGAAGGTAGGCTCAGAAACCTTTCGTACTCAGGCCCTCTATATCTGGAAATGAGTGTCGTAAAAGACGGGATAGAGTCAGAGGCAATGGAAGCAAAGATAGGGCAGCTTCCTGTTATGGTCAAGTCCAAAATCTGCAACCTTCTCGGGCTAAGCGAGGTAGAAAAAGTCCGCTATGGAGAAGACCCTCTTGACCCGGGGGGATATTTCATTATCGGTGGTACTGAAAGGGTAGTTATGACCCTCGAAGACCTTGCCCCCAACAAAATCCTTGTAGAATACGGGGAACGTTACGGCGATGCCATAGAGGTTGCAAAGGTATTCTCTCAGAAAAGAGGATACAGAGCACTCGTAATTGTGGAAAGAGGAAGAAAGTCCCTGCTTGAGGTTTCTTTCCCTTCGATATCCGGCAGAGTTTTCTTTATTACACTTATGAGGGCTCTCGGGATAGTAACTGACGAGGATATCGTAAATGCAGTTTCAAGTGACCCTGAGATTATCAAGTTCATGCTGGAAAACCTTGAAGAAGCCGAAGTCGAAACCCAGGAAGAAGCGATAGAAAAGATCGGGGCAAGGGTTGCTGCAGGGCAGGCCAAGGAATACCAGATAAAGAGAGCAAACTATGTAATTGACAGGTATCTCTTCCCCCACCTCGGAAACGATGTCAGAGACAGGATCTCAAAAGCTCATTTCCTGGCAAGAATGGCAGAGTCCTGTTTTGAACTCGCACTTGGCAAGCGTACTGAAGACGACAAAGACCACTACGCAAATAAGAGGCTTAAACTCGCAGGCGACCTGATGGAAGACCTTTTCAGGGTATCTTTTAACAGGCTGGCAAGGGACATAAAATACCAGCTCGAACGCGCAAACATGAGGAACAGGGAGCTTAACGTCGCCACAATTGTCAGGGCAGATGTTCTTACCGACCGCCTGCAGCATCCCCTGGCAACAGGTAACTGGGTCGGAGGAAGGACAGGTGTTTCCCAGCTTCTTGACAGGAACGATTACATTTCCACGCTTTCTCACCTGCGCCGTGTGATTTCTCCTCTTTCCCGTGCCCAGCCCCACTTCGAAGCCCGTGACCTTCATGCAACTCAGTGGGGTCGTCTCTGTCCTTCGGAAACCCCGGAAGGTCCGAATTGTGGCCTTGTTAAAAACTTCGCCGAAATGGTCGAACTCTCCACAGGAACTGAAGAAACAGAGAACATAAAGAAAATACTCTACGACCTTAATGTTGAGAAAGTAGTCGTGAAAATGCCAGAGATCCCGGTAAAAATTAAAGAAATATTACTCGATGAATTTGGGGAAGAAATTGTTGAAGAGTTTGAAGAAACTCCTGAACCCGAAACCAAATACAAAGATGATGATTTCTACGATTATTCAGATATGGACGACTCTGGATCTATGTATGGTGACTGAGGGGTTGATGTCAGATGGCTAAAGCAAAAGTATTCATAAACGGAGAGCTCGTCGGGACTCATGACAACCCTGCGGAACTCGTAGAAGAGCTCAGAAAAATGAGGCGGCAGGGATTCATATCCAGACAGGTCAATATAGCTCTAAATGACAGTACCAGGGAAGTAATTATAAACTCCGATATGGGGAGGGCAAGAAGACCTCTCCTGGTTGTGGAAAATGGCGTTCCCAAAGTGACCGAGGAACATGTGCAGAAATTGAGGAGCAAGGAAATCGTTTTCGACGACCTTGTAAAAGAAGGCTGCGTAGAGTACCTTGATGCTGAAGAAGAAGAAAATGCATATATTGCTCTCTACGAGGCTGACATTACGGACAAGCACACCCATATGGAGATAGATCCCGAACTTATGTTAGGGATCTGTACGGGAATGGTCCCTTACCCGGAACACAATGCATCTCCGCGTAATACCATGGGTGCAGCCATGATCAAGCAGTGTATCGGAGTCTCCACTGCAAACCAGAAGTTAAGACCTGATACTCGTGCCCACGTCCTTCACTATCCGCAGAGAGCGCTTACAAGAACCAGAACTTCTGAAGCAATAGGTTTCGATGACAGACCCGCAGGCCAGAACTTTGTAGTAGCAGTCCTGTCTTATGAAGGGTATAACATTGAGGACGCCCTGATTTTCAATAAGGGTTCAATAGAAAGAGGGCTTGGGAGAAGCCACTTCCTCAGGACCTTTGAAGGTGAAGAAAGAAGGTATCCTGGCGGGCAGGAAGACAAATTCGAAATTCCTGACTCGGAATACCGTGGAGCCCGCAGCGCTGATGCATATGCAAACCTGGACATAGACGGGCTTGTGAATCCTGAGACCCCTGTAGGCCCTAATGATGTGCTTATAGGAAAAACCAGCCCCCCAAGGTTCCTTGAAGAGCCTTCGGATTTCGGGATTGCAGTTGAACAGAGGAGAGAAAGCTCTGTTACAATGAGATCCAACGAAACAGGGATTGTGGACACCGTTATCCTTACGGAATCCATTAACGGAACCCGCCTTGCAAAGGTAAAGGTAAGGGACGAAAGGATCCCTGACATTGGAGACAAATTCGCTTCCAGGCACGGGCAGAAAGGCGTTATCGGCTTAAAGGTCCCTATTGCAGACATGCCGTTTACGGAATCAGGCTTAACTCCTGACCTGATGATTAACCCGCACGCAATTCCATCACGTATGACTGTAGGACACGTCCTGGAAATGATTGGCGGGAAGGTAGGTTCCATGGAAGGCAGGAGAGTTAATGCAACAGCCTTCTCTGGAGAAAACGAAGAAGACTTAAGAGAAGCTCTTAAAAAGCACGGTTTTGCCCACACAGGAAAAGAGATTTTTTATGATGGGGCAACAGGCAGGATGATCCCTGCAGATGTTTTCGTTGGTGTTATCCTTTACCAGAAACTGCACCACATGGTTACTTCCAAGATGCACGCAAGGTCCCGCGGACCCGTACAGGTCCTTACCCGCCAGCCGACTGAGGGTCGAGCAAGGGAAGGAGGTCTCAGGTTCGGTGAAATGGAGCGTGATGTGCTGGTAGGGCACGGAGCTGCCATGTCCCTAAAAGAAAGATTGCTTGACGAGTCTGACAAAGTGGTGGAACTTGTCTGCTCGCACTGTGGAATGATTGCAACATTCGACAAGCAGCGGAACGTAGCTTTCTGTTCAGCCTGCGGTGCTGACACTGATATATACCCTGTAGAGATGAGCTATGCGTTCAAGCTGTTACTGGACGAAATTAAGTCCCTCGGAGTTGCTCCCAGGCTTAACCTTGAAGATGCTGTATAAAGTGAGGTGGACATATGGCAAACGTACCTCCAATTCCTAAAAGAATTGCTTCTATCAAATTCGGTTTAATGTCCCCAAAAGAAATCCGTAAGATGAGTGCAACCCCTATTATCACGGCTGACACTTACGATGATGACGGATTTCCAATTGACATGGGGCTTATGGACACAAAACTCGGGGTTATTGACCCCGGGCTTCGCTGCAAGACCTGTTCAGGCAGGGCAGGCGAGTGTCCCGGACACTTCGGGCACATCGAACTTGTCGCTCCTGTTGTCCACGTAGGTTTCAACAAAATAATCAGAAAACTCCTCAGAGCAACCTGCAGGAAATGCAGCAGGCTTCTGCTGGAACAGGCCCAGAAACAGCAGTTTCTTGACCAGCTCACTGCAATTGAAGAAATCGGGCACATGCCTGATGACCTGATTAACGAAGTTTATAAAGAAGCCAGCAAGGTAAAGAACTGCCCTTACTGTAACGAAGAGCAGCTCGAAATTAAATTCGAAAAGCCCAGTGAATACCTGGAAAACGGAGAAAAGCTGACTCCTACTGAGATCAGGGACCGCTTCGAGAACATCCCTGACGAGGACATAAGAGTCATAGGGATGGACCCGAAGAACGCAAGGCCCGAATGGATGATCCTTACAGTTCTTCCTGTACCTCCTGTTACAGTGCGCCCTTCAATTACACTTGAATCCGGGCAGCGCAGTGAAGACGACCTTACCCACAAGCTGGTAGACATTATCAGGATCAACCAGAGATTCCAGGAAAACAGGGAAGCAGGAGCTCCGCAGCTTATTATTGAAGACTTATGGGAGCTTCTCCAGTATCACGTTACTACATTCTTTGACAACTCGGTTTCAGGAATCCCGCCTGCAAGGCACAGATCAGGCAGACCTCTCAAGACCCTTTCCCAGCGTTTAAAAGGTAAGGAAGGAAGGTTCAGGGGAAGCCTGTCAGGTAAACGTGTTAACTTCTCTGCACGTACCGTTATATCTCCTGACCCGAACCTCAGCATAAACGAAGTCGGTGTCCCTATGCCCATTGCAAAGATTCTCACAATGCCTGCAGTGGTAACCCCAAGGAACATCGAACAGCTCAAGGTCTATGTAAGGAACGGGGAAGATATCCATCCCGGTGCAAACTATGTGTTCAGGTCTGACGGAAGGCGTATAAAAGTAACCAATATGAACAAGGACGACCTTGCCGAAAAGCTGGAATTCGGCTGGACTGTGGAACGCCAGTTAAAAGACGGTGACACCGTTCTTTTCAACAGGCAGCCGTCCCTGCACAAAATGAGTATCATGGCACACTCTGTAAAGGTGCTGCCGAACAAAACTTTCAGGCTGAACCCTGCGGTCTGCCCTCCATATAACGCTGACTTTGACGGCGACGAAATGAACATGCACGCCCTCCAGACTGAAGAGTCGAGGGCTGAGGCAAAGATCCTCATGCAGGTTCAGGAGAACATTCTCTCCCCACGTTTCGGAGGTCCCATTATAGGTGGGATTCACGACCACATTTCAGGGCTTTTCCTGCTGACCCGTAATGAAAACAAAATTTCCAGTTACGATGCTTACGACCTTCTGAGAAAAAGCAGTGCACGTAGCCTGCCTGAACCTGCAGGCCATGACGAGTACGGAAAACCTTACTGGACAGGAAAACAGATCTTCAGCCAGATCCTGCCCGAAGGTCTCAATGCAGAGTTCACAGCCCAGGTCTGCTCTCACTGTGATACCTGCAAGAAACAAGAATGCTCTAACGATGCCTATGTGGTAATCCGGGATGGAAAACTTCTTATGGGCACGATAGACGAAGCTGCAATAGGGGCTTTCAAAGGAAAGGTTCAGGACCGCATCATTAAGGAAATCGGCCCGGAAGCCGGAGCTCGCTTTGTGGATGACATGACAAAGCTTGCAATCAGGGCTATCATGCGCACAGGCCTGAGTTTTGGAATAGCTGATGAAGATATTCCAAAAGAAGCCAGAATCCAGATCAATGAAGTTCTCTCTGAAGCTGAAGACGCCGTGCAGAACCTTATCAAATCATATATAAATAAAGAGCTTGACCCTCTCCCTGGAAGAACCCTTGATGAAACCATTGAAATGAGCATAATGCAGAAACTCGGAAAGGCCAGAGACAAGACCGGTGGAATTGCAGACAGCCACATGGGTCTTGAAAACCCTGCAGTTATCATGGCTCGTTCAGGAGCCAGAGGTTCTATCCTTAACCTTACTCAGATGGCAGCCTGTGTCGGACAGCAGGCGGTTCGTGGTGAACGCATCCGCAGAGGATATGCAGGCAGAACCCTGCCCCATTTCCAGGAAGGAGACCTGGGATCCGATGCACACGGGTTCGTTAAGGCAAGCTACAAGAGCGGGCTCAACCCGACAGAGTATTTCTTCCACGCTATCGGTGGTAGAGAAGGTCTTGTGGACACTGCGGTCAGGACATCACAGTCAGGTTACCTGCAGAGAAGACTTGTCAATGCCCTTCAGGATCTTGAGGTCCAGTATGACCTTACGGTAAGAGACACCAGAGGCGTGCTTGTCCAGTTCAAGTACGGGGAAGATGGAATTAACCCGACAAAGAGTGATTTCAGCAAACCCGACACAATCCACAGGATTGTCCGTTCCGTAGTAAACAGGGAGGTGGCATAATGAGCATCAGCGAAGCCACAGTAGACAGCATGTTAAAGGACCTTCCGCTTCCGAATAACATTTTAAAAACTCTGAAAGAAGATGTCATAAAAGCCGGAGTAAGCAAGAAGGAAATGGAAGAGATAATAGAAAAGGTAATGGAAGAATATTCTGTCTCGTGCATCGAGCCCTGTGACGCAGCTGGCGTTGTTGCAGCCCAGTCAATAGGGGAACCGGGCACTCAGATGACGATGCGTACTTTCCACTACGCCGGTGTGGCCGAGATTAACGTTACTCTCGGTCTTCCCCGCCTTATTGAAATCGTGGATGCGAGGAAGATCCCGAGCACTCCTATGATGACAATCGCCCTTTCCAAAGAAAACCCTGAAGACTATGCTTACGACAGGGAAAAGACAAGAGCTCTTGCATGGGAGATTGAAGCAACCAAAATCGACCACATCGCAGACGTTACAACTGACCTTTCCCAGATGAAGCTAATAATAGACCTGCACGAAAAAGCAATGGAAGGCAGGAATATTACAATAGACCAGGTAAAAGAGAAATTCAATGAAGAACTGAATGTTCTTGTCAGTATTTCCCCTGATATTGATAACCAGATCGTTATCACTCCGGGAGAGCCTTCTTACAGGGAACTGCTCCAGCTTGCAAAAAGCATCCACAATGTCACCCTTAAAGGTATAGAAGGAATTAAAAGAGTAGTGGTCCGAAAAGAGGGCGAAGAGTACACCCTTTATACGGAAGGATCAGCTCTCCGTGAAGTCCTCCAGTTTGAGGGTGTGGACAGGACCAGGACCAGCACGAATAACATCAATGAAATTTACGAAGTGCTTGGAATCGAGGCTGCAAGAAACGCGATCATCAAGGAAGCTACGGACACCCTGCGTGAACAGGGTCTTACCGTGGATATAAGGCACATCATGCTTGTGGCAGACCTTATGACCTCGGACGGGGAAGTAAAACAGATAGGCAGGCACGGAATTTCAGGTGAAAAGGCAAGTGTATTTGCCCGTGCGGCTTTCGAAGTTACCGTCAACCATTTGCTTGATGCAGGTATGCGCGGATATGTGGATGAACTCCAGGGTGTTACGGAAAACATCATTGTAGGCCAGCCGATCCGCATGGGTACTGGAGACGTACACCTGATAAGCAGGAAAGCAGAGAGAGTGGTGGAAGTAGCGCCTGAAATCGAATCGGCAGAAGAAGTTGAAGCCGAAGGGGAGTAAGAACCGGAGAAAAACTCCGGCACGACCTATAATTATTTAAATGTATAATCTGATACAGGACGAGTCCAGATCAGGTGTATATTACCTTAACAAACCTCATCAAATCCTGCTGCAGAAACTTGAGTCGTGCGAGGCTCATAACCAGAAAATTGATATAAGGCATCAGGTATTTAGAGTACCATATACTCACCGAGCTTGGAATCTTTATTTAGAAAGAGATAGAGTAGAAGAGCTAATTTGAGACGAGAGTTGATGAAAATGAAGATCAATGTTGATAAATCCCTTATCAAGGCTGTGAAAACAGGAAAAGTAATAATCGGAGCCAACAGGACCGTTGATGCAGCAGCAGACGGCTCAGCAAAAATGGTTGTCCTGGCATCAAACTGCCCAGAAGATGTTAAGAAGAAAGTTCAGGAAACAAATGTTCCGGTTCTTGAATACGAAGGCACAAGTGTAGAACTCGGGCCCGTATGCGGAAAGCCCTTCACGATTGCAGCCATGGCAATCCTTGATGCAGGCGAATCGGATATACTGGCAGCTACAGCTTGATAAAAGGAGTTGCAACGTCTTGGGTGAAATAAGACTTACTGCAGAAAGCATCCAGTACATTGCATTGTTTGAAAACATGACGCGGGCAAAAATACTCGACTGTATCCCGGAAGAGGAAAGGCTCGTATATGTCGTAAAGCAGGGCGATATGGGGCTTGCAATAGGCAAAAACGGGGAGAATATAAACCGTGTTAAAAAAGCCCTGGACAAACCCATTGAGCTTGTCGAGTATTCGGAAGATCCTGTAACCTTTATTAAGAACGCCTTCGGACCGGTATCCGTAAGTTCGGTGAACCTTACAAATAAAAATGGCAAGCGATTAGCTTATGTAGAGGTACCCAATAAAGAGAAGGGGCTTGCCATCGGTCGCAACGGCAAAAATATAGAGAAAGTTAAGATGCTTGCACGTCGCCATCACACTATAGAAGACGTGATCCTGCAGTAATATCCCCTTACTTTACGTTTGATCCATTAATCCGGCGTTGAAGGATAATTCTGGCATTAGTGCCAAATCAGGAAACTGTGATCAATTATTAACTGGAGAATTTACTATGGCTAAAGGAAAATATGCAGCTAATATACTCAAACAAACCAGGAAGGATGCCCGCTGGAAAGATACATACTACGGCAGGCGTGTTCTTGGTCTGAACGTGAAAGCTGACCCGCTTGGTGGTGCACCTCAGGGTCGGGGCATTGTATTAGAGAAAGTGGGAGTTGAAGCCAAACAGCCGAACTCTGCAATTAGAAAATGCGTAAGAATCCAGCTCATTAAAAACGGGCGTCAGGTTACCGCTTTCTGTCCGGGAGACGGTGCAGTCAACTTTATTGACGAGCACGACGAAGTTACCGTGGAAAGGATCGGAGGCCGCATGGGTGGTGCTATGGGTGACATTCCCGGCGTACGTTTCAAAGTAATTGCCGTAAATAATGTGTCCCTGAACCAGCTGGTTATCGGCAGATTGGAAAAACCCAGGAGATGATTTTTTTGTACAAGATTTTTGGGAAATGGGACCCTACGGAAGTTGAGGTCAGAGACCTCGGGATTAAGCGCTATGTCAGCCTTGCCCCTGTAATTGTACCTCACAGCAGCGGGAAACATGCCAGGCAGCAGTTTAACAAATCCGAAATTTCGATTGTAGAGCGCCTTGCAAACAACCTCATGAGGACAGAAATCAACAGCGGAAAGAAGCAGGTTACTCTTCGCGCAGTTGAAGAAGCTTTTGACATCATCAACAGAAAAACAAAGCAGAACCCTATCCAGGTTCTTGTTGACGCCATTGCCAATGCAGGACCCAGGGAAGAGGTAGTCAGGCTGAAATACGGCGGAATATCTGTTCCAAAAGCAGTTGACACCGCACCCCAGAGGCGCGTTGACACTGCCCTGCGTTACATCAGCATGGGGACAAATGCCGCAGCCTTTAAATCCAAGCGCTCTGTTGGAGAATGTCTGGCAACCGAACTCATAGGCGCAGCAAACCGCGATACAAAAGCCTTCTCTATCAACAGAAAGGATGCAAAGGAAAGAGTTGCGAAGGCAGCCCGTTAATCTTATCCGGGCCTTTCCCCACTCAAAAATAACATATAATCATTCACATTTCACTTAAAAGGTATTAGCATGGGACGAAGAAAGAAAATGGTCGAGCGTGTGACAACGCTCATGAATGATCCCGAGAGGATCAGAAACATCGGAATCGTTGCACACATTGACCACGGAAAGACCACATTATCGGACAACCTGTTAGCAGGCGCTGGCATGATTTCGAAGGAACTTGCCGGAAGACAGCTGTTCATGGACTCCGATGAAGAGGAACAGGCAAGAGGTATTACAATTGATGCCTCCAACGTTTCCATGGTTCACACATTTGATAATGAAGACTACCTGATTAACCTTATCGACACTCCAGGTCACGTTGACTTCGGTGGAGACGTTACCCGTGCCATGAGAGCTGTAGACGGTGCGGTAGTGGTAGTTGACGCAGTAGAAGGCACTATGCCCCAGACAGAGACTGTGCTGAGGCAGGCTCTCAGGGAACATGTAAGGCCCGTGCTTTTCGTTAACAAGGTAGACAGGCTTATCAATGAGCTGCAGGTCGACTCTCAGGAAATGCAGGTCCGCCTCGGAAAAGTCATTGACCACGTGAACAAGCTCATCAAGAACATGAACCCCGAAAAGTTCAAGGCAGGCTGGAAAGTAGATGCTGCAGCCGGGACCGTAGCTTTCGGGTCAGCCCTTTACAACTGGGCAATCAGTGTGCCTATGATGAAGAAGACCGGGGTTTCCTTCAATGATGTATTTAATTACTGTAAAGCCGGAGATATGAAGACTCTTGCAGAAAAATGCCCTCTGCACGAAGCTGTCCTTGACATGGTTATTCACTTCCTGCCAAACCCACTTGTAGCTCAGCAGGGCAGGGTAAAGGTCATCTGGCACGGAGACGAAAACTCCGAAATCGGGAAGTCCATGACCCATGCAAATGCAGATGGAGACCTTGCATTCATGGTGACTGATATTTCCGTTGACCCCCACGCAGGAGAAGTTGCAACAGGAAGGCTGTTCAGCGGTTCTCTTACCCGTGGTATGGAAGTATACACCTCAGGAACTGCGAAGAAGAGCAGAGTCCAGCAGGTGGGTATCTTCATGGGTCCGGAAAGACTTGAAGTGGACAAGATTCCTGCAGGAAACATTGCTGCAGTTACCGGTCTAAAAGACGCAATCGTAGGTTCTACCGTAACCACACTTGATGGTATGACTCCTTTCGAAAGCATCAGGCACGTAAGCGAACCTGTGGTGACCGTGGCTGTCGAAGCCAAACACACCAAAGACCTTCCCAAACTTATAGAGGTTCTCAGACAGGTCGCAAAGGAAGACCCGACCCTCCAGATTACCCTGGATGAGGAAACCGGGGAGCACCTGATGGCAGGTATGGGAGAACTTCACCTGGAAGTTATCGCCCACAGGATCGAAAGGGACAAAAACGTGGAAATTACCACGAGCAAGCCGATTGTCGTTTATAGAGAAACAATTAAGAAAAAGATCGAGGCTGTTGAAGGAAAGTCTCCGAACAGGCACAACAGGTTCTATATCTATGTCGAGCCCCTTGACACCGAGATTGTCAGCGCAATCAAGGAAGGGGAAGTCAGCATGAATATGCCTGAACTTGAGAGGAGACAGAAACTCATTGAGCTCGGCATGGACAAAGAACAGGCAAAAGGCATTGTCGGCATCTTCAACTCCAATATCTTCATCGATATGACGAAGGGTATCCAGTACCTTAACGAAACCATGGAACTGGTGCTCGATGGGTTTGAAGAAGTTATGCGTGCAGGTCCGCTCACCAGAGAGCCTGTAGCAAACGTAAAGTGCGTGCTTGTGGATGCAAAACTCCACGAAGACGCAATCCACAGAGGTCCGGCCCAGATTATCCCTGCATCAAGGCAGGCAATCCAGGCAGGCATGCTCATGGCAGAAGACAGTCTGCTTGAGCCTTACCAGAAGGTCTTTGTTCAGGTACCCCAGCTCCTTATGGGCGGTGCAACAAAAGAACTTCAGGGCCGCCGCGGTGTTATCCTTAACATGACCACGGAAGGTGACCTGGCAATTATAGAGGCCAGAGTACCTGTGGCTGAGATGTTTGGATTTGCCGGAGAAATCAGGTCCGCAACCGAAGGGCGTGCTATGTGGAGCACGGAGTTCGGAGGCTTTGACGTTGTACCTTCAAGCATCCTGAACGAAATTGTCGGTCAGATTAGAGAAAGGAAGGGCCTGAAGAAGGACCTGCCAAAAGCTTCTGACTACCTTTCAATGTAAGCGGAATTTTTCCGCTTCTCTCCATTTGAGTTACAAACCTCTTCAGGCAAAATTTCCTGCAGATTTGGAAAGGAAAATATCGGAAATCTTCAAATAGAAGATTTCAGAATTTTCTTAGAGTTTCGTCTATGGGAAAGGTTTAAAACAAGATATGCCTATAATGGGGAAAACAGTCCAGGCCGCTGGAAATTCAGATTACGTCGACCCGATAAATGTTCAAATCGGGAAACATTGAGTAATGGTTGAAAGAAGACCGGAGAAGGTCTAATCATTACGAGATCTGCCCTAATATTAATATACTATGATTTAATATAGCATTGAAACTCATCCAGAATTTATAAAGGAGAATAATAAATGGCAGCAGACAAACCACACATGAATTTAGCAGTGATTGGTCACATTGACCATGGAAAGTCCACATTCGTAGGACGCTTAATGTATGATGCAGGAGCTGTACCTCCACATATCATCGATAAGTTCAGAGAAGAAGCAAAACAGAAGGGTAAGGAATCCTTCGCATTCGCATGGGTTATGGACTCTCTTAAGGAAGAGCGTGAAAGAGGTATTACAATTGACATCGCTCACAAGAGATTCGACACTGACAAATACTACTTTACAGTCGTGGACTGCCCTGGTCACCGTGACTTCGTTAAGAACATGATTACAGGCGCTTCCCAGGCTGACGCTGCAGTTCTCGTCGTTGCAGCCCCTGATGGTGTCATGGCCCAGACCAAGGAACACATCTTCCTTTCCAGAACCCTCGGTATCAACCAGCTTATCGTTGCAGTCAACAAGATGGACGCAGTAGAGTACAGTGAGAAGAGATACAAGGAAGTCGTTGAGCAGGTATCCGGTATCCTGAAAATGATCGGGTTCAAGCCAAGTGAAATCCCCTTCGTTCCAACCTCCGCATTCTATGGCGACAACATTGTAAAGAACAGCGACAAGACTCCCTGGTACAAGGGCCCCACCATGATGGACACTCTTAACAACCTCAAGCAACCAGAAAAACCATCCACTCTTCCTCTCAGGGTTCCTGTCGAAGATGCATACACAATCTCCGGTATCGGAACTGTGCCTGTAGGCAGAGTTGAAACCGGTGTAATGAAGAAAGGTGACAAGGTAGTCTTCATGCCCGGCGGAGCCGGCGGTGAGGTTAAGTCAATTGAGATGCACCACGAAGAAATTCCACAGGCAGTCCCTGGAGACAACATCGGCTGGAACGTACGTGGTATCGGCAAGAACGATGTCCGCAGAGGAGACGTTTGCGGTCACGCTGACAACCCACCAAAGGTCGCTGACGAGTTTGTCGGACAGATCGTCGTCCTTCAGCACCCCTCCGCAATTACTGCAGGCTACACACCTGTCTTCCACGCCCACACCTCCCAGATCGCATGCCAGCTGATCTCTCTTGACAAGAAGCTGGACCCGAAATCCGGACAGGTTAAGGAAGAAAACCCGACCTTCATTAAGGCCGGAGACGCAGCAATCGTTACCATCAAACCAACAAAACCGATGGTCATCGAGCCCGTAAAAGAAATTCCACAGCTCGGCAGGTTCGCTATCCGTGACATGGGTATGACAATTGCCGCAGGCATGTGCATGAGTGTTAAGCAGAAATAACACTCTCCTTTTTTCATTTTTTAAGGAGAAAAAAGGTTATGCAAAAAGCTAGAATAAGATTGTCAGGCATCAGTCCCAAGGATCTGGACGGAGTCTGTAACCAGGTAAAGTCAATTGCGGAAAGAACAGGAGTTAACATTTCAGGACCTGTTCCACTTCCAACAAAGAAGCTTGTTGTCCCCACAAGGAAGAGTCCAAGCGGTGATGGGACTGCAACCTGGGACCACTGGGAAATGCGCGTACACAAGAGGCTCATCGACATAGCAGCCGATGAAAGAGCACTTCGTCAGCTCATGAGAATCCAGGTCCCCAAGGACATAAACATCGAGATTGTCCTCGAAGGATAAATGCAAAAAACGCCAGGCTACAGAACAATTCTGTACCCGGTCTTGCAAATTTTCCTTTTACTTCGTTATTCCTGAATATTTACTTTATCCACTTTAGAGAAATTTGCCGGCGGCTGCCCCTGTGAGGGCTTTTTCAGCCACCGGAGATTCTGCAAATTTCTCTCCTTCTAAGATTTTCTCTTATTCTAAGATTTTGTAAAATTTTCCTCTGAATTTTCCGGCTATTATTTTCCAGCATTTAGCTTCTTTTCTATCAGACTTTCTATCGAATTTTTCTGTCAGATTTTCTATCGGTTCCCATCAGCTTCCGGTTAAAACCTGTTCTCTACGGTGTAGGAAATAATTTTTGTGCCATTTGCAGGAACCGCTATTCTGAATTCTATGGTGAAAGCATCGGTTTCTTTATACTCATCTGAATTTTCCAGAATTTCCCAGTCTCCATAGAGATGCTCAACCACAGTCACATCCTGCGGTTCAGCTCTGCTGTTATTAATTCGAATTTCGTAGCTGACCCTTTCTACGTTGTCGCTTATTTTCTGATAGTCAGTCTGGTTTCTTGTGGCTCTAAGGTCGAAGGCTGAACCTGTAGACACTCTTATTTCCTCGCCCACAGGAGTATGTTTTATACTGTCTTCGCCCAGAAACTGTATCACTCCCGCAGAATCGGTTTTATAGGCTCTTACAACGCCTGCCGGCAAAGGCATTCCAGGTCCTGTCTCGTTGGTGTTTTCAAGGGTAAGGTAATTTCGGATACGCTCGCTCAGAGTGCTGTCATAAATGAGCTCTTTTTCTACAGGCACTGAATCCACAGAGAAAAGTGAAATCTGCTTTTCCTGATTGTTTCTCAGAGTTGCAGGTCTCTCAAGGGTATAGAGATGGTATTCGGAAAAAGCTTCTTCGTTAAAGGAGGGTACTGCCTCGTCTTCAACTGCCGCTTCTCCGGCACGGTCAGCAGGCAAGGGCTGCACCGGCGGAGATACGCGGTTTATTTCTCCGGAAACCAGTTTTAGAGAAGCATTTTCATAGGTTATTCCTGCTTTGTTTTCAATATTCACCCAGCCTTTCATATCAGCCTGCGTATCATCTTCATTGCTCTTCAGGACATAATTTGCCTCCCAGTTTATGTTCTCTGTCAGGTAAGAAGTAAGGAGCTCATGCGTCCCTGAGGCAGGAGAATAAATCTGCCAGACAATAGTTGGTTTTGTTGAAAGCTCTGAGGCATTCTGCAATTCTACCTTTGAGACTTCCCGAAGCACTACAGCTTCTCCTGTTTCAGTCTCGAGGACAATTCCTCCTTCCTCATGGCTGAGCAGTCTGCCCGTATAGGCCTCACCATCTGTACCCACTACCGTAATTTCCCTGCCGAGATATTTTTCAAGCAAACTTGAACTGCTCAGGAGGTCGTACTCATAGTTCTGTTCGAGGACAAACACCTCATCACTTTCAGGATCTTCTACCATAACCGACGCAGGGATAATCCCTGATGCAATGCCTGTATATTCCACGCGGTTTTCCCCGCTTTCAAGCTCAATTTCCCGCCTCTCTTTTACAAGCGCAAGCCCCTGTTCATAAATAGTAAGTTCCAGATCCTCTCCTGCTTCAATGCCTTCTGAAGCCATAATTTCAAGAGGGTTTGCAGTTAGGTTTTCAGCAGAAATCTCCGATGATGCGGTCTGATTAGTTTCATTGCCGGAAACATTTGCCTGGGCAATACCTTCAGTGTGTAGAGGTATATATGCTGAAAAGAGTAGCATGAACCCTATAAGCCCTGTAATTAACCATAAAAAGTGCTTCTTCACTCCCATAGCATGATTATTGGAGTTCAGATTTATATATACATGGATTTATGAAATTTTTGGATTGGGGCAGTGAACTCTGGTAAGAGGAATAAGTTACAAATATATCTTACCTGTGCAGCCTCATTCGCTTTACAGTGTCGTTCTTGTCCCGCTCGACGAAGGAGAGCAGCCTTTCCCGAAAAGACATAAAGAAGAAATTAGCAAATAATAGCCCTAAATGCAGAAACTAAAAAAACAATTAATTCTAATTTTATTGCTCTTTAGTATTTTTTAAAGCTTTTATTCTCTTTTTACTCCCTTTTGCTTCCGTCTTCTTTTTCTCCTTTGTTTGGGCAGGGCTGCCAGACAGGCTGGCGGAGGTGTTAATAGTTACTTGAATTCAAGACCGCCTTCAGGTAAATGGAATAATTTATTTGACTGTCAGGCTTCCTTTTCCCTCCAGCACGACGTGACAAGAAAAACTGAAAAACTTTCTTCCCGGGTTCCGAGATGAAAAAAGTAAAACCAAAGACTGCCATTTCACAAAAATGTAAATCTTTTAAAATAAGGGATGTGGTGCAGAATTTTGAATTTTGCCACTTCTCAACTCTGCAACCTTTGCATCCATTTTCAATGATACTGGACTTAGACAGACTGAAAAAGGCTATTCATTGCCTCCTGCGTCTCAACCCATATGCGGAAGTCATTACCGCAATCCCAAGCCCAAATTCGAAAGCGGGTGTCGGTTTAGCTTCATCTTCCTCTTCAGAAGATTCGTCTTCTCCCGTTTCTTCTCCAGCTTCTTCTCCACCGTCTTCGGGCTCAAGGTCAATTATAATTTCACGTTCCGAGAATTCAGGGATGTAGACAGCCATCGTAGCGGTTTCATTTTCCTGCAGGAGATGACAGAGCGGGCGGTTTCCGCCGGCAAAGAGAACATCGATGTTTTCGGCTCTCTCTATTACCTGCCCATCAATGTGAAGCCTGATGCGGTCGGGGTTAGATAGGTTGATGGTCTCATTGTCTACGTTTACTGTGATGACCCTGCCTTCGGGAAGATCAGAATTTACCCTGAGCACTATACGGTCCCTGTCCCTTTCTCTGATATGCACACCTACGGAAGTATAGTTCACAACAGATGCATTATTTCCACCTGCACGAAGTGTTATTTCGGCTCCGACTCTCCCGCGGGCAATTTCCCGGTTAAGTACCTGATGAATATGTGCAGCACCAGAACTGTACACGTATCCCGGCTGCATTAGAGCAGGGTTCATGGGAGTTGCACGGAACATGGCCACGCTGTTGTTTACAAGAGTTACCGTGACCCTGTTATCAGAAACCTCAACATCAAGCCCTTCGAGAGGCTCGTCGCCACTAGCGGCGGCAAGAGAATTCTTGAAGACGATAAGGTATCCCACAAAATTATTTTTTGTTACCTTTACAATAATTGCGTCTTCCGAATCATCCGAAACTTCGGTTTCCATGCTTGCTTCCACTTCTTCTGCAAGGTCAAAAACAACGGTTTTATCGGCAAAAGCCCGGATCTGTGTTATTCCCATCGGGTTATCATGAATGAAAATCTGGCTGTCATCGCCTTCGTAAACAGCAACTGCCCCTGCAACCCGCTCTTCTTTAAAAGCAAAACCGGAAACAGTTATCTGATCAAAAATAAGGTCCCCGCTAACCGCAAAGTTGTTGACTTCGCCTGTATCTGGATCAAAACTGAAGGTGGTGTAATTCCCATATGCAAAGCGGCCATGACGCATGAAATACATCCCCTGCCCCATACCCGTGCCCCTCACAGCCTGCACTGCATGCTGGCGCATCATAACCTGTTGTCGGGGATTGAGAGAGGCGGGCGTCTGCTTTGTATTCGTGGCTATGTAGCTCGCAATTTCCTGCCCTGAAACTCCGTACCGCTCCTCGATTTCCAGAATTGTAAGTTGCGTATCCATACTTTCTGGAAGTCCGAGGTCAGAGAGTGTGTTTTCAACTGGAATCCCGAAATTGATGCATGCTTCTTCGAAAGTCATTGATCCGAACCCTGCGAATCTGCTGTCGTACTGGTCAAGCCCGTAACCATTCATCATGCCCTGGCCCATTCCATGGCCTGCTCCCTGGCCCATTCCTCCAGCAGGTCTTCCACCCTGGCCCATCTGGGCAAGAGCAGGAGATATTCCCATGACCAGGATCAAAAAAATACAAAATAGAGATAGATCTACTCCTTTTAGTTTCAACTTCAATTTCATACTTCCTCACCCACAAATATCGTCAATGATCTTTCCAGCCTGAAAATAAAGAGCTGGAGAAAAGAAATAATCGGAAAATAAAAAACTAAAACAGTGAATTATATGAGCCAATCATATAAAATCTCTTATACTGAAAGGCCTTTAATGAGGTTTCCGTAGTAAAGTCCAGACCTTTCGGGCACCTGAAAAGAAAAAAATAAGATTAAGAGTTAAATTTTGCTCCATAAACCGGATATCCGGGAGTAAATCCCATGAAAAAATAGGAAATCAGGGAATTTAATATGTGCGTTCCACTGTGAAAGTAATCTTTTTCGAACCGTCCGCAGGTACGGTTACTTCCCATTCGGCAGTGTAAGCGTCTGTCTTTTTGTAATTATCGGAGTTTTTCATAATTTCCCAGTCTCCATAGAAGCGTTCAACAACCCTTATTTTCTGGGCTTCAGACTTGTGGTTCTTTAACTCGATTTCGTAGCTTTCCCGCCAGACATCATTGCTCACCCTCTGGTAATCTGTCTGGGTTCTGGTGCCGGTTATATCAAAAGCGCTTCCAACAGCAATCTCAATTTCCTCGTCTTTGGGAGTGTGGTCCATACTGTCTTCCCCAAGGAACTGGAGCTGCCCTTCGGAATCAGCTTTGTATACTCTCACAACTCCGGCAGGGAGAGGCATTCCCAGTCCTTTTTGTCTGGAGTTGGTCAGGTTCAGGACTACCTGTACATCACTGCTTTTTGAGGCGTCAAAGATAAGTTCCTTTTCAACTGGCACGGAATCCGCAGAGAGAAGGGAAATCTGCTTGACCTCATTATTTCTCAGGGTAGCCGCTCTTTCAAGGGTGTAGAGGTGGTATTCGAAGAAGGATTCTTCAGCAAAGCCTCCTTTTGCCCCATCGTACGCTTCTTCTTCTGCTTCTACAGGTACCTCATAATAACCTGGCTCAGGCACAGCTATACGATGGACCTCACCTGCAACCAGCTTTAATCTGGCATCCTCATATGTAGTCCCGGCCCGATTGTCGATGCTTACCCAGCCCTGGATATCAGCCTTTGTGTCATCGGCATTTGTCTTCACGATATAATCAGCATTCCAGCTCATGCCGCCAGTAAGATAGGATGTGAGTACATCACGGCTGCCTGATACGGGAGAATAAATCTGCCAGACCAGGGTGGGTTTCGTAAGCAGACCTGCGGAGTCAGGGAATTCGAATTTGGAGACTTCTGTAATACTCACAACTTTCCCGTCGCTCAACTGGAGCACAACCCCGCCGTCGTGGCTGAGAAGAGTGCCTGTATAGGTTTCCCCTTCCTTTTCAGTCGCAGTTATTTCTTTACCAAGGAATTTGTCCAGAAGCTTATAACTGCTTACCAGATCATATTCGTAGTTCTGTTCAAGCACGGCAGTATTTCTGTTTTTTGTGTCCTCAAACATAACTGAAGTCGGATCGATAAGTGCAGCAACGTCCATGTACTCGATATTATTAACTCCGGTATTCAGATCGAGTTCCCGACGTTCTTTCACCAGGGCAAGGTTAGTGTTATAGACCGTAACCTCAGTAGCTGAATCGGTTTCTGCAGCTTCTGCAGTAATAAACTTCAGTGGATTCGCAGGTTCAATTTTTGTTATTACACTGGAAGAAGACTCAATCCGATTAGCAATTATTTCTCCTCTATCACCAGTGGCTTCGCGCCCATCTGCCTGTGCCGTGTTCTCACTGGAGCCAGGGTAAGCAAGCACTGCAGCTGTGGCTGCAATTCCGACGAAAAAAAGAACAAACAATACGTAACTTTTCCTTGTTATCATAAAAGAGAATAGCACACTGTTTTATTTATATGTGACTTTGACTGCGGACAAACTTGAAGTTATCTCACTTTCTCATGAAATTTGGAAGCCTACAGACACTGAAATTCGAAATATATTCAGAGATTTTATAAATTCAGGCCAGATACAGTTATAGTAATATAGACCAATACAGAATATAGAATTTAAGAAAGACAAACGATTAAAAAAGATAGAAGACAGACCAAAAAACTAAAGGATTCATTTTCATGAAAACAATTGAAATTCCTGAAGTAAAAAAAAGGATCAGGTTTTCCTATTTAATATCTGGCCTTATACTGATCCTGTTTTTTGCAGTAATTATACTTCCGGCTTCAGCCTCCGGAATAGAGGCAAACAGAGAGGTTTCTGCAGGGACAGTTTATGCAGGCGGGACTTTTACGGTAACGGTTAATATATTGACAGATCAGTATGTTGAAGCCCTCACTCTTGACGAAAATCTGCCAGCTGGCTGGAACGTAAGTGTAATTGAAAGCGATGGGGCTATTTTCCAGAATATTGAGACTTTTAAAAAGTCCACCCAGGAGTGGATCTGGGTACAAAGCCTTCAGGCAGGAGAAGAAAAAACGGTTGTGTACAGAGTAACAGTGCCTTCGGTTATCGAACCTGGAAACTTCATGCTCTCAGGCAATGTTTCCGCATATTCGGTCTCCAGTTTTCCTGTAAACGGGACTTCAGAAATAATAGCAACATATTCCCCCCCTGAAGCCAGCTTTTCCGCAAGCCCTCTCTCAGGCACCAGCCCTCTTACAGTCCAGTTTTCGGACTTATCTACAGGAAATCCAGATTCCTGGAAATGGGACTTTGACGGAAACGGAGCCATTGACTCTTCAGAGAAAAATCCGGCATGGACCTATCAAACCACCGGAACCTATACCGTAACCCTCGAGGCAATTAATACTACCTACGGAAATGATACCGAAACAAAAACAGGCTATATTACAGTAACTGAGGAAAAAACTCCTTCCGGGGGAAGCAAAGGAGGTAGTGGAGGCGGGGGAGGAGGTGGAGGTGGGGGCTCTCCGGAATCGAGCAGAAACGTAGAGCTCAAAGAGGTTTCAAATGAGCAGGTCTTCAAAGGAATTCACACCTGCTATACCTTCAAAGGAGAGACGAACGATATAGTTACGGTCGAGTTTGATCCAAGAAAGAACTTCGGGAAAACTACAACAATCGTTGAGGTGCTGAAAAACACATCCTCAATAGTTAAAGAGCCCGCACCCGGGACAGTTTATAAGAACCTGAATATCTGGGTAGGAAACAGCGGCTTTTCAGATCCAGAAAACCTTGAAAACGCCAGTATAAGCTTCAGGGTAAACCGAACCTGGCTGTCCGAGAACGGCATAAAGGAAAGCACAATAAGACTTTACAGGTACACTGACAGCAAATGGAACTCACTGCCTACAACCCTGACAGGAGGAGATGAAGTTTTCTTCTATTTCAGAGCAGAAACCCCGGGATTTTCGCCTTTTGCAATTGCGAGCCCGGAGAAAAACAGCCAGATAATTGAAATCAATCCTGCGGGAAATAAAGAGAATAATCTTATGAGTTCAGGAGAAATATCTGGAGAAGATAGTAAAGAAAATATGGCTTCTAATGAAGAAAAGGAAAATAAAGAGGCACCAGGAACCGGAATGTTATTTGCAGCTGCCGGAATTCTGGCATCATACGCTGCCCTGAGGAAAAGAAAAATAGAATAAAATTCTCAAGACTGAGGAAGGTTTATTGAAGCCTTCCGTTTTATGTTTATACTGTTTTCCGTCTTCCCTCTTGATTCTTTTCTTTCCTGCCATTCTTGACGAAGGCAAGTAGCTTCTTCAAAAGGCTAAAAAGAGGATTGAAGAAATATGATTTACACTTTTTTATTAATATCTCCAGTCCTTTTTCTTCAAATTCTATTTTCTTTTTGGACCGGGCCGCCAGAAAAGCTGGCAGCGGCGTCCTGTAAAATAGACTTAACAAGGTTTCCAGGGCAAGAAGAGTATTCTAAAGCTACCAGTGGGCTTTTTTCCGAATCAATTATACCCGCACTTTTCAAGCCAGGAAAGAGACCTGATCCATTCTCCTTTCGGCTCCCTCGAAGTGCCCACAACAAGCCGCTTAATGTCACCGACTTCCTCGATAACACCGCTGGCTTCTATAATCTCTCCTGGAAGAGCCTGGCCTGCATAGGTATGTGTGTATGAGAGCACATGGTCAATTTCTTCGTGTTCCACTTTGTAATAAGCTGGGCTGTCAAAAGCGAAGTCGGCATTTTTAACTTCTGCTTCGATTTTCATTTTTACTGTGTCTTTTCCCCGAAGCAGGGGCTCCTTAATCTGATCCCATTCCCGGACGAAAAGGAGGTCGAAATATGTGCCCTCAACCATGCCGCGGTTTCCTTTTCTTGACTCGTGAAGCATAAATTCGTCAAAAGAGATATCAGGGATTCTTTTTCTGTAGATTCTATGCCACATCTCTTCATCGAGTTCTTCTATCGGCCCTTCCTGCTGTTTAGCAGCGGCTATGGCATCTCTTGCCCTGAACCACATGGGACCGTAAACAACAAAATCAATATCTGAGCTTTCATTCTGCAGGCCTGCAAGCATGGAGCCCGTAACTCCCATGCTTGTCCTTGGGATCTCTGCCAGGTCGAGAACTTTTACAATTGCCCTGACACGGCTGTCGGAATTTACAAGTTCGGGAATCACGTCAGAAGGACGGAGAACCTTTTTTACTTCGGATTCCGGGATAACATGAACGTCCTGGACCCACTCAGGCCTATTCTTCTTCATGAATTCGAAAGCAGGACCAAAATCATATTTTCTGTACTTTATCCCGTTTAATTCCCTTTCCCCGGTTTCATCCGGAACATAGCGGAGCGTGGCTCTTATTCCATCTTTACGGAAATAGTCAGAAACTGCAAAAAGCCAGTCTTCTTTTGTAAGAAGGAAATCTCTGAGGCGTGTTTTTAGCATTTTGTACCATCCCTGGAGCCTGTGAAAAGTATTCAATCTGCCGAATTTAACTGATACAAATCAACTCATACGAATCAATTGATACGAATCAACTCATACAAATTTAACTGAACAAGCTGGCCTTCAGTAAAGAGCTTTCAGTCAAGAATAACTTTACAATGACCTACAATAACTGATAGTGGACCTTAAGAACAAACTTAAAACGACAGTAATAACAGCTTTAAATGCCGGTCTTTAAGTGATTAACAGAATAAAATGTATTGTACCATCAATGTATTTAACTGTCAGTGTTTGGTTCCTGCTAAATAAGTAAGAAAATGGAGTAATATACCCGGAGTAATATATACTGAAGGAGTAAAATAAAAAATACTGAACACCATTGAGAAATAAACGGAACAACCTGCATGTGCAGAAGATCCGAGGTAATAAGTTTGAGAGATGACCAGAGTGCGGAATCGCTTAAAGCCTGGATTATCCGGCTGAGGCGAGAATTCCACCAGTACCCCGAACTCAGTTTCGAAGAATACAATACCCAGAATAGAATCCTGAAAGTCCTTGGAGAACTCGGGATAGAAGCCAGAAAGATTGCAGATACAGGCGTACTTGCAAGCATCTGCGGCACTATGCCTGGCCCCTGCATTGCCCTGAGGACGGATACTGACGGACTTCAGGTCCAGGAAGAAACTACGGAAAGAAACAGTGAATATATTTCAAGAAATGATGGAGTGATGCACGCCTGCGGGCACGATGGGCATATGTCAATGCTCTTTGGGGCTGCAAAACTCTTCATGGAAAACAGGGACTTTCCTGGAGAGGTCCGCCTTATTTTCCAGCCTGCAGAAGAGATTCCCCCGGGCGGCTCTGAGAGGGTTATTGCCGAAGGAGGGCTTGAAGGTGTGGACGCAGTTATGGGCATGCACATTTTTACAAACCATGAGTCCGGAAGTGTGGGTTTGCGCCCGGGCCCTTTTATGGCAAGCACAAACCGCTTCGAAGTCACATTAAAAGGAAAAGGTGGGCATATTTCACTGCCTAAACAGTGCATTGATCCTGTCAGGATGGCAGTAGACTTTATAAGCAGCCTCAATTCTGCCCTGGAAGAGAAGCTTGATAAGGAGAAGTATATCCTTGGAGTTGGCAGGATCCAGGGTGGAGCCCAGTTCAACAGGATTCCCGATAGTGTAGGAATTCTTGGGAGTTACAGGACCTTTGACAGCGAAACCACAGAAGTGATAGACCTTACTATAAAAGAGTGCCTTGAAAAGGTAAAAGAAAGGTATGCGAAACCCGGAGAAGAGTTTTCAGGTCTTCCGGATTATGAACTTGATATCCTGCATGGTTATCCGGTCCTGGTAAACGACCCGTTTTTTACGGATGCCGTAAACTTAAAACTGCAGGAAAGCTTCCCTGAGCTTACGATCTATCCGGAACTTGAAAAAACCTTCGCTGCCGAAGACTTTGCAAGCTATCTGCAGGTAGTGCCAGGCGTCTTTATTTCACTCGGCACCCGGAACCAGAAAAAAGGAATTGTGGAGATCAACCACTCATGCACTTTTGATATTGATGAAGAGATTCTGTCCACAGGCACTCAAATTTTCTATACCATATCCCTGGATTTCCTGAGGCACCCTGAAAAATACCTTAACCGGCAGAAATACCACGGCCCCCAGAAGTATCTCGAAAAAGCCTGAAATAAAAAGCCCTCATTTGAAAGACCTTATTTAAAAGACCTTATTTGAAAGACTTTAACTGCAAAATATAAGAAACCCGTGAGTAAGTCAAATAAATCCAGACGCCATTCGTTTCAAAAAAGGAGAAAAACATGATAATCCAGAGGTATGATGGTTCCAGAAAGGAAGAGGTTCGTGAAGCTGTCCTGGAAGTCCTGCTGGAGCATGGCTTTGAGTATGACAGGCTTAAAGACGCTGACCTGAACGACATTAATGCCTACTATTTTTCCAAAGGAGGCACCTTTTTTGTAGGAATTGATGAAGGCAGAGTGGTAGGCACTGCAGGTGTCCGCAAACTTGATGGAAACCTGTGCGAAATCAGGCGCATCTATCTTAAAAAGAATTATAGGGGTAAAGGCAATGGAGAAAAACTTTTTCTGGCTGCTCTGGATTTTGCCGGGGAGAATTGTGCAGGAGTCATGCTCAAAACCGATTCAACCCTTAGAAAAGCAATAAATATGTATCTCAAGCACGGTTTTTCTTTCGTGGAAGAAAAAAATGGATATGTGTATTATGAGAAATGGTTTTAAAAAAATCATTTATCTCCTTAAGAAACCAGTTATTTCCTTAAGACCCATTCATCTCATAAAGAAACCGTTTATCTCATTAAGAACTATTTATTTACCTGAAAAATAATTTATCTCCTTAAAAAACCATTTGTCTCATAAGCAAACCATTTGTCTCCTTCCAGAGCCCTTTTTTACCTTTCCTGCAGGCTGTTATTTTTCAGGTAAATTGCAGGAGTCTCCTTCTCTTCTGGCAAGAGCCTGAAGATATTCGAGAACTGCAAGCACGAATGCTGAATGAGACCAGGCGAGAGGAAGGACAGAAAGAGGTTTCCCATTATCATCTACCTGCTCGGGCATAAGGCCTGATGGATGTGCGTGGACTGCACACCAGTCAATAAGCTCAAGAGCCCTTTCAAGATTCCCTACTGCCGAATGCCACTGGGAAAGCCAGAGAGTGCAGATAATCCAGCTGTTCATATAACCGAAGTAACTGTCATGCAGATACCTTGCAATCCCTCCCGAAGCGCGTATAAGCTCGCGTTCTACTGCTTCCATTGTACGGACAACCCTCGGATCATCAGGAGGGAGAATCCCGAAGTACCAGACTGCAAATACGGAGGAATCGAGAGTTGATTCTTCAAGTGACCTCCTGAAGCGCCTGAGCTTATCGTCGTAAAGCTTCTCAATAATATCTTCTTTCAACTGTTTGGCAGCCTCTTTCCAGATATCCGCATTGCCGTAGTCTCCAATGGACCGGGCAAGTTTGCAGGCGCCGTTGAGCCCTGCGTAAACCGTACAGGCACTGTAGGTATGTACTCCTTTTCGCTCTTCCCACAGGTCAAAACTTGAAATTGGAAGACCTGTTTTCCTGTCAATTGCTTTTGTTAGATAGTTAGCTGCGGGAATTACAAGGCTCCTGTAGTACCTGCCTGTCGTCCATACACTCTTCTCAGTTTCCCAGTTGTTATAAAGGGAATAGATAGGAAGTCCGGTTTCATCTATCTGAACCATGGGCACAGGATGCCAGGTGCTCCCGAAATCACCTGCAGGTGTGTATTTATGGAGAAAATTGCCTCTTGGAGTGATGGTTTTTGAGAAGAAATCGAACGTTTCAGCACTCAGGTGGTGATACCTTGCCCTGTCAAGTGCAAGGCATACCCAGGCAGCATCCCTTGGCCAGCAGTATGTATAAAGGTCTGCCCCAAACTGCCTGATATCAGAATCACAGGATGCGATTACCGAACCCCTGATATCCATATGGGCTACGGCTGCCAGAAGGCTCCTGTAGAAAGATTTAATAACCTTCTCAGGAAGCCAGGACATCCAGGCATACTCTGGAAGAACGGATACCCTTTCGATAAATGAATTCCAGAAATTGAAGTTATGGTGGAAAAGGGCACTTTTTCCGGCTTCCTTTACTCTCCTGTGCACTTTAAGGACTCCACAGTAATCCTTTCCAAGAACGATCCAGAAATGCACCCTTGTTGCTTTTCCCGGTTTTAACTCAGGAAGTGTCCAGCCGAGTGTGGAATCTACCGAGCCGTGAGCTACGGGATTCCCACTAAGGCCTGCATCGTCTTCCATATCTCTCCAGGTGCCTTCAAGCCCTTTCCATTCGGCAGTCCCTACGGCATACTGGTCAAATGCAGGCTCACTGGCGTGCAGCAAATAGCGGTCTCGCTTGTAATGGATAAGGACATTTTTATCAATTACAGCGGTTTCCCCAATCTTGGTCTCAAGAATCCTGTAGTTCTGGTTAGAAAAAAGACGGAAACGCCTTGATGAATCAGAAACATTCCTGACTTCAAATGTTCTGAAAAATATGTTTGTAGAGGGGTGAACTGCCTCCCAGATGGTTATTTTGAGTCCGATTTCCAGATTTTCAAAAACTGTTTCCCCGATATTTGAAATTACCTCTTTGGAGGCTTCAGGCGCTTTTTTATTACCTGTTTCAGATGTTTTTTTATTACCTGTTTCCAGTTCACCGTTTGCCTCCTTTCCTGAGAAATCATTTCCTTCGGGGCTTGCAGAAATATCAAAAATCCTGTTACAGAATTCGGTTTCAAACTCGAACTTATATCGCTGCCGGATATCCCAGTTTTCAAGCCAGCTGCAGTAAAGGGAATCAAGGTCGCATACTCCGACCCTTATTGAGTTCCCGTGGTTTTCAAGCCCTACGTAAGGAAAGTAAACATCCCTTATAATCCCTCTCTCATCCTCACAAATCAAAACTTTCCCGTTTCCGAAAATCAGCGGCCTAATTCCTGGCACCCCCGGCTCTATCTACTTGCCTTATTCTTCTATTCTTTCATATTCTATTCTTTCGCTTCTGCCCTGATCTACTGCTGCCCTGTTTACTGCTTCTGGAGACCCGGCAGGGACATTACATATTCCCATATATCCAATTGCCGGATCTTATTTTAGAGCTTAATATCCCTTTTCGAGCCGGAACTATAAATAAATCTGTACCATACTCTGGTCTGAAGTTTACTAAAACGCATTTTTATTACAGTCACTAAAAATGAAATCTTTTTTCAGACATGCCTGCCCGGGCAAAACTTTAACAAACAGCAGAGGTATCCGGCCGGAAGAGACATAAAACAGTCAATTTAGTTACTATATACATTTTCCTGGGGGCAGACTTTATAAAATAATATTAATTTAAGATATTAGAAGAGTTAAAATACACATTTACTGCACATGGATATTTCAGACAAATTATGGCAAGTTCCCTACCCTCAAATAAATTTCGTGCTAATTATATATATAGACTTAATACGAAAGTTTATATTTAGTTGCGTTCCTTTTAGTATGATTTAAAAACGAAGTTTTAGAAGATTATCCACATACAAAAATGTGCGTGTCTAATATGGATTATGTAAAAAAAATATGCCCCGTTTGCGGGAAAGAATTCTTTGTCCTCAAGGATGCGGAGGAAAAAGCTGTATACTGTACTCTTGCTTGCCTGGCAATGGCTCAGGACAAATTCGAACGCAGAGGCAGAACCTTTCCTAGCTTTGGCTGAGCATCCTGTTTCAGGCAAAAGAACTCAAAAAATAAAGGGAAAACACCCGGTGTAGGGGACGTTTTTCCAACTCTTTTATTTTTAAAAGTCTTATTTTCCAGCAATTTTTTTCGCAATCCGGGTTACATGCCTGCCCTGGTAACGCGCCATCTCGAGTTCATTTTCGGACGGCTGGCGGCTTCCATCTATGCCTGCAATTGTAGAAGCCCCATAAGGGCTGCCACCTGTAATTTCATCAATTCTGTTCTGCCTCGTTTCGGAATAAGGAAGTCCGACAATGATCATACCAAGATGGAGCAGGGTAACATGAAATGTCAGGATTGTGGACTCCTGCCCCCCATGCTGCGTCCCACTGGAAGTAAAAACACTTCCTACCTTTCCTACAAAAGCATTCTCATTCCATAAGCTTCCAAGTCCGTCAAGGACTGTGCGCATTTGGGCAGTCATATTCCCATAGCGTGTAGGACTTCCGAATATTACTGCATCGGCTCCGGCCAGGACTTCTTTATACATGTCCCTTGTCACAACCGGAATATGGGCAAAAAGCTTTTTAGTTTCTATTGCTCCCATTTTTTCCAGAACTTCCTGTGGTAGAGTTTCAGGTACCTGATAGACCACAACTTCTGCACCTTCAACTTCCCTTGCTCCTTCGGCTACAGCTTCTGCCATCCTGTAAGTGTGCGCGTGCACACTGTGAAATATTATATTTACCTTGACCATTTAATCCCCTCAAAAAGTGCTTATAAAACGTATTGAAGTGCTGTCTGGGTTCCAAAAATAAAACAAACTGATATAAACCCACGAAATTCCTGGAATCCCTTCATAAAGGTAGTTTTCTGATGCTTTATATATTTTGTTAGTAGAAGTCAGATCTTTTTATCAGGATCTGTTTCATGCTGTCTCCTTCTTCATGTATCAAAATAGTTATTAAGAAATATGATGTATAAGCTGGACATGCCCTCTCTTTCTATCGTAATGCCTTCTATGAATGAAGAAGAAACTATTCGTATCTGTATACAGAAAGCTCAGCATATATTCAAAAAATATGGTATAGAGGGGGAAATAATAGTTGCTGATAATTCTTCGGATAGAACCGCAGAGATCGCAGCGTCCATGGGTGCAAAAGTAATAGGCCCGATAAAAGGGTATGGGAATGCCTATCTTAAAGGGCTGGCTGAAGCCAGAGGGGATTTCATTGCTATTGCAGATGCAGACAACACTTATGACCTCCTTGAGCTTGACAGGTTTCTTGACCCTCTTATAGCAGGAGAAGCCGATTTTATAATGGGGACACGGCTTAAGGGCGAAATCAAAAAAGGAGCTATGCCCTGGCTGCACCAGTACATTGGAAACCCAATCCTTACTGGAATGCTCAATTTCCTGTTCAAAACGAAAATTTCAGACGCACACTGCGGAATGAGGGCTTTTACTAAAGAAGCTCTTGAGAAAATGGACCTTAAAACTCATGGTATGGAACTCGCGTCCGAGATGGTAATTGAGGCTGCAAGATGCGGGCTCCGGATCAAGGAAGTACCCATAACCTATTATTCACGTAAAGCTCCCTCCAAGCTTCGCTCATTCCAGGACGGCTGGAGGCATGTAAGGTTCATGATGCTGTACAGGCCTGTCCCTTTCCTGTATATTCCCGGATCTTTCGTATTTATACTGGGTTTTCTTATAACCGCTTCCCTTCTTCTTACGGATAATGCCGTATACAACCGGCTTCATTCGTTTATTTTAGGCAGCATGCTCCTGATTATTGGCGGGCAAATTCTTGCCACTGGCGGGTATATGAAAACGTATGGTCTTATCCATGGTATCTACCGTGATGACAAAAAAAGCAAAAAGCTGTTGAGCTATCATTCCCTTGAAAAAGAGTTGCTTGGAGGTTCCCTTATCCTGGGTTCAGGCTTTATCCTGGGACTGAAAGTTGCCCATACATGGGTCAGTACCGGGTACGGCACCCTTGAAGAAGTGGAATCTGCAGTTATTTCGATGGTGCTTGCAGCAGTTGGGCTTCAGCTGATTTTTGCTGCAGTCTTTTTAAGTGTAATGCTCCTTGAAGTTGATACTGATTGATAAAGTGATTAGATGAAAGTTGCCTTTGTATACGATGCTGTTTATCCCTGGGTAAAGGGAGGCGCAGAACTGCGCATTCATGAGCTGGGGAGGCGGCTTTCCTTACAGGGGCATGATGTGCACCTTTTCGGGATTAAATGGTGGGAAGGGGAAAATGTTTTACAGCACGAGGGTATGACTCTGCACGGAGTCTGTAAAGCCCGGGACCTTTATGTGAACGGCAGACGTTCTATTTCCGAAGCACTCGTTTTTTCAGCAAAGCTGTTTCCAGTCCTCATGAAAGAGAGATTCGACCTTATTGACGTAAGCGTATTTCCTTACTTCTCCTGTTTTACCGTAAAAGCAGTTTCAATCCTTAAAAAGACCCCTGCAGTATTTACATGGCACGAAGTATGGGGAGACTACTGGTATGAGTATCTTGGAAAAAGGAAGGGCATTCTGGGGCTTGCGGTAGAGACTGCAGTTGCGAAAATTTCTAAGGACAATATTGCGGTCTCGGAATGGACCAGGAACAGGCTTGAAGCCCTTACGGGAAAGGGCAAAAAGATAGCAGTCCTGCCCAACGGGATCGACCTGAAATTAATCTCTGAAATAAAACCTGCTTTCCAGAATTATACAGAAAACGAAGAAGGAAAGATTTACGATATTATCTTTGCAGGCAGGCTCATAAAAGAAAAAAATGTTGATGTTTTAATAAGAGCTGTCTCCTTAATTAAAAAAGACAATCCTGATATCTGCTGCTGCATTGTCGGTGACGGGCCGGAAAGGAAAGCTCTCGAGAAACTGACTCTTGAGCTTGGAGTGCAGGTAAATCTCAAAATTGAAGGATTTCAGGAGTACAGGGAATTAATAGGAAAAGTCAAAGCCTCAAAAGTCCTTGTCCTGCCTTCAAGCAGGGAAGGTTTTGGGATGGTTGTAATCGAGGCTTTTGCCTGCGGGGTACCCGTAATCACGGTAAAAGAAAAGTACAATGCGGCACAGGGTCTCATTGAAAATGGGACTGACGGGTTTGTTGTGAGGCTTGAAGAGAGAGAAATTGCAAAAGCTGTGGAGAAAATAATTAAAAAGGGTCCGGAAAACAGAAAGATATCAGAAGCAGCGCTTAACAAAGCTAAGAAATATAATTGGAATGGAATAGTCAAGGATGCCATGCTCTTGTATGAATATTATCTAAGGCGAGAATAAAATAAATTCAATACGTTTATGTGAAAAAACACTGAAAATATGTGAAAAAAACACTGGAAATTCCTTCATAGAACTGCTGGAATTAAATAATAATTTAATTATAAGAACAAATTAAATTGGCGCTAATAAAGTTAATAAATTATTATTTTAATAAGAAAAGTAGTTAAATTCCCAAATACATTATCTTAGTGGGGGGTAGGGTAAAAATGGGCAAAAAAATAGCCCATGCCCGTATAGCTTGAGCGCTAATAGTATGAATCGCCTCGATACTGCAGCTAAAGCTGCTAAAGGTATTCTTTTCACGTGATTCATACACTGAATGCAACCGTGCGCCTCAGGTCAATTCAAGACTTCACAGTTATTCAAGAAAAATAGTAGAAAACCGAGAGACCTATAAAAAATAAACAATTTATAAAAGAGGGGCTCCACTTATTCCCAGGAGTGTTATCCGTTTTAGAGGATTATACATGTCTAATAAACCCCAGCTATCAATCGTAATCCCGGTTCATAACGAAGAGGAAAATATACCAAAGTTATATGAAAAATTACGCAGTATTCTTTTGCGGATTGAAAAAACATATGAAATAATCTTTATTGATGATGGGTCTACAGATGATAGCTTTGAAAAAATAAAAACCATTAAAGACTCAAGGGTCCAGGTTGTAAGGTTTCAGAGAAACTATGGAAAAGCTGCAGCCCTTTCCTGCGGATTTAAAAAATCAAAAGGAGATATTGTTATCACTATGGATGGGGATTTGCAGGACGACCCCAAGGAAATCCCCAGATTTATGAAAGAACTTGATAAGTATGACATGGTTTCAGGCTGGAAAAGTAAAAGATACGACCCCATCACAAAAACCCTGCCTTCAAGATTCTTTAACTGGTTAACCCGATTCATAACCGGGGTTAAAATCAACGATTTCAACTGCGGATACAAAGCATACAATAACTATGTTGTAAAAAATATAAACTTATACGGTGAATTTCACCGCTACATCCCGGCTCTTGCTTACTGGAGAGGTTATTCAGTAGGAGAAATTGAAGTGGAACACCACCCAAGAATACATGGGGAATCGAAATACGGGGTCGAAAGGTTATTGAAAGGTTTCCTTGACCTCATAACAGTTACATTTCTAATGATGTATAAGAAAAGACCTCTGCACATGTTTGGGGGAATAGGATTTCTTCTCAGCTTTTCGGGAGTATTTATATCAATATATTTAATGTTTTTGTGGTTAATAGGAGAAAGAATAGGAGATAGACCTCTCCTTATGCTAGGAATACTGCTTACGGTGATAGGAGCTCAGTTTGTGTCTCTCGGTTTGATCGGAGAGCTGATTACAAACTCGAGAAATAATGATGACTATATTATAAAGTACGATAGTTATGAACTGGAAAACGGCGGGTAAGGTTTCAGTTACCTCTGGATTGATGCTTTACCTGATAAGCAAACTTGACGTGAACGCAATCTATGAAACCTTTACTCAGATGGACCTGGCATTACTTTCTCTTTCATTACCTTTCATCGCCCTTATGTATTTAATAAAAGCAAGAAAGTGGCAGGCACTGCTTGATTGTATTAATGTTCAGATTCCGATTAAAAGGTCACTGGAGATAATCCTGATAGGTACATTCTATGGGGCACTTACTCCAGGCAGGGCAGGAGAAGTCTCAAGAGCTTTTTATCTGGATGCAGAAAAATCAAGGAGCATCCCCACTGTAATAATGGACAGGGTAGTAGATGTTATCTGCCTGATAACACTGAGCGTTTTATCAACTGCCCTGTTCTTTAAGGATAAAATCCTGATTTATTTAATGATTTTAGTTGTATTGATTTTTATTTCAGGAATAATTATCACTATGAATGAGAGAACAGTAACCTTTGCTTTCAAAAGCTTTTCTCAGGGAAAAGAATACACGGAAAATTATATGAAAACAATCAGGGAGATTACAGGAAATAAAAAAGTTTTATTTTTTGTATTTTCCTTAACCTTTGGATACTATATCTTAAACCTGATTGTGTACTGGATAGTAATAAAATCCCTGAGCCCGGCTTTAAATAATGTTCTTACGTTCTCCCTGCCAATAATTGTAATCCTGGGCAATTTTCCGATATCCATCTCAGGTTTCGGAGTCAGGGAGTTTGCAAGCGTTACTATTTTTAAGATGCTAAACGAGAATTCAGCCTATGGATTCACATGCCCTGTGGTCCTTTATATTTTAACATCCCTTTCTCCCGCATTATTTGGATTTTTATTTACTTTAAGAAAAAAATCTTGAGAATATAGTGTAATTGGGGCTGAAAGAACCTGAATATGATATAAAACTGACAGAAAAACAAAATAGTTAAAATCAGTCTACCTTATAACTTTCATAGTATTGTGTTAATAATAAAAGAAACCTGAAGTTATAAGCTGCAATTGAAACCTGAAGTTATAAGCTACAGTTGATTGTGCTATCTGCTTTGTATGAAGGAAAGCTGAATCGGAATTATAATACGAAGCTCCAAATTAAGGATAATAAATATAAACAGACGTAGAGAATCAAACCCAATACAGAGACTCCAAAACGTTTTGTGGGGATTTAAATGAACCAGAATTCTGAGAGTGGGAATTATAAAAAGTATACTTCCAGAAATCCACTAATGGGAGTAGTTATATCCAGATTTATGAAAGACCTGAGTGAAACCATAACTCCATTAGAAGAAGTGGAAAGTATCATCGATATAGGTTGTGGAGAAGGGTTCATCGTTAATTGTCTAAACAGAACGGATATTACAGGCGTGGACATCTCAAAGAAAGCACTAAATATTGCAAGACAAAAAAATCCGAATTGTAATTTTTGTGCAGGAAGCATATATGACCTGTCATTTAAAAAAAGTAGCTTTGACCTTGTAATTGCAACAGAAGTTCTGGAACATCTTGAAACCCCGGAAAGAGCCCTTCAGGAAATTAAGAGAATATCTAAAAAATACTGCATATTCAGTGTGCCCAATGAGCCATATTTCAGAACAATGAACCTCCTAAGAGGTAAAAATCTCACACGCTTCGGGAATGATATTGAACATTTACAGAACTGGAGCTCAAAAGAGTTTGTAAAGCTAGTGGGAAGGCATTTTAATGTGGTGGAAGTAAAGAGACCTTTTCCGTGGACAATGGTATTATGCAGAAAATAAGAGTGGAAGCAGGAAAAAGAGAAGTATAATGATACCTGGCGTCAAACTCTCCAGAATATACGGATTATAACTACAATTTTCAGGGGTTCGATTAACCTCTCTATGGCATAAACTAATCTGGCGAACCAGGCTCAAAAAAATGAGAAATAGATTATAGTTGTAAATTAATAATTATAAGCTCTAACCAAAAAGTGAGACATTTTCGCGAATTTGCTGTAAATTTTAACTTAATTTTTGTATGCAGTCGGAAAACTTGATCTTCTAATATAGAATTTTTGACTCAAAAACTTTTTGAAATTTGTAATTTTACAGAACTTTCGGTACATTACCTTTCATTCTCCAATTCTTTGTAGTTTTACGATGTTGATTTCTTCTATAGCAGCAATAATTATTATTAAAAAATTATCTTTTTTAAACAAAATATATTATGCATAAACCTTATGCATATATCTGCGGCTCTTACTAAAGTTTATAAGGAACAGAATACTTATTTCCTGGGAACGAAATATAATAGTCTCTGGAGATCTTTCTGGTCTCCTTATAGACAAGTTCGTAAGAAGGACCTCCTATTCCACTACAAGATTAAAAGCCGGGTATTAGCTGGTGAATTTCATATTCCTGATCGACAAGGTAATCTTTTATAACTGAAATTAAAATGACCACTAATTCATCACCTTAAATTCATCACCTTAAATTCATCACCTTAAATTTATCACCTTATATTGTGTAGTGAAAGAAAGGAGATACAAAACCAATCTAAATTTACAAAACTCTCGCTACGCTGCCAAGAGGTAACAGATTCATGCATGCATACTCTCAAAAAAACAAAATTAATGAAGGTCATTATAAATTATACTGCAAATACATACAGAACAACTATTTTAATATAATTAGCGCGGCTATCTGTGCAGTCTTTTTCATACTGGTATTTGCGGGGCATTATTTAAAAAACTACGATCTGCTTTACACCTTAAACCTGTTGAAGTATCTTATAATACCTCTGCTTTCCCTGTGCATATACAATTACTATAGAACAGGGTCTAAAACTGTCCTGCTTATCCTCGTATCGGCTCTCATATTAACATGGTTTGCAGGCTTTGATTTTGCATACAGATGGGATGCTGTTCAGCACGTTGTAAGGGCCAAATACTACCTTTCCCATGCATACCTGACGAGTACAGAGGAAAGGCATTCATTTTTATATCTCATATGGGGATTTTTTTATAAATTAACAGGTGAATCCGAAACTTTAACACATTTAATAAATATGTTTCTCGGGATATTCGGAGTCTTTGGGATATACGGGATCTCTAAAGAAATATATGAAGACCTTACTGCGTTTATAGCCCTGCTCGTTTCTCTTACATTCCCTGTGTTTTTTCTGGTCAACAAATGGGCTTACCTTGATATGCCCTTTGTTTCTTTTGTAGTTTTAACATTTTTCTTTTTATTTAAATATCTTAATAGTAAATCGGAAAAATTCTTATATTTATCTCTGATTTTCGCTTTTATTTCTTTTGGAATAAAGGTGCCTGCTCTTGTCTTATTTCCCGCAATTTTCCTCAGCATTATAATCTATCGTCAGATGAACGGAAAAATATTCGCACTAACTTTGTTTGTGTTTTTATTCTCCATATTTTATTACATGAAAGTAATGTATTACTCAAAAATAATGGATGATTTTTCCATAATTACGCCATTTACTTTTGGAACAGATGCAATAATGATATGGGTGGGCTTTTTAAGACAGGAGATATCGCAGTACATATATTCTGGAGTCCTCTTTCTCTCCATATTCGCCTTTTTAAAACCCGAGAGTAAAAATAAGTCTCTACTTTACTCTTTACTGGCAGTCCAGATCCTCCTGCTCATAGTAGCCGAAATTTATCCGAGCAAATCTTGTTTCTGGGCCCCTCTTATCCCTGCCGATAATCACCTGCCATATTATATCCTACTGGGATTAGCAATATTGTGCTTATTAATATCGATGGGCGTATACAAAACGAAGATAGAGATTAACAGAAAAGAAATAGTCATGTTAATCTGGATTGCTTCCTTTACTGCATTTTTTATAATAAATGGAAAAATATATGATTATGGTGTGAAGCCTCCTATTGAGGTTGGAGGCCTGGATTACAGATATTTAATGCCTGCATTCCCGGCTCTGATAATTTTATTTTCGTCAGGTATATCAAGAATATTAAGATCGGATTATTCTGAAAAAACAAAGTTTATTGTTGTTTTTGTACTTGCATTAACTCTTATTTTCAATTTTATAACTGCGACAAATCTGACATTTTATTATGCAAATTCCGGAAATGCCCGCCTCGAAGGATACCAGAGTCTTGCTGGACAGAACCCTGAGGTTGTATATACACACTGGCCCTTTCACTATGGAGACGGCTACGACATAGGAGGATTCACCTGGGAAAAAGATAACATAACAGTCAGGCTCTTAAACTCTGATTACTTTGATATTTCAGGAGATAGGGTTTTCCTTTTATTTGACACATATTTCCATTCCCCGGAAAAGTTAGTAAATTCCAATATAGAGAAAATAGAAGCTAAAACCTGGCTATTGAGTCCATTATCAGCTTCGATTTCTGAAGAAACTGTTAACTCAGTATATGTAGCAAAGATTGAAAAAAATTCAATAATATTGGCTGACGGATTTTACAATGTAGAGTACTGGGACAATAAATCTACAAGGTGGATGGGAAGCAGTTCTACATTTTATTTATATTCAGACAAAGAGATGGACACAACATTAAATATGCAGGTTGAGAGCTTTTATCGTGAAAGGACCCTGGAAACCTATGTTAACGGAGATCTTATTTCAATAAAAAACGTACCGCTGGGTTTTGAGAACCTGGAGTCTGAAGTAAGTGTGAAAAGAGGGATGAATATAATAGAGCTGAAAGTACCCGAAGGCAGCGACAAGCCCTGTGATGTGTCAGACACTGCAAAAACAGATAACAGAGACTTAAGTGTTGCAGTTCAGGATATCAGGCTTGACTAATGAAAAAACGTAAAGTAAAAGAGTTAAAGGACTGAAGCCGATTTTTTATCAGCCACCTTTTCCAGAGTTCCGCACATCTTCTGTGCAATTTTTCTCCAGTCGTACTCGCTTTCAACCACTCTGCGCCCGGCTGTACCAATAGTTTCATACAGTTCTTTATTCAGGAGAATTTCCCTGATCTTTTCGGGCATTTCAGGGATATCGCAAACTATTACGTTCTCATAGTTTACCAGGTTAAGACCTCTTGCCCCTACAGGAGTGGAGACAACAGGCAGAGAAGCAGACATATAATCCAGCATTTTTATATTTGTACCTGAGCCGCTGGTCATCGGGTTTATGGCAATATCCGAGACTCTATATAACTCAAGTTTTTCTTCTTCACTAACTTCAAACGTTAAACCTACATTTTTGCCTCTGCTTTCGTTTTTCACTCCCCAGCAGACGCTCCCGCAAATCAGGAAACAGGCATCTTTCATTTTAGGGGCAATCTCATTGATGATGATTTTTGCAGCCTGTACATTGGGCGGATGCCCGCTTCCCAGAAATATAATCAGGGGGCAGTCTATGATTTTCTCTTTAATAAGATGCCCTTTATCATAAATAAAATCGAAAGATTCCGTATTAACCCCGTTTGAGGATACATGAATCTTGTCCCCGTCAAGACTATACAGTTTTTTAATGCTGCTCATGTCCTCCCTGGATGTAACAAAAACTATATCAGACCTGATAGAAAGGCTCTTTTCAACCATCAGGACTTTACTGCAAATATAATTTTTAAGGATCCCATTTCCGAGAAGGGATTTTTTTAAAAGGAATTCCACATTATGGGACTCGTAAACCAGGGGCTTATTCGCTATATAATCCCGGACCAGAGGAAACATATAAGGATGAGATAGGACTACAATATCACACTTGCCCACATATTTTTTTGCAATAGAATCAATCTCCCGATTGTGTCTGCACAGGAACATAGCGACGATGTCATCTACAGACACGCCTAATAACTTCCCTGCTACCGCATTTATCCTTTTATGGATCTGGTTTTTGGGGACTCTTATCTCTAAAAAATTGTCACAAATTCTGGTTTCCTGAATATTTTCCGAATTCCCAAAACAAATATAAGTCACATTATGTTTTTGAGAGAGGTTTTTATAGATATTATATATTCGAACCTGTCCTCCAAACATTGGAGGAAATATGGGGAATTCGTTAAATACAACTATATTTTTCATTTTTCCTCCAGCACCTTCACCATCTCAGAAGCTATTTTTTTCCAGTCAAATCGTTCTTCAATTGTCCTGCGGCCATTTCGACTAATTTTGGCATGCAGTTCACTATCATTAAAAATTTGCTTAATTTTTGCAGGAAATTCGGGGATCTCACAGATAATTGCATTTTCATAGTTTTTAAGGTCAAGTCCTCTTGCACCTGCCGGCGTGGAAATAACAGGCAGCCCTGCTGCCATATAATCCAGCATTTTAATATTGGTGCCGGAGCCGCTGCTCATCGGGTTTAAAGCCACATCTGCCACCCTGAAAAGTGCCTGCTTTTCTTCGTCACTTACTCGACCTAATAGTATAACATTTTTAGCTTTTTTAAGGGCATACCGCTGATCAGGCCCCTGGTTTAAATCAAAGTTAAAAGTGTTCCCACCCTCAGAGTAGTTAATTTCCTGTATTGCAACCCCCAGAGTTCTGGCGTCGTTTTTAAAAGGCTCGCACTCAAACAGGATACTGGAGTCCTTGTTTTTTAAATCTTCGATCTTAACCCGGTTCCAGCCAGCTATCAGTTTGAACGATTCCTGTTTGCCTTCTATTTTTATCTTAAGGTCTTTACTTTCCGGAGAATATATTTTCAGTTCAGCAGATTCAACTGTTTGTGAAAAGTTTATGGTAAATTCGGGCCTGCACCATATGGTCGGGACAGATTCCCAGTACTCTACACCGTAAAAGCCATCTGCAAGAGCCACTTTCTGGCGGCTGAAAATATTGCGTAATTCCAGGTCCGTTTTCTCAACAAGGTCTGAATTAACAAAATACTGAGAGACATTTCCAGCCACAAGAAAAAAAGTATCCGGCATTTTGCATGCAAATTTTGACATATTTTCTATAGCTTCAATATTGGGAGGGTGGTAGCTCCCTATGAACGTGCAAATCCTGGAGTTATTTAAAGAAGATTTTTCCTTAAAAAAACCATTATAGACTTCAGGATTTACTCCATTGGGTGAAACATAAACCTTGCCTTTTCCAATGCCATAAAGGCTGGAGAATTTAGCTTTATTTTCTTCAGAAACCGCAAAAATATAATTGCTTTCTGCAGATAGGGATTTCTCCATGTGGAAAACATAAGACAGTAAGATTTTTCCAAGGAAAGAATCTGAAAAAGATTCTTTCATCAGTTCATATTCTATATTGTGAGATTCGTAAATAATTTTTTTACCTTTTAAGAGCTGGCCTGGGACAGTATATAAAAAAGGATATACAAAGATTACAGTTTCTGCATTCCTGATTTCATCCGCAATTACTTTTTTAAAGTTTCTGTTAAATCGGCTTTCAATAGATGTAACAACTGCGGAACATTCCTTAATATCAGAACATCTGTTAATAAAATGATGAAAGACTGCACTCACTATAGTTTTTGGGATTCTTATTTCAATAAAATTCTCATTATGGCTGACTCTCTCTACGGAGTTATCAGCGTTGGGGTAAGTAAATGTAATGAGCTTAACTTTAAGGTGCCTGGAAAGGTTATTATAGATATTATATAAACGCTCTTCCCCGCCGCTTTTAGGAGGGTAGAACGCAGGATGAAAACTTAAAGCAAGAACACATGACATAAGTTTATAAGTAAAGTTTCATGTAATATAAAGACTGCTATGAGAATATTAGGTGTCACATTCAGGTACGGGAAGGATGTATACGGCGGAGCCGAAGCTCATATGAAAGAACTGGCTGAAGGACTCCGAGAACTGGGTGCTGAAGTTGACATTTGTACAACAAAGTCACACGGAATAAGACATTTAATTAAATCAGGAGAACTCTGGGATAACACACTTGAAAGTGAGGAAATTAACGGTGTGAGAGTGATCAGGCTTCCCGTAAAAAACCCCAGCCGGTACGTTTCACTTATTCTGGAGAAGCTTATACAGGCTGAACTTGATAAAGAGGAAAGAGCTTCCGAGAATAAAATAATCGGAATATGCGAGGAACATCTTGAAGAAGAGAATGGGGTATTATTAACCGGCTGGAACCAGCTTGAGAGATATGGCAGCTTTTCAATGAGATGGACAAAAAGGAACCCCATTATTTTAATTAAAGATAAAAAGATCACGAAAGTAAGTTTAACAATCAGTAACAGGAAAAGAATTGGAGGGGAAATCCTTTTTCGGTCTTCAAATAAAGAATTACGTTTTCCACTGCCCGTAACAAAGGACTGGGAACATTTAAGTTTTGATTTTTCGGAAATTTCAGGAAAACTTCTCATATACATAAGGCTAAACCGGGGCTGGAAGCCTTTAAAAGATTTCAGGACACTTGGGATATCGGTTTCGCGGATCAATTACGTTTCAGAAGGGATAGAGAAAAGTGTTGATCTTGAGAATGATTACAGAAAAGTGCTGATTAAAAACGGGCTCTTTGTTGAACATTATATAAATAACGCAGGTAAAAGAGCTGATAACTATGGGAAATTTTTTGACTATATGAGGGGGCCGAGATCACCTGAGATGGCAAAGTGGCTTGATAACAATGTCCATAAGTATGATATCGTTATAGCTCAAATGCTCCCGTTCAATACCCTTCAGACATCCCTTATAGCAAAAAAATACGATGTTCCACTGATATTGCTGCCTTTAATGCACATAGATGATGAGTTCTACCACTGGAAACACTACTACGAAACCATAAAGAAAGGGGACATGGTCCTTGCAAACTCCAGCTATTCAAAAACAGCTTTTTATGATAGAATAGGGGCAAAAAGTACATTCGTCGGACCTGGTGTAAGCAAAGAGACTTTTTTTCAACAGGGGATAGACCCCGAATCCTTCAGGTCAAAATATAAGCTTGAAAATAAAAGAATAATATTAACCGTATCAAGGAAAAATCCCGGCAAAAGATACGATATCCTCATAAAATCCATGGAAAGGATAGATCAACACTTTAAAGACGCTCATATGGTTATGATAGGACCGGATGATGATAAGCTGCCTGTAGGTTCCGTAAATGTTTCATACCTGGGGAAAGTCTCGCAGGAAGACCTTGTGAATGCATATGAAGCCTGTGAAGTTTTTGTGATGATGTCTGAAAGTGAAAGTTTCGGCATGGTCTTTTGCGAAGCATGGACCAGAAAAAAACCTGTTATCGGAAACCTCTATTGTGGAGCTGTTTCGAGCCTTATTGACGACGGGAAAGATGGGTTCTTATGCGGGAACGAAGCTGAAGTAGCCGACAGAATTGAAAAGTTATTGAATGATAGAAGTCTGGCTGCTGAATTAGGAGAAAACGGATTAAAAAAAGTGCTCGAGAACCATACCTGGGACATAGTCACAAAAAAAGTTATGAATATCTGCAAAGAGAACTTAAAGCCGGGAAAAGAAGTTAAAAAGCAAACAGGAAATTCTTTGAATGACAGGCATAAAAAATGGAAGTACCTGGAAGTACTTTCAGGCCAGAAAAAAAGAAACCATCAAGAAAAACGTATGTTGTTGAAGTAAACTGCCAGGCTTCTGGAGTCAGTGGATTCTCCTGTAACTAAAGGGGATACGGACGTGTTATGAAGGAATTCGATAATTAATTTATTTTCAGACAAAGGAATACAGGATAAATCAAATTTTTTTTCGGCGTATTTGCTTTTTGTAAAATCAATAACTCCTGCATATTCCCCGTTTATATACACAAAAGAATAATCGTTTTTGTAGCTGCTGCATTTAACAAGCATATCGGTAACTTTATCACCTGACTTTGACAGTTAGATAAAAATAAGTGCTCTCTATTTTGTGTAATTCGGTCAAATGAACATCACAAAACAGAGAGCGTTTCCTACAATTCCTAACAAGAATATAAGTGTTCCTATCGGATCAATTCTTGCTGTCCAGCTCTTTTATGAAAAGCTTAATTTCTTTGATATTTTTAGCAAACATAAAAGCAGGGGTCTTGATCTCAATAGTTTACTAATTGGATTGTTAAGCTACAAATTAACTGAGAATTTTAGTATCAAAGAAGCTGGTAAATGGTTAAATCAGGGAGAAATTCTTGATATCTTAAATCTTGAAAGGTTTCATGAAAGAGTTCTTTACAGAACTCTTGAACTTTTAGGACGTAATAGAGAGGAAATCCTCTCTGACATTCTTGATTCTCTGTTTTCTGTCTACGATTTTGAAGAGACAAATATAAACCTTGATTGGACGAGTATAGTTCTTTACGGGACTAAATCCAACCTTGGTAAATACGGGTATAGTAGAGATCACAGGCCTGATAAGCTGCAGATAACCGTTGGAATCAGTGAATTAACTAATCCCATTAACATTCCTATTGGTGTTACCGTGAATCGAGGAAACGTTCTTGACCTGGAGCACTTCTCTGACACTTATAACCAGGTAAAAAGCAGACTTAAAAAGGGTTCTCTTATTATTTTTGATAAAGGAGCTAACACCACTGATAATCTCAAGAGTATACAGGATGCTGAGATGGACTATCTCACTGCCATGAAACTGAATACAAGTGACGATAAAATAATCGAGAACTTTGATCTGGAAAAAGCAGAACTGATAGATTCCCAAAAAGGTATATATGGGATAAAAATCGTCAAGCCTAGCAGCAGTAAGTATTTCTATTTCTCTGAATCTTTACAGAAAAGACAGTTAGAAGCAAAAGCAAGAGCTGTTCTGAAGAAATTAAAGGAAGCAAAAGAGATTCAGAAGGCTTTAGTAAACAACAAAAAGCTTCCTAAGAAATTCAGAATAAATAATGAGTTGATTGAGATTGATTACTGTTTTAGAACTAAGCTCGAAGAGCTTAGTGATGAGGAAGCTATAGAACTCCTGAAAGCTTCATTGATTAACGGAAGAGAAGGATTTTTTTGTCTGAAATCGAACAGGGATTTGACACTTCAAGATGCATTGATAACATACAGAAAAAAGGATTCTATTGAGAAAATATTCCATTCGTTGAAAAATGAAATCCAGATTAAGCCGTTGAGAGTCTGGTCAGACGATAGCATTTATGGAGCTATTATCCTTGGATTTATAGCCCAATTATTCATATCGCTGATGCGATATGAATTTGAGGAGATAAAACATACGTCTACAAAATTCATTAAAAAAAGCTTGAAGAATTTGACACTTACAATCAAGTTCATGATAAATGGAGTTAAAAACTATATTTTTGCGAATTTTGATAGGATCAATAGCTTATTAGTAACAAAAAGGAATGGAATTATATAGAATATGTAATAAATTTTAATAAATTTTAAAGAATCGTCAAATCCAGTTGGGACAAAAAAGAAAGGAAAAAAAGTATCAATTAGTGGAAACTGTCAAACTGAGGTTATCACATATCTTTACACCTATTCGGGTCCTGTTGCCTGTAGCCCACCTTCCGGTATTTTCATATTGCGCCAGCCCTGTATAAACAAACTTACCTGTGTCTTTGAAGTCTAAATAATTGTCTTCCAGATATGAAACACCTGCGAGATCGATTGTCTTAAAGGAAAAATTGATTGAGAAGTTCCTTAAAAGGTGCCTCCAGAACGGGTCTGAATCCACCCAGTTGCTTTCATTATGATACACATACCCCACATAGCAATTTTCCAGTACCTTAGAAACCCTTGCTTCTTTTTTATCCGAAAGGAATAAAATTAGCAGGTCAAAGTTTAAATCAGGGAATTTTTCTTTTAGAGTAGAGATCAGTTCCTTAACCTCAGGCAGATAGTCGTCCTGGCCTGGAAAGTACATGATAAACAGAGCACTTTCAGCCTTCAAACACCACCTGTAAAAATTCGAGATCCGCCTGTTATACTTGCTATTAAGATGCAGGTACTGGCTGCTTATGGTTGAATCTTTCAGGAAATCATGGACAAAAAGCAGGTTATAGCTGGTGTCCTCAACAAGATATGTAAAATTGTTTTCGTGAATACCTTTTGTCTTCAGGTTATTCAACTTAAAAAAATCATTAAATTCAGACCCTAAAAACTGAATGGTACTGGAAGGATTGCTGACTATCCAGTCCAGAGGACCCGAGAAGAGCCTTAAATTGTTTTTCTGAATTTTGTCTGCAACGATACATGCAGACCCCAGACTTGCAATAAAGTCGTAAGATTTCACTTCTGGACACGTTATCATAATCATCACTTGAGGCTTTTATGTGGGAAGAGGATACCAAAATATGATGTACTGAGAACCAAAAACCCCGGAAAAACCAGGGCTATAGGTTAAATTTTTTTTCAGAAAAACTCTTTTTTTATCAAAATTGCTTTCCTAGCAAAAACTGCTTTCTTCAGCCGGGGTTCACTTTTTTCCTGGTTCACTTTTTTCCTATTACTGCGTAGTCCTGAGCTCCATAAAGCCTGTTATTCAGTATGTCAATATTATGGTTGTAGATTTCTATTATAGACTTTTCTTTGTCACTCGTACCGTAAAATGACGGCAGTTTCTCAAGCCTTGCTTCCTCGCTAACAGGGGAAATAAATACTATTTCAAGCTCCCTGAAGCCTGTGGATTCAAGTAAAAACTTCAATGTTTCAGGATGCACCGGCTTTATATGAGTTAAATCAATGTAGAAATTTGCAAAGGAAAAAAGAGACAGTGGGTTAACCGTTTCAATAAGGATGTAATGACCAGAACTCAATTTTTGATAGCACAGTTTCAACAGCCTTGTCAGATAAGCTGGCTGTAAATGTTCAACTACCTGATCAATAAAAATTCCATCAAGGGATGCATCCTCGATCTGCTCCAGATATGAAACCGCATCTTTCAGTTCCACACAAAGCTCTTTTGACCTGCAGTACCCTATCATATCCTTATCGATATCCACCCCTTTTGCACCTATTCCCCTCTCATTTAAAAGATCCAGAAATTCCCCTCTTCCACACCCGATATCAAGGACGCAGGAGCAGCCCTCAAAATATGCCAGAAACCTAGTCTGTCTCTGTTTTATATCTTCACACGTCCCCCGGAACCTTTCTTCGAAATCAAAGTAATTGATTCCCAGTTCCTCTTCCGGCTCAGAGGGCTCAAGCTGCTGATTTTCATACGACTCTCTTATTTTATTCTCAAGTACACTGCGCAGCCACAACTTATTTTCAATATCCGAATTCAAAGAAGAAATTACGGAATCGAAAACCTCTCCTGCATTTTTATGGACTTCGTGTTTCAGGTCCTCAACCCCGGAGCTCATCTCCTCATGGACCTGCATTTTTAAATTTACTGTTTCATTGAGTATTTCTGTATGGATTAAGGACTTTAAGCCTTCAATTTCGTTGCTTATCTCTTTCCGGATTTCGGGCTTCAGATTTTCGATCTCATCACTTATTTCCCTGCCAATCTCTGATTTGAGCTGAGAAATTAATCTATTCAAAACTTGCGCCGTGATCCTGTTGATCTCGTCCTGTTTCAGGATAACAGGGTCAACATATCTTTTAACTTCCCCGTGCACCAGTTCCCTGCCCTTAACCAGAACTGTACCTGCAAGCGGCCTGTGAGAGCTTATAGAATAGGTTTCATTATCTATCTTCCAGTTTGAAGAGAGGTGTTTGAGCCCGTTCCGAATCTCACAGTCTTCCGAAAATCCCACGGATAAGTCAGCCGTTTCACTTTCGGAATTTAATTCAGGATCGATTTTTATTCCTTTTCTTTTATTAATATTATCTCTGACTTTTTCCATTATTTCCTCGACCTTGATTTCCTTATCCTCAGATTCAAAAGCGCCCATGTAATCGCCCTCAAATTATAGCTTCCAGCTACAGGGAATTTCAAAAAGTCCGGCATCTCTGGTGGTAGGCATTACATCAAATGAATATAATTTGTCGTGCCAGTCATATGGTTTATGATCGTGTGAGTGTATGGCAACCGTTAAAAAGAACCTACCTGTAAATATCGTGAGCCTGTCTATTACCAGGTCGATATATCCGCTCCCCTCAATCGAATCTATAGTCAGATTTTTCAGGTCGGTATTGGTACCGTAAAGGTTATCCCCCTTTTCCGAATACAGAGCTATCCCAAAAACCGGCCCCAGAATCTTTTTATGGGCTTGATAGAAAATCCTTATCGTTACAGGGTCAAAAGAATTAAACCTGGACCCGGGGTTGCCAAACTTATCGTAAAATTCCACATTAGCTATTTCTACCTGTTTATCTCCCCAGCGGTTTTTCGGCGCTGCTTCTTCTTCGGCTTTAACCTGCTCGTTTTCATGGGCTTCAGGAGTCTGGAGTTCATTCCCGCCATATACATATCTATCAATAACATCTCCCGTGTTTCCAAGAGCTACCTGAACCCCTTTGTTAAGGAGTAAAGTCCTGTCGCAGAACCTTCTGACCGCCCCAAGGTCGTGGGAAACAAATACTATTGTTACTCCTTCATTTCTATACTGGTTAAGGACATCCAGGCACTTTTGCTGGAATTCCATGTCTCCTACTGCCAGCACCTCATCCATTAAAAGAATCTCAGGGTCAGTCTGTATTGCCGTCGAAAAAGCCAGCCTGACCTGCATTCCAGAAGAAAAGTTTTTCAGTTTGGCATCCCTGAACTTTTCAAGACCAGCAAATTCAAGCACATCATCGAGTTTGTCTTCGATCTCTCTTTTAGAAACCCCCATAATGGTTGCATAAGTCCTTACATTTTCCGAAGCTGTAAAGTTTGGCTGAAATCCAACCCCGAGTTCAAGAAACGGGGTAATTCTTCTGTTTACTTTTACTCTACCTTTTGTAGGGCGCAAAATATTCGCCATTATTTTCAACAGAGTACTTTTTCCACTCCCGTTTTCTCCGATAATTCCAAGGGCCTCGCCTTCATCTACATCAAAGTTAATGCCATTAAGGGCCTGGAATGTTTCGTATTGGGGAGGCCTCAAAACCCCTGTAAGGGACTCAAATACGGTATTCCTTTTTTCATGGGGGATACGGAATAATTTGTGAAGATTCTCAACTTCAATTGCAGCCATTAGATTTCCTCCGCAAAACCGGGCTCAAGTCTGGAAAATATTACATAACCCAGGATAAGGAAAAAGAGAGCCGAAGCAAAAATAAACAGCAGGTCTTCAAACCTTGCCGGAGTTGAATAAATTATTGTATCACGTGCCGACACAATGATCCGTGCCATAGGGTTGAGGAAAACAATTTTTCGGAAAGCTTCCGGCAGGATGTCGACCGTATAAAGAATTGGGGTTGCGAAAAATCCTGCCTGCATGAGTACATCCCAGATAAACTGTACATCCCTGTAATAAACATTGAGTGCCGAAAGTGCCATTGCAATTCCAAGGGCCAGGAAGAATAGGAAGACCAGAATTAAAGGTGCATATAATATGTTAAAGGATATCGGGACTCTGAAAACTGACATGAATATGAAAAACACAACTGACTCAAAAATGCTCATAAGCAAAGCTGTGATACAGGACGAGATTACAAAAATGTCCCTGGGGAAGTAAATTTTCTTGATCATATCCGGCCTTCCCACTATTGAAAACATTCCAATGTTCGTTGACCTGCTTAAGAAGTTCCATAATATGATGCCCAGAAGTAGAAAAAGCTGATAATATTCCACCTGAACCCTCATAAGATTGGAAAACACAAAATACAGAACTGTGAGCATCAGAAGAGGCTCCAGAAGGGACCAGAAGTACCCGAGTATAGAATTTTTATATCGGAGTTTGAATTCTCCCCAGGACAATTTCCAGATTAAGTCCCGGTAATTGTATAATTCAGTTAAATGTTTGAAAATCATTGTAAATCACATTTTTTATTTTTTCAACAAAAACAAAAACATCAAATTCTTCAGCCCTGTTAAAACATAAATCCCTGTAAATTTCCGGCCTTAGAGATACGGCTCTTACAGCTTGGATTATATTTCTGGAGTCAGCATCAACAAGCATCCCTGTTTTTCCGTCAATTACAGTTTCCTTAAACCCGCCTTCATTTACGGCTACAACAGGCTTCCCGCTTGCCATTGCTTCTACAGGTGTCATCCCAAAATCCTCATCCATAGCAGTGCAGATAAACCCCTTGCAGCGGGAGTAAAGGTCAAGCAACTCTGCTTCAGAGACTTCTCCAAGCACCTTTACATTCTCTGGCAGATTGTTAATGACATCTTTTGCGTAACTTTTTGCGTGGTCACCTTCTGAGTATCCTCCGACAATAAAAAGTTTTTCTTCGGGCATTTCCCTGAAGGCCTCTATCTGGAGCTCTACTCTTTTTTCAGGGTAAAGGCGGTTTACCGAAAGCCAGAAATCACCGTATTCTTTGCAGGAGAACTTTGCAGTTTCAACAGGGGGATAGATAACCTCAGCATCTCTGTGAAGATATTTTCTAACCCTCTGTAATGTATTCTTTGAGTTAGTTGCGATTTTACATACATGTGAGATGTAATATTCAGAAACAGGCCTGTGAAGATTTACCCAGATCCTGAAGAATACAGAAATAATAAAGGGCTGCCTCATCAGAAATGTATCATAAAGGTCGTAGAAAGCCCTTGTGGGTGTATGGCAGTAATACAAATTTGGTTTATGCTTTTTTGCAGCAAAGTATGCCCAGTTCCCGGAAAATATGAAGAAATCGTACTTTTTTGAGAAATCGCACGTTGCAAAGAGGAAAGATGCCGAAATCTGCTTTAAAGGAGGCACCTTTGAAGTCTTTCCAAGGCTTATGATATGTGCTTCAGAATAGCCCATCTTCTTTATGGACTCGAGATTTAAGTCCGTAGTGATAATATCGGCATCAAAATATCTTGCGAGCATCAGCACCAGTTTTTCTCCACCGCCAATGGCTCCGAAATAATCATGAAATATGGCTATTTTCATCTGTATCTCACTTGTTTCAGGGATTTAAACGAAGACTTTTAAGATTATATTTCTTAAGTTATCTGCTATAGGACGCTTTCCTGCAACTTATTGAAGTGCAAATCTGACTTAATAAATGGGGTTGAAGTACTTCCCAGGTATAAATTCACAATTCATCAGGTTACATGGTAATAAATATATTGAAAATTCATATCAAGATTGGGAGAGGTATATATAACACTTCCCAGATGATTTACTTGATTACTTTAAGAGTCTAATTCACGACAATTAAATAGTAAAAGATGTTACCAGAAGTATAATCAATGATTGTCAGTACAATAAATATTTCGCAAAATCAGGGGTCAGGTAATAAGTGCTTTAAATAAAAGCCGGTATTGTGGCGAATAATATACAGATTCAAGCACTCTAATGTACATTCAGGCTGTAAACCGTTATCAGAATCATACAAACTGAATTATTACCAGCTTACCTGACACTTATGGTTTAAACTCAATAAACGGCTAAAAATATAGTAGAGATGATTATGACAGACAAAAGCATGAGACCTCCAGAGGCACAGGGTTCCGCTAATAAATCAAAAATTGGAATCATTTCACTTATCGCTCTAGCAGCAGTTGCTTTTCTCATGCGCATGCTCTCATACGGTTCGCTTACTGCCGACGGAGGCATAACTTTTACCGGATATGATGAGTTTTATCATATGCGGCGCATACTTTACACGGTTTCCAATTTTCCCGGTTCCCTTAACTTTGATACCTATATTAACTACCCTTATGGTTTTGAAATTGGATGGCCCCCGTTCTTTGACTTTCTGGGCGCCCTGCTTGCAATAATTCTGGGAGCGGGACAGCCTGATACTCGTACCATCGAATTTGCAGGAGCTTTTTTACCGGTATTGCTCGGGATCCTTACAATAATTCCAGTTTATGTGGTAGCAGCTGCTGTCTTTGACAGAAGAACAGCGCTTGTTGGAGCCTTTGCTTTTGCGGTTGTGCCTGCTCATGTATACATATCCCGTTTCGGGACGGTCGACCACCATGTAGCTGAAGTTTTACTCTCAACGATAGCTTTTGCATTTTTCATACTTGCCTTAAAAACGGCAGAAGAGAATAAACTTTCATTAAATTCGTTTAAAAATATATCATCAGACAAAAATCTCCTACGCTCACTGGCTTTTTCCGTGGCGTCAGGCCTTTTTTTCTCCCTTTTCATCTATACATGGGTAGGAGCGCCTGCGTTTGTCAGCTTTATTGTCCTTTACGCATTAGTTCAGACAACACTCGATCTTAAAAAAGGAAGAGAATCGGATTACGTATTCATCTGCTCGGCTATAACTATACTTGCAACACTTTTATTTACCATCCCCCTGTCTGCAGGAGAAGTCCGACAGGGCCTTGAAATGAGTGCAATGTACCTCTCCTGGTTCCAGGTAGTGTATGTGCTGGTTATGCTTGTCGGAGTACTTCTGCTCTGGGGCTTTTCAGCATATGTCTCAAAGAAGGATATGGATTGGAGATACTACCCTGGCGCTTTAATCCTTGTTTTTATCTCAGGAATTGTCCTCCTCAGGATGTTTTCTGTCGAATACTACGCTTTCATTGCCGAAGGACTGAGGTTCTTTTCGGGAAAAGGCGGATACATAAGCACAATTGCCGAAGCAGTTCCCCTGTTTTTGACAGGGCAGGGAAAATTCACTTTCTCGGCGGTACTGGGAAGTTTCGGACTTACTTTCCTGACCGGGATTGCAGGACTTTTCCTGTTTATACTTGAACTAAGGAACGAAAAATCAAAGCCAGAAGGTGTATTCTTCCTTGTATGGACGCTCTTTTATGCATATCTTGCTCTTTCCCAGAGACGTTTTACCTATCTCTTTGCGGTAAACGCCTCAATTCTTACTTCCTACATCCTCTGGACCTTAATCGATTCTCTTGATTTCGAAGCAGAAGTGAAAAAACTGATAAAACCCGGGAGAGGAGCAAAGGCAGCTTCAGAGCCTGTTATTCGTACAGGTAAAAAGTCACCGTTAAAATCAAAATCAAAAAATAAGAAAATACCGGAATCAAGCAGCAAGACTCCAGAGCCGGATTACTTTAAGCTTATTTCAGGAACTGCACTTATAGCACTTGTCTTTGTGCCCTCGATATGGGTATGTGCTGCTTATGCAACGGATGGAGTCTCAATTGGTCCTGAATGGCAGGACTCCCTTGAGTGGCTTGAGGCTTCAACTCCTGAGACTTCCTATTATCTTGAACCTTCGGAGACTCCTGAATATGGGGTTCTTAGCTGGTGGGATTACGGAAACTGGATAATATACATAGGAAAACGGCCTGCGGTATCAAATAATTTCCAGACAGGCGTAGAGGATTCCTCACGCTTCTTTATAACGGATTCCGAAGAAGAAGCAAAAACAATAGTAGAAAATCTCAATGTAAAATACGTGATAACCGATACACTGATGGCAGAAGGTAAGTTCAGTTCTATTGCTGAGATTGCAGGAAAAGAAATTGGGGACTATTACGAAGTTAAAACCGTGACCGATAGTACAGGCTTTAAAACCGTTGCAACTCCCAAACAGGCTCTTCTGCAGACCCATATATATAAGCTTCACAAACTCGACGGGACATCCCTCAGCAACTTCAGGCTGGTCCATGAAAGTGCCATAAATTCTACGGAAAACAAGAGCGGTAAAGAAAATACTGTGAAGGTATTCGAGTATGTCAAAGGAGCCACACTTACAGGCACTGCAAGCCCTAATGAGACCGTAATGGCAACACTTGAACTTAGCTCGAACACAGGCAGGAAATTCGTATATCAGAAAGGTGATGTGGCCGACGAAAATGGTCTGTTTGAGATAACTGTTCCGTACTCAACCGAAAGAAAAGATAACGGAGTACGTGCAGATTCTGCCTATTCGCTGACAGGAGAAAACTCAACCGTTTATTGGGTTAAGGTGAATGAAAACGATGTTTTGAACGGGAAAATGATAGATATAAACATTCCTGACTGAAGCAACGGAATATAATAAACCTTTAGCAAAAACATGAGAGTTAGCAAAAACATGAGAGCAAAACAGGATCATTAAAAGTAAGGTCAAAAAAATAGGCAAAACAATATTATAAAGAGCAAGAACAATAATAAGATCAATAATAAAATATCAGCAAGACAAGATTATAAAGAACTGGACCAGTAAAAAAGAATCTGGAAATAGAGGAAAGAAAAACTTTCCTCACTTTTCTTTTGGAATTCAATAGCGCATTTCTGCAGAAGTAATTTATTCTTCCGGAAATTTCCTGAAATTGCTTTTCCGAAGATTTATGTAAAGGCCGGGTCTATGCATTCAGGTTATTCTCCTGTGCTTTCAACGCCAACGGCGTTGAGGAACCTCTTGACAACTGCTTCGTTAACAAGCCTGAGGAGCGTCTGCCTGTCTTTGGTGGCGCTGAAAACTCCAAGAGGTATCTGGGCACCTGCTGCATTTGCATGCCCGCCTGCATCCTCTCCAAAAGCCTGACGCATTATCTCTCCAAGGTTAACCCTTATATCGGTACTGCGTCCGGAGATGTAAATGCGGTCTTCCGAAACCCCGAATACAACGGTTGTGGAGATTCCTTCAAGGCTCAGGAGATAATCCGCAGCCTGAGGAAGGGTGTCCCTGTCACGGATGTTCCCGACATTTGATAGGAGATAACTTCCGAGAACCTGCCGGTTCCGGATGGCTTCCCCTAGCACTTCCAGGGTTTCGATAGCCATTGAAGGCTGCTCCAGCTGATCCAGTATCCCGTGGTTTGAAAGCGGATAGAGGTATGAAGCAGCTGAGAGGTCTGCCGGATCGGTTTTCCGCTTGAAGTCCTGTGTGTCGGTCCTGATTCCATAAAGTAGAGCCGTTGCAAGGGTTTTTGAAATATTGATGTTCAGCTGCTGCAGATACTTTGTCATTATAGTAGCCGTTGCCCCGAAATTAGGTCTGATATCGATATACTCAGCCTTTATTTCGGTGTCTCCTGGCGGGTGATGGTCGATTACAATACCTACGTATGAGTTAGGGGAAACCATATTGTTAACGCCCGGGATTGAACAGTCTATCAGGGCAATTTCGTCAAAGTCCTTCAGATTGTGTTCTTCCATCTTGCCAAGGTCAATCCCCAGAAGGTTTACAAACGCCTTGTTCTCCTGATGCCCTATCCTCCCGTGATAAAGGATACTGGCTTCAACTCCAAGGCTTTTTGCAATCTCCTTCAAAGCAAGCCCGCTGGAAATCGCATCAGGGTCAGGATTATCGTGAATTACGATAGCAAGTTTTTTGTCCCTGATCCCTTTCAGCCATCTGGCTAGCCTGTTACCCCTGTGGACGGACTCGGCTCTCTCGAGAGAGCGGGAAAGGGAACTCGCAACAAGCTTGGAAGGCATAAAGACATAATCCGATCCCAGGTCTTCCATTTTTTCTTTGTTTATGATATCCGAAGCCCTGGCAAAGATCTGGATATCCGGGTTTACCACTTTCTTAAAGTTCTCAATTCCTTTCCTGTTAGCCTCATTATTAGAACTCAGGAAAAGTATTGCAACAATATTTTTCAGATCAATATTATTAACGAGCTCCGGATCAGAGATATCTCCGAGAATGGTTTCAAAACCTTCTTCCCTGAGGGTCTCAACCTTGGCTTCATCCTTATCAACAATAATTACAAGCTTATTGCTTTCCCTGAGCTCTTTTGCAAGCGCAAAACCAATACTACCGCTTCCCAGAATCAGGTACCTGGGTTTAACCGTACTCTTAAAGTTGCTATCCGCATCTTTTGAAGAATTAGACAAAAGTCATCCTCCTGCTCTTATGTAAGTCCAGACACGTGCAAAGGAAAGCAAACATTTGATCAGATTCCTGCCTGCTTACAATTTTAACATATCTCTTTATATTCTTAATAAAGGAATAACGAAAATAATACATTGTTAGACATAAGGCTATTTAAAATTATTTAAGTACCGAATCCGATTCATCATGCACTTTATTTTTATATTCGCTTTCGTTTTTACAACTCGAGTCCTGAATATTACTGTTTTCCGAAATCTGCTGGCTTTAATTATCTAACCTAATTGGTTAGTTACTCTTACTATACATTTGTTACCCTTTACTAAAGTTAATTATGGAAGTAACCTCTAATAATGAACTGACACTGGAGTTCCTTATATAGAACCGTAATATAGTGTTAGATTTAGAAGGTTAATCCGTTCTTTCCGGCATATGCTCTATGGTTAATCCGTTTTTACCGGTATACGTTCTATATTTGAATACAACGTAATATAGTAGATAACATCAGATAAGTTTTCCTCTGTATAAATAATTTGACTAAAAGAACAGCGAGTAAATAAAATCAGCAAGTAAATTGAGCTAAATTCCAGAAAACAGGAGAGATATCCGGAGAAATGCCAGAAACGCCTGACAGGCCTCTCTGGCTTCCGTAGAACCGGGTTTACTTACAACCATTATACAATCATTAACTTACAACCATTATACAATCATTAACTTACAACCATTATACAATCATTAACTTACAATCAACTCTACAGGTAGTTAAAAGACCCGCAGGCAAAAAGTATGAAATATATCAGTTCCTCACGGATGAAGGCGATTGATACAAACGGTGTATATCTGGGCATGTCTCCGCTTCAGTTAATGGAAAATGCAGGCGCAGCTATTGCACAGAGTGTAAAGGAAAGGCTTGGCAGCGGAAAGGTGCTGCTTGTGGCAGGGAGAGGCAATAACGGAGGCGATGCTTTCGTTGCTGCCAGGCATCTTGCAGGCATCCCCGGATATATTGTAAGGGTTATCCTGCTTGGAAAAGACCGGGATATAGGAACTGAAGAAGCTCTTCATAATTTTTCCCTGCTAAGGTTCAGCAGGGTGCAGATACTTGAAGTTAGAGATTCAAGCCAGCTTACAGCTTCAGAATGGTTTTCAGAAGCAGATTTGCTTGTGGATGCTGTTTTCGGCACAGGGATTAAAGGAAGCATAAAAGAGCCCGAATCAACTGCAATTGACCTTATAAATAGAGAAGGAAAGGCCGGAAAAACAGTAATTGCCGTAGACATCCCTTCCGGGCTTGACCCAGACGGTGGAAATTTTGAAAAAGCCGTATATGCGGATTTTACAGTAACTTTTCACCGCATGAAAACCGGGCTTCTTACAGAGAGAGCAAAAGAGTATGCAGGCACGGTGAAAGTCGCAGAAATTGGAGTTTGTGCGGATGCAGAACATTATGTAGGTCCGGGTGACCTTCAGATGCTTCAAAAAAGAAAGCCTGAAGCACACAAAGGAAATGCGGGAAGGATCCTTATCATAGGAGGGGGGCCGTACTCCGGAGCGCCTGCACTTGCAGCCCTTGCAGCCCTTAAGTCAGGAGCAGACCTTGTAACTGCAGCAGTTCCGGAATCTGTATCCGGAATTGTAGCATCTTATTCCCCTGACCTCATCGTGCGGAAGCTCTCATCAAATATACTCTCCCCCGAAGACCTTGCTATTCTCCCTGACCTCATCAACTCCCATGACGTGGTCGTAATGGGGATGGGGCTCGGAAGGGCAACAGAAACACTTGAAGCTGTCCGAAAAATCCTTCCTTTTTGCAGAAAGGCGGTACTTGACGCCGATGCTCTCTCAGCCTTATCAGGCATCCTTTTCGAGACCCTTGCGGGGAATTGTGAAATAATAATTACTCCGCATGGTGGGGAATTTGCTCGCCTGAGAGGTATGGAAACCCCCGATGACCCTGAAGCCCGCGAAAAAGCTGTCAGGGAGTTTTCTGAGGAAAAAGGTGTGGTTACTCTCCTGAAAGGGAAAACGGACATAATTTCAGACGGAAAACAGATTTCTCTAAACAGGACTGGAAACCCTGGCATGACTGTGGGAGGCACGGGAGATGTTCTGGCAGGCATTACAGGGGCTTTTTTTTCGAGAAATCCGGCGTTTCTTGCCGCAGCCTGTGCAGCCTTTATCAATGGAGCAGCAGGAGACCTTGCATTTGAAAAGGCAGGAAATGCACTGCTTGCAACGGATGTGCTTGAAAAGATTCCCGAAATAATTAAAGAGGCAGGAATCGGATAAAAATAGGGTAAAAACAAAAATTGGGTGTGAAAGCTGCTTAAAAAGTATAATATGATCCTGAAACAATTTAGACGAAACAATGTTGAGATAATACTCAAATAATACTCAAACGTATTCATATCAGTACAATATTCAAATAACAATCGCTCATATTTACTCACTAAACCAGATGGGGGTAACAGATTTTGGTACAGGATTTTAATAGAAAAATAGACGTAGAAATCGAAAGGACAAGAATAAGGATTACAATTTTTCATGGGGAAGATGAAGAAATTATTAAACTAAACCTCGAAGAGGCCGAGGAGCTTGCAGAAAAACTGAGTCAGACGATTGAGGATTATTCGCAGAGAAGACAGATCAGGATCGACTGAGAGGAAATTAAGAAAAAGTCAAAGCAACAAAAACTTAGACAACAGAAACTTAGACAACAGAAACTTAGACAACAAAAACTTAGACAACAGAAACTTAGACAACAGAAACTTAGACAACAGAAACTTAGACAACAGAAACTTAGACAACAGAAACTTAGACAACAGAAACTTAAAAACAGGAGCTGAAATCAGACCTGTATAAAGCTCAGATGGTCATTAAAAACTCGGTGGTTTTGTGGAGAAAACATTTACTCATATTGAAGCCGGCAGGGCACGGATGGTAGATATAAGCGAAAAAAATAACGTTACCAGGCTGGCAAGAGCTGCGGGAGAGATCGTTCTCTCCGCAGGGACCATAGAGAAAATAAGGACAGGAAATGTTGAGAAAGGAAATGTCTTTGCAACTGCCAGGGTTGCAGCCGTTCTTGCAGTAAAAAAAACTCCGGAGATAATCCCAATGTGCCACCAGATTCCTATAACAGGGATAGACGTGGACTTTAAGATAGAGGAAGAAGCGGTTTCTGTTGTGGTTGAGGTCAGGACAGTCGGGAAAACCGGAGTTGAAATGGAAGCCCTGACAGGGGTTTCGGTTGCGCTGCTTACAGTCTGGGATATGGTAAAATCCGCAGAAAAAGATGAGACTGGAAACTACCCTCATACTCTGATAAGAAATATCAGGGTTCTTGAAAAAATTAAAGGATAAAGTTTCGAAAAGGCAAAAGTTCGAAGAGATAAAAGTTCGAAAAGACAGCTGAAAAAAGAAAGGTCCATTAAAAATAAGTTTTTTAAAGGATGGAATATATCAAGACGGCAACTGAGGTATGTATCTTGAAGATTATAGGTGGACCAGCATCACAATTACTTGCCAGCCGTACGGCCAGAGCTCTAGGGACAGAGCCTGCACTCTGCGAATTTACCCGCTTCCCTGACGGAGAACTTTATCTTAGGATAGCAGAGGAAGTCGAAAACGAGAAAGTAGCTCTTATCCAGAGCACGCCTACAGATTCCGATTTTGTTTCCCTGCTCCAGCTTATCGATGCCTGTGAGGGTGCATCTGAAATCAATGTCGTGATCCCTTACATGGGCTATGCCAGGCAGGACAAGAAATTCAAGCCCGGAGAGCCCATAAGTGCCCGCGCTATTGCCCGCTGCATTAATGCTGACAGGATTTTTACAATAAATATTCATGAAAAGAGCGTTCTTGACCACTTCCCATGCCCTGCGGAAAATCTTGATGCAGCAAATCTCATGGGTACGTATGTTGCAGGTTTCGGCCTTGAAAACCCTATGCTGGTCGCCCCGGACGAAGGTGCTCAGTTGCTTGTAAAGAATGTAGCTTCAGGCTGTGAATTTGATCATGACCATCTCCAGAAAACAAGGCTCAGCGGAGACACTGTTGTAATCAAGACAAAGAACCTTGACGTAACAGGCAGGCACGTTGTCCTTGTGGACGATATGATTGCAACCGGAGGGACAATGGCTGAGTCGATCCGGATGCTTAAATCCCAGGGAGCAATTGATGTCCACCTTGCATGTGTACACCCTGTCCTTACCAGAAATGCAGCTTTAAGGCTTTTCAATGCAGGTGTAAAAGACATAATCGGAACCGATACTCTTGAAAAAGCCGAAAGTAAATTGAGTGTTGCCCCTCTTATTGCAGAAGCCCTTTCAGGGCTCTAACTGTTTTGTTTCAAGGACTCTGACTTCTTTGCTTCACTTCATCACCGTTAACTATTTTTTATATTCTGCATATTCATATTATTATGACCCTTCCAGAAGTTTGTCCACTTGATGAATCCCAGACATGTAAAGGACGGGAATGCCACCTCTTCTGCCTGGAATGGAGAACAAGGGAACCTACCTGTCTCATTGGATACAATACAATAAGTAAAGTAAGGTCTGACAAAGCTGAAAGAAAAAAAGACACTTATGCTGAAGACACCTTCCGAAAATTAGGACATCAGCACCAGCCCAGATGGAAGAACGTTACCGAAAAAGGGGACTGGACACCTACCAGGCCGATAGAAAGGCCTCCAGAAAGGCATATTGAGAGGAGAGAAGAAATTCCATATCCTCCTGCGGAAAAAGAAGCTCAGAAGTTATTCTTCGGTCGCCGCGAAGAGCCCAGAGGTGCGAAACCTGAAAGAAGCCTCGAAGAAAGGCTGGAGGAAAGAACACCAACAAGGCAGGTTGTAAGCGAGGCTGAGAAAGCTTCTATGAGACTCGAAGCCAGGCTTAGAAAAGAACCCGCTGAAGAAGATGAAGTTAGATACGCAAATCCGCAACCAAAGGCTGAAGAAAAACCAAGGATTCAGGAAAAGCCAAAGATACCTGAAAAACCAAGGATTCAGGAAAAGCCAAAGGTTCAGGAAAAAATAATTTCTCGAGACAAACATGCAACAATCTTTGCAGCCTGTGACGAAGAAGAAAAGAAAAATATTTATTCTTCCGTGAAGGAAGAGAAACCAAAAAAAGTTATTGAAAATAAAGATAAACGCAAAAAGTTTGATGAAGTAATGGATATAAATCTTCCTGATAACTACGAAGAGGAGTTCTGGAGTTAAGTAACTCTCTTTCCTAACTCCAATTTCCAGATCAAATTCCTGACTCCAATCCTGATTCCAATCCTGATTTCAATTCCTGAAACTATGAGACGGTTTAAGGCTTAACTCCATGCACTTCCCTTTATGGAATTTTGCTTCCGGGATCTCATCTGAGAGATAAGGCTAGAGATTTATATAGAAGTGAAGAGATAAAAGTCTATGAAACAATAAGCCCCCTGCATATTGAAAAGTTCGCTTTTTGTTCATGTTATTAAGTTTTAGTTTCGATGTTAAAACAAGAACAGGGATTCAATGATAAAGAATGGACCGCAAGACATACCAGAAAATTTATAGTTCGCTGCACAACTTTGGAGACGTTTTCCGCCTCTCAGAGGAGCATACCAGGCCTGTGGGCATGCTTGCTACCATTCTTAACCAGAAAGTAGTGAAAATGACAAGGTTCAAGCACAGGAAAGTCTATTCCAGAGAAAAGGAACTCTTTCTGCGCTGGAAGCAGGGAAGGTCTATTCTTGAGCTTGCGGAATACACCTTTTTTCCTCCAACTCTTATGGCTTCTCTGATCCTTAAGAACTGTGACCTGTCCCGAAAAAACATAAACTGGCTATTCAAGCACCTTGACTGCATTGAAAACAGGCGTCTGAGAAGAGAGGTCAGGAAAGCCCTTGAAGCAGATTATTTCTTCTCTCCCCGTGCCCATGAGATGCAGTGCAAAAAAGGAGAAATGGGAGAAGAAATCATCCGCAAATGGCTTGACGACAGGAACATTTCTTACTGTACGGAGGCCGAAATAAGAGCTCAGGGAGACGGAAAGACCCCTGACTTTGTCCTTTCTGACCCGATCCCCATAGATGGCCGTATGGTAAGATGGATTGAAAGCAAAGCACTCTTCGGAGACGATTTTGAACACAAGCATTACGCAAAGAAACAGTTCCGGGAATACGCAGACATTTTCGGGGAAGGGATGGTAGTTTACTGGTATGGTTACCTCGAAGACCTCGATTCCGAAGATGAAGGCTACATGATAAAGGACCACAGCTTCTTCAGGGAATATAAAGAGCAAACCGACGAACTGTTCAACTTTCTGGTTTACTGGGACTCTCCTGTACAGTAAGCCAATAAACATCTATAAATATCTATTTTTAGTTTGGCGCTATGTTTGTAATCCAATTGCCTGCTAAATTTTTTACTGACACATTGTAATCTATCTTTTTTTTTAAGTTTCCCGGCACTTTTTAACAGTCTCATTACAAAAGGCATCAATTGCAAAGGTATACAGGCATTAGTTACAAAGACATCAAGATCATATTATATTAATGGAAATATAATTATCTGATGTAAGCTTAAACTTCAGGGGGGTAAATATGCTAAAAATTGGATACAAAGTTGGACCTGAACAGTTTCCACCTTTACAGATGCTGGACCAGGTGATCGCTGCCGAAAAAAACGGATTCGAGAGCATAGATGTGAGCGACCATTTCCATCCATGGAGTGAGGAAGGGCAGGCATGCTTTACCTGGAGCTGGCTTGGGGCTGCAGCTGTAAGGACAGATATTATTGAACTGGGTCCTGGAGTTACATGCCCTATCCTGCGATATAATCCGGCTATTATTGCTCAGGCGGCAGCTACGGTTTCTTCCCTTGCCGGGGGCAGGACTTATCTGGCAGTCGGGACAGGGGAAGCGCTTAACGAATACTCGGTAACATACGAATGGCCGACTTTCAGGGAGCGGCAGGCAATGATGGTTGAAGCCATACAGCTTATCCGTAATCTCTGGACCGGCGAAAAAGTAGACTTTGAGGGGTGCTACTACCGCACAAAGCAGGCTAAACTGTATACCCTGCCGAAAAATGAGATTCCGATCTATATTTCTTCCCTTGTGCCGGACAGCGCCTATCTTGCAGGATATTACGGAGACGGGCTTATAACCGTAGGCGGTTCTCTGGAGATGTCCGAATACGAACAGATGCTCTCCGAGTTCAGGAGAGGCGCTGAAGACGCTGGCAGAGACTTCGAGAAGATGCCAAAAGCCGTGGAACTTTTCGTGGCTTATACCGGCGATACGGAAAAAACGGTTGAGAGCTTCAAAAAATACTGGGCAGGAGCTTTAATACCGGCCCTTTTCCTGAATAAAATCTATACGCCGGCAATGTCTGCACAGAACGGGAAGGCAGTTGGCAAGGATACTATTCAAAAGTCAGTATGTATTTCAGACGACCCTGAGACACATGTAGAATATGCAAAGCAGTACATTGATGCAGGTTTTACTCACCTTTACTTCCATTCGGCAGCCGAGGATCAGATAACTTTCCTTGAAGGATACGGAAAAGATGTTTTACCTGCTTTAAAGAAGATGGGATAAGTATTCCCATCAAGTTTATTTTTTACCTTTAAGTATAATTTTTCCCTTTCTTTTCTCTACCTTTAAGCATAATTTTTGTTTTTCCATTTTTAATTTAACTTTGATTTTCAATCCGTTTTTGATTTTGTTTTGTTTTCAAATCCTTTTTGACCCTGTTTTGATTTCAGATCCTTATAATTGACGACATATTGGTAAGAGGGTCTTTTTCAACCTGGAAAACATGGTCTGCCGAATCGATCAGTGACTCGTCATGCGAAACCACTATGATCTGCCCAACTCCTATGCTGCGCATCATGTCTATGAGTTTTAAAAGCTGCCTGACATGTCCGCGGTCCAGGAAAACTGTTGGCTCATCCAGAATCATTGGAGGAAGCCCGTCCGGCCTGTCCCCGCCAAAGCCAAGGGAAAGAAGCCTGTAAATAGCACAGCGCAGTACAAGGTTGAAGATTGCACGCTCGCCTCCGCTCAGGAGTTTGGGTTCGAGTGGGGTGCCGTCTTTTCTGTAAACCGTCAGGTTATATTCGGGATCAAGTTCGATATGTGAATAAGCGTTATTTGTGTACATGAAACCGAACATCTCATTCAGGAGAATTGAAAGGGCTCCTATGTTCCTTGCCCGCATATCAGCCCGGACGCGCATGTAGGTATTTTCAAGCTCGTCAGCATTATTGTATACGGCTTCAAGGTACAGCCTTTTGTTTTCAAGAGCTTTAAGTTCTTCCTGGAGTTCCTTTAAACGCTTCAAGCTGTTTTCGATCATGCCTATTTCTTTAAGGAAAGTGTCCTTTTCGGCAGTTACTTCCAAGATTTTTTCTATAATGTTTGCCTGTGCCTCTTCAAACTTAGCGCGTTTCTGCTGAAGGTCTGCAAGCTTATTTCCTTCAAGTTTTGCTTCTAGCTGCCTTATCCTGTCGCTGCGGTCAAGGATTTCGCGGTCAAAGAAACCTATTTTTTCTGCCAGGCTTCTAATGCCGGTTTCAAGCTCTGAGATTTTATGCCTGATACTCTCCATGCGGAGAAGGTTAGCCTGAAGTTTTTTTGCCTGACCGAGAAGCCTTTCACATTCGGCATGGGCTTTTTTTACTTCGTTTTCTTTTTTCCGAACAGCTTTAAGGGCAAGCTCTAAAGATTTGAGTTTTTCTTTTAACAGGGCTTCCTTTTCCGTAAATGACTTTAACTTTTCATTGAGCTCTCCGAGCCTCAGCCCGTAATTTTCAATGAGTGCAAGAGATGTCCTAATTCTGCCGTTCAGGGATTCAATCTCAGAAGCATTTTCGGCAAGTTTTATTTCGAAAGCTTTTGCTTCCCTTAGAGCCATTTCACTTTCAGCATGAGTTTTTTGAGCTTTCTCTTTCCGGCCCTGCAGAGATTTAATATCCAGAAGGAGCTGATTTCTTGCGGTTTCAAGCTCCTGCTTTCGTTTATCAAGATTTTCAAGCTTCAGGGAATCTTCCTCTATGCGGGCTCTGTAAGTTTCGATTAATTTCCCTGAAGCTTTTGACTTTTCATTGAGCTTCTCAATTTCAATACCATAATCAGACGCCTGTTTCTCAAGCTTCTTTGCATCTTTAAGCCGGTTAAGCTTTTTATCAAGTTCAGCACTCTGCAGCTTTGTATCCGCAAGTTCCGAAGCAAGCTTTTCTTTTTTCTTTTCGCATTCTTCTGCGGTGCATGCAACTTCTGACCCCTTTAATTCCTGCCCGCAAGTAGGACACTTTCCTTCTGCAAGCAGTTCCCGGTTTTTACGGAGGCTATTTTCAATTTCCCGTAAAGTAACCTCAAGCTCTTTTTCTTTCCCGTGAAGCCGGTTTTTGTTTTCCAGCAGAATCTCGTTGAAATCTTCCAGGCTTTCAAGCTGACCTGCAGTAAAGCCGAGCGCTTTCAGCCCGGCAAAAATTTCAGACTTCTGCTCCTGAATATCCAGCATTGCTTTTGAGTTATTTCTGAGCTCCTTTTCAAGCGCCTCAATTTCCAGGTTTCCTTTTCTGACTGCGGCTCCACAGTTTTGTATTTCCGCATCAAGCTCGCGCAGGCTTGAATCCACGGTTTCCTTTTCCTTAAGGGCGAGGCCAAGTTTTGTCGAAGCTTCATTTTTCCGGTCTCTTAGAATGCTTTCTTTTTCTTCAAGTTCTTTTATGACCGAAGCAATTTCATCAGCTGCCCCAAAGCCTGCTTTTTCTCTCAGCCCTTTATTTTCCTCTTCGAGCTGTTTTATTTTTGCCCTGTACCCTTCAATCTCCTTATTTGCAGCCCCAATACTGTTTCTGCATTCAATGAGAATGCGTTCAGTCTCAGCTTTCTCTTTTTCAAGCTCACGCAATGCCTGTAAACCGGTTTCTTCTTCTTTCAGGAGGAGGGCAAGTTCTTTTGATGCGGCACTTACTCTCTCTCTGGCAGAGGCCTCTTCTTTTTCCTGGCATAAAAGGAGAGCTTCAATTCCAAGGTCCCCAAAACCGCACTCTTCCTTCAAGCCGTTATTTTCTTCTCCCAGTTCGAGCAAAACGCGCCTGTGACCCTGAATTTCTCCTGAAAAAGCTTCCTTTTCTTTAAAAGAGCCAGCCTTTTCTTGCTGAGACTTAAGGATAGCCTGTTTCAAAGCCTCGATTTCCTGCAGGCGTTCCCTGTACTCGGCAATCCTTATGTCGAGTTCTCCTTTACGTGCAGCCGCAGCCTCTTTAATTCCGTTAAATTCCTTTAAGGACGCATCGCATTCTTTTACTTTCTGCCTGAGGTTATTAACGGCTGAGAAAGGCTCTGTGCTTTCAATTCCCTCGATTTCTGCTTTCACACCCAGAAAGCTGTTTTTTGCATCCCGTTCAAGCCTTCTGACAGCAGTTTTCGCATAGCTTGCCCTTTCGCGGTATTCCTCAAGTTTTCCGAGTTGCAGCAGGTCATCAATCATACGCTGCCTGTCTTTTGGCTTCGCATTAATAAGTATGTCAATTTCACCCTGCCTGATGTACGCACAGTTTCTGTATGCTTCTTCGTCCATATTCAGGAGGGCGCAGACCTCTTCATAGGTACGGGTCGCCTGGTCAACAACGTTTTCTCCGTCTGCAAAAAGCACACATTTCGAGCTCGAAGCAGTTTCATTTTTTGAAGAATACCTGAAAGCCTGCTCAATAAGGTACTCCCGCCCGAGATGCTCAAAACCGAGGTTGATTTTTGCATTCTCAGCCCCTTTGAAAATCATGTCAGCAAGCACGAAATCCTTTGAAAGGATTTTGCTCCCGAAAAGCCCCATGAAACAGGCTTCGAGCAGACTTGATTTTCCGCTCCCGTTCACCCCGGAGATTACGGTTACTCCATCTTCGAATCTGAAATCCAGCTTTTTATAACTCCGGATATTTTCTATGTACAGGTTTTTCAGCTTCACAGGTAATCACCAAGGTTGTACTGTCTGGGGACGGCAGATTTTTCTTTTCCTTTTTTATGGCTCTGCTTTACCGGTTTTGCGGCTTTATCCGGAACCCTGGCAGGCTTATCTTCCAGAGGTTTTTCATCCACAGATTTTTCATCTACAGGCTTTTCATCCATAGATTTTTCATCCGTGGGCTTTTCATCCGGAAGCTTTTCGGCTTTGTCCACTCCTTCTTTTTCAGGAACTGGTTCTGCCCCATGCCCTGAAAATTTCCCAGCCTCCGTTTCGGATATATTTCCGGTTTCTGTCCTGAAGTCGGTTTTTTCTTCATTTCCTTCAGGTTGAGCTTCTGCAGTAATTTTGAGAGTTTCCTGAGCAGTCTCGGATAAAGATAGAGATTCAGCAGACTCAGCAGACTCAGCAGACTCAGCATATTCAGCGTTTTCATCTGGTCCAGAGTTTTCATTTATAAACGAAATGTGGTCAGGTCCGGGAGTTTCATCAGGAACTCCAAAACTCTTACTGAGAGATTCATTAAGAGATTCGGACCTTTGAATTCTAACAGGAGACATCAGGATTTCAGATTTTTCGAAAGCTGCCGCCACAGATTCAGTCCCACCTGCAGGTCCGGGAGGCTCAATCTGTTCAGCCGCATTCGCGGGTTCGATTTTTTCAGGCCTTACAATTGCAGTGGAGCTGGCAGGGCTAGCAGGAACGGGGCTAACACAATCGGGATTGACAGGGATTTTTATCATAAAATCCGGGTCTTTGAAGTCTATCGCTTCAATTAAACCCACAAGCCGGTTTTCTGTTTCTTCGTCTACCCTTGACCTTGGAACATCCGGGCTCCGGATAACTTCATCAATTATCAGCCCGCCGTCATTTAAGCTCATCTTGCGGATCTCTTCGGCAACAGCCCTGTCAGGATCTGTGAACGCAACTTTAATGACTTCTTCGGGAACCCCATCCTTCGTCCTGGAGTCATTAACATTTGCCACTACGAGAGCTCCTTTGCCCAGCACGTATTCTTCGATCTCGCTGAAAGAAAGAACCGAACCCGAATCTCCTGAAATATCCAGAAACACCACTGATTCCGGGATCTCTTCAAGGTGCTCATTTACGGCAGAAGAAATCTGTTCAAAGGGCTTCTCTTCCCCGTAGAGTTTTGCCTGAATAAAAATGAAGTCACGGGTAGGGATGGTCCTCCTGCTGATTTCCAGCCCTTCCCCGGAAAGAGTGATAATGCTGTAAGAACGCGGTTCCTTTTCGGATGCACTGTTGCGTTCGGTACTGCCCGAGTAGGTGATCCAGGCCTCTCCTTCCTTTTTTTTCTCGTACTCGTGGTAGTCCCCAAGGAGAATCGCATCAACCTTAAAAGGGAGGTTTCCAAGTACCTCAGCACAGTCCCAATCCGCAAACGGAAGAGGCTGCACTATCTGGTGCATTACAAGCAATCTCCTGCAATTTTCCGACAGAGATTCCGGAATCTCAAACCCTGAATAATCGTAAAGAGGAATTCTTGATTTTGGGACGCTGTCAATTCCGTAGATTGCGACATCTCCGACCACCTGCGGTTTTTTCCCGAGCCTTGCCGCAAGCCCCATTTCCTCAAAGAGGTCCAGCCATTGGGTACTTTGCTTGCTCTCGTGGTTCCCGACGATTCCAAAAAAAGGTATGTTTGCAGCCTTTAACCGGGACAGGACATTCATAGTCTCAAGAAGGTCTTCAAGGGTCGGGTTTCTCGAATCGAAAAGGTCTCCCGCATGCACGACAGCATCAACCTGCATGTCAACCGCATCCTTTATGACAGTCTCAAAAGCCTTAAAAAAGTCCTGCCTCCGTACCTCATTATGGTACTGCCGGTATCCCAGGTGCGTGTCTGCTGTGTGAAGTATCCTTATTTCCCGGTCCATGGTATCAGTCTCTAGTTTTTACGGTATAGGGATTTGTATATTAGTATTTAACTGATTTCCACAGAAGCTGGGTTAAGAGTTGGTTTCAAAACCAATTTTATTCCCACTTTAAAGAGAACTATAAAATGATTTTTCTTAATTAAAGAATAATTAATTATTTCAAATTTAGATTTTGAAATGTTTCTGGGTTTTTTACTCAACTTATTAATAAATACCTAGAAAATTCAAAAAGAGTATTAATAGATTATTTTCGGATTAAAGCTCGAAAAAGAAAAATTTTGGTTCGTTTTGATTTTGAAAGACTGCAAAGAGATTATAAATTACTAGAATAAAGTAATTATATTCTTAGAGTACTTTTGATATTGTCAACTGTAACCTTTCGAGAACTTGATAGTATTTTTATATAGTCTTCTCGTTCCGGCCACATAGGCAATTTTGATTCGAGATTAAATACTCTTGTTAATGTTTCGAGTTTTCCAGTCGCAAGATTTTTCAGCAGCTCTCGTTTTGTAACCTTACTTTCATCCTCTCCAGACTTCATTTTGCTCGCACTTGATTGACCCGTAAAATATTTCTCGCGATATTTTTCAATTGACATAGTTCCCATCCCCCTATTACACGGGCCACAAATAGGCCTTAAATTTGAAATATTATCGCTACCCCCTTTAGCAGCCGCTTTATTATGTCCAACTTGAAAATCAGTTATATGGATTGTTCTTAGTTTACAACAGTAACATTTCCCTTCAACCTTATTTCCCATATATTTGATCCAAACTGCATCTCTAGTATTTTTATCAATTTGTCTTCTTTTTTCCGCTAAAATTCCCCCTTAGAAATTAGAAAAGTTATTAGTATCTATTTAGATGCAACTGTTATAAAAAATTTATTAATATGGTTTAAGTTTTTAAATTACCAATTTAGAGGTAAAAGAAAGATGCGGTTTAAGAATCTGGTCACTTTCATTTCTTCGCTTACCCTGCCCTCTCATTATACTTATCAAAACGAGAACAATTCAACAGGAACGAAGACGAACTGCCATACCTTTTTTCTATTGAGTGATTTTCCACAACAAGTTTCAGAAGAAATTAGAGGTTAAATAACTAATTCTATTATTCTCGTTTCATATCTAATTCAACAAAGATTAATAAATTTCTTATACCTTTGATTATCAAAATTAACATGAATACAAAAAATAAAATCAACACCAAAGCATTTAAAATTCAGGTGAATAAATGATTCCCAATTACAGGTACAAACCCGGAATCTATTTTACTGCGACTTTTATCATAACCTATGCTCTCTGGTTTTCAGCAGCATACTTAAGTTTTCATGATGATAATGGCGTGTATATATTATTAGCGTTACTTGGAATGATGGTACCTTTTCTCGTCTCACTTTTTATGATATTTACGTCTAAAAATTCGGATTTAAAAAAGGATTTTATTAACCGGCTTATTAATCTCAGGTTAATAAAGCCAAAAATGTTACTGGCGTTTTTTTTAATAATGCCGCTGACTGTTCTGGTATCCATCTTTCTTTCTCTTCCATTTGGCGGATCGACTTCTCAACTTCAATTTGCTGAAAATTACTCTTTTTCATCAGGGTTTGTACCTGCATTTCTTACTCTTATCATGGCTTCAACTTTTGAAGAGCTTGGGTGGAGAGGATACGGTTTTGAAAGTCTGCAAAGCCGGCACACTTTCTTTACGGCATCAATTGTTTTCAGTATACTCTGGTCGCTCTGGCATTTTCCGCTGATCTTTGTCAATAACATGTATCAGTACGAAATTTTCCACGAAAACGTCTGGTATGCGGTGAATTTTTTTGTCAGCATCATCCCTATGGGAGTGATTATCAGCTGGCTTTACGTAAAAAATGGAAAAAGTGTTCTGGCAGTGATTCTAATTCACATTGTCATAAATTTCTCGCAGGAAGCTCTGCAAATGACCCAATTTGCAAAGTGCATTGAAACTCTGGTTGTTACTGTTGTTGCTGCCATTATTTTCATATCGGACAAAAAGACATTTTTTGAAAAGAGCACCTTGCCTCTCGGGTTAGCTGAAAAACAAATTTCTGAGGCTAATTAAATGACAGATAAATCCCAAAATCTTTATTCCAAATTCCTTCTTATCTGGTTTGGACAATTCATTTCAGTAATAGGTAGTGGAATTACTGCTTTTGCCTTAGGAGTATACGTATATCAACTAACCGGTACAGCTTCAAGCTATGTCTTTATACTTATGTGTGCTTTTTTGCCCCCCTTCTTACTGAGGCCCTATGGTGGTATACTGGCTGATCGTCATGATAGGCGTTTAATGATGATTTTAGGGGATTTCGGATCAACGCTAGGGCTTCTCTTCATATTTACTATGATGCTAAAAGGCAATATTGAACTCTGGCAAATTTATCTTGGGATTGCAATCAGTTCAGTTTTTTCAGCTTTTCAGGAACCAGCCTACAAAGCCCTGGTTACGGACTTTCTACCTGAAAATCAATATGCTAAAGCAAGTGGATTAATGCAATTAGCAAGTTCAGCTCAATATTTGATTTCCCCGTTTTTAGCCGGAATTATACTCACAATAATGGACATCAAATTTGTCTTTTTAATTGATGTTACCACATTCTTAATTGCCAGCTCCATTGTTGTATGGATAAGAAAAACTTTGGGCGGAGTAACAATAAAGAAACCAGAAAAGAACAATATGGCTGACCTGAGAGAAGGTGTTCAGGAATTCTCGAAAAATAGAGGCGTGGTTAATCTGGTTATTACTACCATGCTCGTACTCTTTTTTGTCGGACTGCTTCAATCCCTCTTTGTTCCAATGCTGCTGAATTTAACAACAGTAAAAACAGCAGGAATCACTCAATCTATCTGCGCATCAGGCATACTGGTTGGAAGCATGTTTATCGGGGTATTTGGCAGCAAAAACAAGCATGTAAAAACTTTATCGATCTCACTTTTCATTTCAGGCATATTTTTTGCCAATCTCGGGCTCTCAACAAATATTGCTTTTGTTACCTTAGCAGGATTCCTGTTCTTTGCCACTTTGCCTTTTATTAACACTTCTATTGAAGTTTTAATTAGAAAGAATATTGACAACAGTAAACAGGGACGTGTGTGGTCGATTATTTCAATGGTTACTTATCTTGGTTCCATCATAGCTTTTACAGTCTCAGGTTTTTTAGCAGATAAAATCTTCAATCCTCTTTTAGAAGCTGATGGATTATTGTCTCAAACAGCTGGCTCTATTATTGGAGTAGGAAACGGCAGAGGAATTGCCTTAATGTTTATAATTTCTGGATTAATGATTTCTTTAATTGCTCTTTTGATATGGAAAAATAAGAAGATAAAAGAATTAGAAAACATTGAAAGTCAGGACAATAAGCTATCTCAAAACAAATATTATGTTGAAACGTAAAACTGCCTCCGGACTTCCAACATCAAGAGGCTACTCTATCCTTTTTTAATTTCATCTTTTCAATGTGGTTTAAGAATTTTATTGCTTTCATTTACTCGCTGCGTACCCTGTCCTCTCATGTACAGATCGAAACCTGAACCTTTCCGGCAGGAATGCAGGTGAACCGATACGCCTTTTTTGCTATTGAAAGATTTTCCACAGAAAGGACATTCTGTCATATTTTATATAATGTATTTTTATCTTTATTAGCTTTTCCACAAATTTAGGTTTGTTAGAGGATTAAGCAGGAGTAAAGCTCCACTAAATTAATTAATATAATCCTCTGATGAAGAATTTGGAAGAATAAAGTTATAAATAATAGTAAATTGTCTCTACTTTAGATTTCAGGGTTTATCCAAGATTCACTAATGTTTTACCGCCTGGAATAATCCTATTAGGAAATAGTTTAGAACCCTATCCTACCAAAAACGCTTTTATTCTCCAAACACAAATAGAAGGCAAAATCGGACTTACAAAGTTAAACTGAAAATAGTAACATGAAACCTTTACTGTAACTGTCAAATGATAACATTTATGGCAGAGATTTCATGTTTTTTGCAGCATGTTGAGTTAGTCCTGAAAATATAGAATTTTTAAATTTTTATTGAAAAGGGGTTTTTGAAATGAAAAAGATGACAGAACAGCATCTTATCAATGCATTCGGTGGGGAAAGCCAGGCACACATGAGATATTTGCACTTTGGAAACCAGGCAGAAAAAGAAAAATTCACTAACGTAGCCCGCCTATTCCGCGCAATAGCTCACGCCGAATATGTCCATGCAGGCGACCATTACAAGGCATTAAAACACCTCGACGGAGGCTTTGTCGCAAACAGCATGGCAGCTTTTGGTCCCGGAGATACAATTAAGAACCTTAAACTCGCAATCGACGGCGAGACATTCGAAATAGAAGAAATGTATCCCGTATACATAGAAGTAGCAAAATTCCAGGGAGAAAAACTCGCACAGAGAAGTTTTGAATGGTCATATGCTACTGAAAAACTGCATAAACAGCTTTTCGAAAAAGCTTTCAATGCAGTTAATGCAGGAAAAGACGTTGATCTTGGCCCTGTCCATATCTGCGAGGTATGCGGATATACTCTCGAAGGAGAAGCTCCTGACAGGTGTCCCGTATGCGGTGCAGTAAAAGAGAAATTTACTGCGTTTAGATAACTTCTAAAAGTTAGGCTTATCCTTTAACTCAAAATTTACTTTTTTAATCTCGTATTTTCAGAGTATACCGGATAAGCCCAGGATAAATCCCCAGATAGGATTTTCACCTGCGAATCAGGGCAAAAACCAATGCGAGAACTGAAATCGCGCCAATAAATGTAAAGGCTGGCGTAGATGCTGATGTAGGCGAGGATTCGGTTTCTGAAACTGGTTGCTTTTCAGAAGTGGGGATTTCTCCTTTGTAGTATTCGTTAGAGATTGTGCAGTAGGCGACTGTAAAACCGCCGTTTACTAAGATATCACCTGTTTTGAAATCATTAATTTGATAAACAATATCAATTGGTATGGAGCCTCCAGCCCACTTATCGGTAGGAGCGACTGTCCACTCATATAAGATTGTAGAGTTTTCTTCCATTATATCTGCCCGATATACATTCATTTTTGAAGTGGGTCCATTTGTAATTTTAAAATATCCTTCTCCAATTTCACTCAACTCAATGGATACCTCTGACTTTTGATATACAGTTAAATTTATGCCAACAGCAAAGGGCTCGTCAATTTTTAAAACTGGTTTTGCGATCTCTTTTCCGGGTAAAATCTCACCATTATAGTAGACATCCATCTTGCCATATGAACTACCTGCGAATGCACTGTCGGTCAACAAAATTATGCAAAATATTCCAAAAAGTATCAATTTGATTCTCATGTTCCACCTAATTCTAAAATAAGTTCTTCATATCCGACTGATTTTTCAGTAGAACCATCTGCTTTATCTCCAACACCCCTTGGACTTGGGCCAACAATTGTAGCAGAATAGCCATTAAAGTGAAAAGTTATCTGTGTATTTTTTCCAACCCATATACTACTTCCATCTTCATTTCTTCTGGAAGGATGATTGACATGTTCCTCTTGTCTAATGTATTTTTGACCTTTGTGTCCAAAATAAGGCTTAGGAATTACTTCGTTGTCGTTATCAATGATCGCAAATGTCTGGTATTTCCCAATCACCTCATACGTCCAAACATTCACCGTAAAAATCCAGTGCGGCGGCATTACCGGAAGTCCGCAAGGAACAGCCGCCATAGTTCTGTCAAGTCTTTTAGTGACCTTATCTGCTACTTCTCCCGAATACCTATTCACGGACTCGTTTGCCAGATTTTTCAGTTCACCGTCAACTTTTCCAAAGAGAAGATCAAGAGCTTCACCTTTGCTAACTGTTACTGCACAGATTCCGTTTGCAACGCCCATTCTAACATCTGTGTCGACTCTGTTCAGGACAGCTTCGAGTTCATCAGATTCTATTGATGGACGCAGGTTCCGAATTTCCTTTATTATAACATCAGTAAGTTCGGTTGCAAGCTGGTCTGTTGTGGATTTTTCAATTAATTCCTTATCGGAAAGGCTGTTAAGATAACCAGATGCGACTGCACGGACGCGGTCTTCTTTAATCCAGCCGGACACAACAGGATTTGAACTAATTTCGGAGACTACCTCTTTAGTAATCTGAATTCTCATCTCCCTGGCATAAACCAGATTCAGGTTGTAGACTTCCGCGTTTAGCCGGGTTGTATCCAGAGAAACTCCCTGTTCGCTCAGGCTTTGCTCCATAAGGTCAACTTCCGTATTAAGCACGGAAATGCTCTGGCTGATCTGCTGCGAAGTTTCGGTTTTTACATATTCTCCGCTTGAAGAGATCGCATCAGCAATTTCCTGGGAGATATTGGTTGTGAAAATGCAGGTGTTACGGACGCCTAGAGGATAAATTGTTTTTCCGCCCATAGAATCTGCCCACTCATATTCTCCCCTGAGGTCAAAGTTCTGATCGTGATAGAGGTAGTTCGGTTTCTGGTCGACAATAAGAGTAAGATTTTCTGTCCAGTTGTATTTGCTTTCGGGCTGGCCTGTGACAGTTATTGTGGAAATGATGCCCATTTCCTGCCCAAGCGCAGATGCAGCTCTTTCCATTGCCGGGTTATCGAAGAAAGTCATGGAACCTGATGCCACGCTGTCAAAAGCACCTGTACTGAAACCTTTTTCCTCAAGGGCATCGAGGATATAGGAATTAAGGTTGGAGTCCAGATTTTTGTTCTTCTGTTCGATATCATTGAGCAGTTTATTGTAGGCTTCATTTCTGGCAATGTAACGGGCAGAATCGCTTGATGTGTACATCTTCCCTGTGGAGGTGAGGTGCTGCTTTTTATTAACATAGGTTTCCCGGCTTGCTTTAAGATTAAGAATAAGCTTTTCGGCAGTTTCGACCTGAAGGTCTGCAGGGTTCTGACCGGGAGATTCGAGAAGAGAGTAATTGAATGTGGGGTTGTCCCTTTCTATGGCATCAAGCATTGCCAGGACTTCTTCAGCCATAACCCTGTGAAGCCAGGATGGAATATCACAGACGACACCCTGTTTTGGAAGGTACTTACCATCAGGGTAAGCCCAGAATGTACTCTCGATTGCCCTGATATCCACATAAGCAGCCCTGTACTTGTCTGCAGCATCGAAACAGCAGGGATCAAACCTTTCCGCACCTGCGGTGTAAAATGTTGTTCTTCTATATTCTCTTTCTATCGGGTCAGTGTAGGTTGATATGCCTGAATAGATGCCTGTGGGAGGTCGCTGGTGATAGAGTACTGTCAGGTTTTCAGACTCAATCTCAGAGTGGAAAAGGGTCTCGGAATCGGCTTTGCTTACAGTCTCAGACTTTGAGCCGCTTGATGTGGCATAATTTGCTTCAATGGACGTAGTACCATCCGCATTACGGTTTACTGTGTGCCAGACGTAAGTATACGTATAGTCATAATTTATTCTCCAGGTTGTCCTGATGCTATAATAAATATCATAACGGATGCCCCAATCAAATGTATGGTCTTCTCTGCTAAGGTAGCCATCATCTGTTCTGTACTCGGCAATAAGCCTGTCATTAGCCCTGTACTCATAGTTTGGCTCAACTCTTACATCGGCTATCTCTACCGAAATCAATCTAACGGATGCATCCGTGACATACCAGTTTTTCAGCTTTCCTCTTGGAGGATTAATTTCAGGATCCATAGTGTTAGAATAAAAGTTTGAAACAGACTTACCCCAGGAATAAGAAGGGACACGCGACCCTGTATGTGTACCCGATGAAAAATAATCAGAATCCCAGCTTACTATGTGCCCGCCATATGAAACCGAATCCCGGTCAAAATCCGCTTTGATTATTGAAGCCAGAGGGTATGGAGAATTGAAGCCATCCCTCAGGATCTGTCCCTGAACCGGAGCTGTGTAAACACTATTTGTAACTGTATGTATAAGGTCAGGGTTTTTCTCTGTCCAGACGTGGTCGTTGAAAACCCAGCCGTCAAGAACTCCCCGGGTATAATCCGAAGCTGAAACATTGATTTCCGAGTATTCAGAAAGGTTGTCATAGGAGGTATTTGCCTCTATAAGGGAGTTGTCTATGCCTTCTTCCACATCCAGGGAAAAAGACCGGTTTGCTGCAAGAGAAGAGTAGGTGGTCGTAAGGTTTACACCTTTATCCGTATCATAAGAAGGCACGGAAATATTCGAGCCTGTGGAATTGTGCATGGTTGAATTTGTGAAGCCTGGACTTGATTTTTGGCTCCCGGAAGAGCAGACATCTTCATACAGGACTTTTCCATTATAGTAAGTGGTATAGGTAAGTGCCAGAGGGTCAACGGAATCAAATACCCTTTTTTGGGTGTAAAGCGTTGCCCCGTTAACCGAACTTGCAAGGGCGGGATTTGTCAGGATATTCAGGGGACCGTTTGCATAATGCTGCCAGGGACCGTAAACGAATGTCCTGAGGTTTGTTGCCCCGAGTACGATATTTGAAGTTGAGTCCAGGCTCGAAGACGTCCCGAGTGCTGTTTCGTACTCCCGGACAAGTTCTTCAAGCAGGGGTTCTCTTGAAGGTATAAGGGTGGAGAGGTTCATACTCATATTGTATGTTTCTCCGGACTCAAGGTCAACAAGAGTGTAATTCAAAACAGGAATTTCGAAGATATAGTAAATCGTGTAGCTTTTGTCAGATGGGAAAATTTCCCTTTGCAGAGTACCGTTAACTTTTCTTACATTTATTTGCTCGGGTTCTATGTCAGGTTCGACGTTAATAGCGAATTCCATGAATGTATGGCTATTGCCCTGATAGTTTGCCGAAAGCAGCTGGTTAAAAGACTCTGCCGTAATATCTTTTATGGGGTTTGTTTCAATCTGGAACCAGTCCGAGGCTTTGAGTTCTTTACCGTAATATAGTTCGATGGATCCATACCCGGATGTCGAGTTTTTCGGGACTTCCATATTTTCATAAAAGGAAACTTCTTTACGAAGACCTATAGCTTGCCCGTAGTTCACACGTTTGAGTTGCTGTCCTGAAGAATCATTTACGATTAGAATAACGTCCCTTTTTTTCAATATGGATAAGATTCTGCTCCATATATCGGAAGGCAGCTCTACGGAGATTTGAAGATTATCTCCTATCTCAAGGTTCTGGTTTTGCGGAGTTACCATAAAATTATCTTCAGAGAATCTCTCAACCGTAGAGCCTTCCGGAAGAATTACTGGATGTTCACCCTGCCACTCCAGAGCTTCCATCCCAGCATAGTTAAGGCAGCGGGCAAGGTCAGATACAGCAAGGTTTATAGCTGTCTGTCTGGGATCGCTTTTCTCTGTAGTATAGATTGTTTCTGCAACCTCGCTGTCCATCTTCAGGAGGTATACAGAGGTAAAGGTTGCAATAAGGACAATGAAAATTCCTATTACGGCATAAGGAATGTAAGCGCCTGTATCCTGAAAAAGCCAGGAATATTCTAGAAAAGAAGATTTAACAGATGATTTCCCGGCTATGCATCTCACCCCAAGAACAGAAGGTTGTAAAGAATTGAAAGGCGTTTGTAAAAAATATTAAAGAGTTATATGCATAAATAGTTTACTTTATATTGGAAAGTGATATAAACGAAAATAAAAGTTAGATAAATAAAAAACAGAAAGAAAGTAAGAATAGGATATGAAGAAATGAGACCTTTTTAGTAGTTATTCGTTTCTTTATTAGCCACTGACTCATTTTTATTATCTATCCATTCGTTTTTATTATCTATCCATTCCTTTTTATTAGCTATCCGTTTCTATTAGCTTATTACTCTTCTTTGTCAGCACACTAAAACTTACAGGGATGCTTCTCCCTTAACCGATAATTTTTCCAAGGAAGTAACCTGGCTTAGCACCCGTAATTTCCACCTCGGTGTATTCGCCGGGCTTCAGGCCGGAGCCACTAACCACAACCGGGCGGTAAGAATCCGTACGCGTGAGGACATCTCCGATCTCTGTATATTTTGAGACAAAAACTCTGCCTTTCCAGCCAATCATTTCATTTTTGGATTCAATCTTTATCTGCTCACAGACTTTATGCAGTTGTTGTGAGCGTTTTACTGAAATCCTGGAGTCAAGGTTCCTGAATGAAAATGCCTTTGTATGAGGGCGGGGAGAATATCTGGAAATATTGATCTTTTCAGGACGGTACTTTTTTACCCACTCTACAGTTTCTTTAAAATCTTCATCTGTTTCATCACAGAAGCCTACGATTATATCAGTAAACAGGGAAAGGTCTTCAAAACGGTCACGGAATTCAGTAATAATTTTGTCTACAGCATCCATCTTATGAAGGCGGTTCATTTTTCTCAGGACAGAATGAGAGGCGGACTGAATCGGAAGATGGAGGAGTTTGAAAATTTTATCCGAATCAAAAGCATCTACCAGATCATCCAGAATCGGGAGGACAGAGAAAGGGTTCATCATACCGACTCTTACTTTAAAATCGCCCGGGATTTCCGAGATCATGCGCAGGAGTTCAGGGAGTTTGACTCCCGTATCCATACCATATTGGCTATCGTCCTGTGATGTAAGCCATATTTCCCTGCAGCCGTCTGCAACTGCGGAACGGATGTCGTATATTATTTCTTCTGGGGGAAAAGAGCGGAGTTTACCCCTTGCATGCTTTACTATACAATAAGAGCAGGCGAAGTTACAGCCCTGGGAAATCTGGCAGATATGAATATTGGGGTTTGAACGCTCGCGAGGTACATTAAGGAAACCCAGAGGTTCGGAAGTTCGGATTTCCAGACGTTCTCCTCCACGCAGTCCAGCCTTTTTTATCTGTTCAATTGAGGAAAGAAGTTCTCCCAGACGGGAGACCGCATTTACACCAAGAATATGTGCTTCGGGGTTTGCGTTCAGAATATCTTCAAGCTGGACTTCGGGCATGCAGCCTGAAACAATGACCTGGATGCCTTTCTCACCCATGCTGCGGATTTTATAGAGAATTTTCTGTTCTGTTGTATATTTCACCGTGCAGGAGTTGCATATATAAACCTCTGCCTGTCCGGCAGCTTCAGGGCTCAATAATTCATGCCCGAGTCTCTGAATGCTTGCTTTCATAATCTCGGCTGATGCCTGACTTGCGGAACAGCCAAAACTTTCAAGATAAATTTTCATATTCTGCCTTCGCACTTTAGCCTGATACTTCAATTCGATATTTTAGCTTGTTATTTCAATCTGAGATCTTAGCTGATACTTCAATTTGAGATTAATTGAGAGCTGATTGACACCTCTTGTCACCACCCTATTTGGCAATCCAGTTTATGCCCTGAACCAGTAAATCAGCCCTATTTTTCAGTTTGCCCTGAGATCGATATGATATTTATAATTAATGTCTGTTGTTTGCATTCTCTGATAATGCAATAAAAATATCTACCTTTATCCGCCCGTTTTTTAAAAAAGGATTGAAAATAAAAACAAAAAGTAAAGGATAAAAAAGGATTTTACAGGTAGAGAGGAGTCTCCTGTTTATCCTTTATATAAACGCTGTCTGTGAACCTGACAGCTCCGGACGCACCCATGGAAATCGTGTGCACTCTGGCATCTCCCCCGCCAAAAAGACGGGTTTCGCGCAGGAAAGGACCCGGGGTTACGGCTGTTGAGGAAAAAATTACATCCTTTCCGGGAACCAGTCTTTCCGTATCAAGGATATCATTAAGGTTCTCAAGGGTGATTCCCATCTTTTCGAGCCTGGGCATTTTTTCCTCAATTTCTTCCTGGATCTTTTCCTTGGATTTTCCGTTTGCAACACTTGGCAGGACAAGCCTTGCAAGGATTTTACCACCAAGGATCTTAATTGCAGCAGCCGTCAGGACAGCCTCTCCGGAACCGCCCGCTCCCATAACCATATGAACGCCTGAGCCGCGGATCGCAGTTGCAACACCAGGCATGAGGTCTCCGTCAGTAACCAGCCTTACACGGGCTCCTGCTTCGCGGATTTCAGTTATCTTCTGGGCGTGCCTTGGACGGTCAAGGATTACGACCACCAGTTCTTCAACGCTTCTTCCTAGAGCCTTTGCAACAATTTCGAGGTTATGCCTTACAGGAGCGTCCAGATCGATCCTTTCATTGGGGTGTTCCATTTCATAACGGACAACATCCGGACCGACGACTATCTTGTCCATGTAAATGTCAGGTCCGTGGAAGATCCCTCCCCTTTCAGCCATTGCCATGACAGCAACAGAACCCGGACAGCCATCGGCACAAAGGTTTGTGCCTTCCAGGGGGTCGACTGCAATATCAACTTCAAGGTCTCCAACCCCTGTTCCGACCTCTTCCCCGATATAAAGCATAGGGGCTTCGTCCCTCTCCCCTTCTCCTATCTTTATTATGCCTTTCATGTCAAGTTTGTTGAGCATTCTTCTCATGGAGGCAACTGCTACCTGGTCGGCAAATTTCTTGTCCCCACGTCCCATCTGATAGGCTGCGGCAATTGCAGCAGCTTCGGTTACATGAATGAGCCTTGGCAATAACTGGTATTCAATCGGCCCGGCGCACTCAAACATATTTTCTACTGTCTTTGGATGAGGCATGATAATCTACTCTTATTTCCTGCTTCCTGATAATTACAAGATGATACTGTAATAATAATCCTTCTCTGGCTTTTCCATTCGTCTGTTAATGTGATCTTTAAAGCAACAGGATATTAATATCTATTGGAAGAGTTCAGACACATGGATATGTTAAACTTTATCAAAAGAATCAAATTTATATAAAAATACCTTTGATTACTGGAAGAATCCCTATTTTCAGAAAAATAACCTTATATTACACTTACAACTGAAGTGAAAAACGTGAAAATCCATTGCCTTCAGCATCTGAAAAACGAGACTCTTGGGAACATAGGTACCTGGATATCCCTGAGAGGTCACAGGCCTACAAAGACCCTGCTTTATGAAAAAACTGCTTTTCCTGAGCCTGAAGAGTTCGACATGCTCCTGATAATGGGAGGTACAATGAGTGTTTATCAGGAAAAAGAATTTCCATGGCTAAAGCCCGAAAAAGAATTCGTGAAAGAAGTAATTGATGCAGGCAAACCTATACTTGGAAGTTGCTTCGGAGCGCAATTAATTGCGGATGTTTTGGGGGGAAAAGTTACCAGAAACCAGTTCAAAGAAATAGGCTGGCACAGGGTAAAAGCTCTGGTAGAAAAAAAAGAGAAAATGGAAAACAAAAGTAATGACGGACAAATAATCTCAGAGCTCCCTTCAGGCTTATTCCCTGAGTTTACCGCGTTCATGTGGCATGGAGACACGTTTGAAACCCCTGAGGACGCAGTAAGACTTTTCGAAAGCAAAGCCTGCAGGAACCAGGGATTCATTTACAGTGATAATGTCCTCGGGCTGCAGTTTCACCCTGAAGCCGACAGGCAGTGGATAGAAAACCTGATAGATGATTCCGGGCATGAGCTTATTAAAGAGAAGTACATCCAGTCTAAAAGGGAGATGCTCGGATGCGAGCATTATTTTGAAGACTCCCGTAAAATTGCTTTTTCAATTATGGACTGGTTTGAGAAAAAATGTGGAAATTGAATTGAAAGTAAAGTGCCGTAAGTAAAAGTAATGATTTATGCCGTAAGCAAAAGTAATGTTTGTACCGTAAGTAAAAGCAATGTTTGTACCGTAAGTAAAAGTAATGATTTAAACGCTTCAGGCAGGTTCGGATATTTTTTTATTCCGTTCTTAACCGATTCACACGGCTTATTTTAATTATACCATTCATTTTACAAAATTTGCAAGCGCCACCCTTTCAATAACGAGTTCAGGGATATGTTCTTCTCCTGAAGCTTTTATTTCTTCATCTGTAATCCCGAAGAGGGAAAGGATTCCTTTTCGTTTTGAGCTGGAATAGGCAAGCAGTTCTGGACATGTTTTTTCTTCGATAAGCTTCCGAAGCTCGGAAAGTGCATTAAGTAAATTATCCATTTTTCCGAGAAGCACGAAAACCGCATTATTTTCTCCGTCATGCAGCCCTATGGAAAAACTCCTTTCAATCTGCCTTTCTCCGGCTGCGTAGCGCATGATTTCTATCCCAGGGTCTTTTGCCACATTACTTCCTGATGCTATAGCCCTGAGAGCTTTTCCCACCGCAAAATGAAGATGTCTATCACCTGCAATCAGGTCAGCATTCAGCCCCTGGATGGTTACTTTGTTTTCGGAAGCGATTGTATTTATTGTTTTTAGAAAACCGGGAAGGTCTGCTATCCTCACAGCTCCGCAAATAACCTGGATTTCCTTTTGCATTTCCATACTCCTGCCATACCCCGGGCTTTACAATAAGGATTTCGGTTGATTAAGGTATATGATTAAATGTGCGGACAATCCGAACCTCATATAAAAGTTTTTATTCCTCCAGTGTATAAAACTAGTTGCTAACAAATTTAATGAAGTAGTTATATATTTATTGTAAAAGTTCATAAGGTATTTTGCACTTAAGAAGTTCAGGGAACAGAGTCAGTCAGTCTCCGGGAAGGTGTCAATTATTCAAAAGAAAAATATTAAGCCAGAGTTCTGTTTTTGTTCGACTATTCCGTCCAATGGTCTCACTGCAGTATACAAGGATCCGAAAGAGGCGGCTGAACTCATAGCAGCTTATATCAAAGCAGGCCTGCAGCAGAATGAGCGTTGCATCTGGCTTACCCCGGACCTTCAGGGTGCAGAACTGGCAAAAAGTTTGCTTTTAAACTCAGGGCTTGATATTGAAAGCTGCATAAATAGATCCAGACTTAAAATAATTCCCCTGCAGGAAAAAGAGGTTTTTTCTGTTAAACAGCCAGAAACCTCAGGTGCCTATTTTGATTGGAGGGCAGGAAACCCGCAGAAAGAAATTGTAAAATTCATCCATGCAGGAAACTGGCGGTATCTGCGCATTAATCTGGAGGTTAGAACCCCAGAAAAGTCAATTGCAGATTACCTTAAAGAACTGAGACGCTTCCTTGCTGAAAATATGCCTGAAAAGAAAATCAGGCCATTGTTTATGATAAAAGAGAAAGATCTTTCCGCAGAAGAAATTTTCAACCTTATGGAAGCCGGAGAGAAGCTGATAATTAAAAGAGATGGAAAATGGAAGTTTCTCAAAACAAAACAGGAAAGCTCGGATAAAAAATTTAAGACATTACTCGAAAGTTCGAGTGATTCCATCATTATCCATGACATGAACGGCAGGGTTCTGGAAGCAAACCACTTAGCCTGTGAAATCTTCGGATATACACGCAATAAAATGCTCGGGAAGCACATAAAGGATTTACGGACTAACATCCACCTTACAGAGTTCGGACAGCAGATTGAGAAGATAAAAGAGACAGGATATTTTACTTTTGAAATGGACTCCCTTCGGAGAGACGGCACAGTAATTCCTCAGGAAGTCAATAACAGGTTAATTGAGTACGATGGAAAAACAGCCGTACTATCTATTGGCAGGGAAATCAGCGAGCGCAGACGGACTGAAAAAGCCCTGAGGGATTCCGAAAGAAAGTACCGAATGCTTTTTGAAGAATTTCCCGGAGGAATCGCCCAGTTTGACAAGTATGGAACTATTATCGTATGTAATGAAAAGTTTGTAAGCTTTACGGGCAGTGGTGAGAACGAAAAACTCATTTTCAATTTGCTGAGCTTTCCAGAGGAAAATAAGCTAAAAGAAAAAAGCTTTACATTTCTCCCCGAAGTTCCTATCCATTGCGATATAAAATATATTTCCAGGTTTGAGGACGAAAGTATACCCGGTGAGATAACCTATAAGCCTCTAATTTCGGAAAATTCCCGGTTTAATGGCGGTATTATTCTTGTAGAGGACCTCACCGAAGTAAAAAGGCTGGAAGCGGTACGGCTTCAGCAGATGGAATCCCTGAGGAGGCTTGTGGATTCGATACCAGTGCCTGCATTCTGTAAAGATAGAAATGGAGTATATATTGCCTGTAATGAGGGTTTTGAGAACCTTTTAAGGGTACAGAAACAGGATGTTCTTGGAAAGCGTATTCACGATTTAGCCTCTTCTAGGATTGCCGAAGGATACCACTTAATGGATACTGAACTGGTAAAAAATAAAAGAAACCAGGTACGTGAGATCTCTTTGGAATCTCCTGACGGCTCAATGCATCAGGTTATTCTTAATAGGTTTATATTTAGTGGCGTGACAGAAGAAGACTCGGTTATCCTTGGCATTATGATCGACATAACCGAACGCAAGCAGGCTGAGGAGAAAATGCTTCAGGCAAAAATGGCCGCCGAAGCCGCAAACAGAGCAAAGACCACCTTCATTGTCAACATGAGTCACGAGCTGCGGACTCCGCTTAACTCGGTTATAGGGTTTTCGGAACTCCTATTAAGTGAAACTGTCGGGTCTCTTAATGAAAAACAAAAAAGGTATGCGGAAAATATTTTGAGTAGCGGAAATCACCTTCTTGATGTAATCAATGATGTACTGGATATATCAAGGCTTGAACTCGGGAATATTGATCTTTATTACGAAACCGTGGACATTCCCGGGGTAATTGAAGAGGTCCAGAGGATACTCTCTCCCCTGTCAGCTGAAAAAAGTATCAGTATAGAATCAAAGGTTGAAAGGGGATTGAAAACAGTAATTGCTGATAGGGTGAAACTCAAGCAGATCCTTTACAATATTTTGAATAACGCTATCAAATTCTCATCAGAAAACGGGAAAATAAATGTTTGCGCAGAAAATAAAGAAGACATGATCGAGATCAGCATAAAGGATGAAGGCATTGGTATCCACGAAGCCGATTATGAAAGAGTTTTTCACCCGTTCGTGCAGATCGATGAGTCTATCTCCAGGAAATACGGAGGCGTGGGACTTGGGCTTGCACTCGTCAAAAGGTTTGTAGAGCTTCACGGGGGAAAAGTATGGGTTAATGCTATTCCGGGAAAAGGCAGTACATTTACCTTTAGAATTCCAAAGAAGCATGAAGACAAAATTAAGAAAAAGGAAAACATAAATTCCGCACAACAACCTTACGAACTTGAAATTGAAATTGAAAGGGAAAAAGTCAGAGAAGAACTGGAATTCAATTAAAAATTTCAAATAAAACGCAATAAAAGATTTTAAACAAAATAAAAGGGAAAAAATAGAAAAGAGAAGAAAACAGAAAAAACTAAAAACGTTGAAATAAAAGAAAAGCCGAAGTTTCAGTATGGGCTGCAAATCACCAGACATTTGAGAATCAACTCAACCACTATCAGCCCCAGCATCACAAAAAACAAAAGAATTATAAGGTTGAGAATGATCGGGTCAATTCTTCTTCGAGCTTCCTCAAACCCGTACATCTAAAGTACCATATATAATAATGATAGATTAGCATATAATTATTTGCATAATTATATGCGCAATTTAATATATTTCATTGATTTGCCATCAGTGTTCTTTCGCTGTTCCTGTTTGATCACTTTCCTCAATTACTCTGACAAAATGCCTGTCTGAAAGGTCTTCTTCTCCGGACCAGAAAATTGCTTTATGATACTTCCATGCATCTGGATCGAACTCAATGATTCCAACATGAATTATAAGCTCAAGTACAAACCAGTAGGCTGCAAGCAAATGCAGTAAGCGTATCAATGCCAGGCCGTTGAAATTGATTAGAGATGCAAAAAACCAGGCTACGGAAAGTATCCACTGTGAAACAGGAATTCCTAACGGAGACCAGGTAAGGCTGTAAAGCACAATTCCAGTGACTGCTACAAGGAAAATTGCCATGCTTTCAAGAACAAGCAGTATCTTCATTGCAGGATGGAGTTTTGTGACATAGTGTTCACTGCGCTCGTCATAGATCGTATAAGCCGGATACCTCTCCTTCCCAAAGAAATTTTTAATTGTACCGACAAGGCGTTCTGCATCGGCTTTCCCGAATACGTAAGATTCTTTGAAATGCTCCATGCGATCCCTGAAGCTGCATTTTTCTCCTTTGCATGAAAATATGTTATAAGGGACAAGGAGCCAGTTTGCAACCAGGAAAAAAGGTACAGCAATCATATGCCATGTTCTGGCTGCTTCAAAAGACATGACCCCCCACATAAAGTAAATTTTAAATCCTGTTATGAGAAGGACAAACATGGCAATAAGATGCACAAGATGAGTAACCCTCTCAAGCCAGGTATAGCGTTCAACAACTTTTCTTCTGGAAGCTGGCCTTTCAGGAGACCGTACCATATCTTCTTCCTCCTTTAAACCACCCTGATAATGCGATCGGGATTCTTTCCGGTCTTATCAATTGTGTGAATCGCGCATGCAAGGCAGGGATCATAAGAGCGGGCTGTATGCATAATTCCCAGAGGATTTGCATAGTCTACTCCAAGAGCATTCTCGGCAGCAGAAATTTTTGTGCCAATAAGAGCCTGCTCAACAGGGCTTGGAATTCCCTGCGCATTTCTGGGAGCGAGATTCCAGGTACTCGGGACTACAGCCTGGTACAGAGTGGTCATGGAGTCCGAACCCGTAGCTACCCAGTGCCCGAGAGCTCCTCGCGGGGCTTCCCACAAACCCATTCCTTCGGAATCCCTTGCCATGGAAAGTTCGGTATGTACTGCAACCTTTCCATCCGGTGTTATATCCTGTGTAAGCCATTTCAACAGCTCGGGAATTACCACCAGAATTTCCTGCATCCTTGCAAGCATGCGGGTATAGTTGTTCGCAGGGGAATAACCATTCTCCGCAAAAACTCTTGCAAGCCCGGTAACAAGGGGTTCTCCCATTACCAGAAGGCGGGATAGAGGACCAACCTCGCAGGGAATGCCCCCATAATGAGGTGCTTTTACCCAGGTGTACCGGCTTTCAGAACCTCTGGTATAATCGATTTCATCAGGGTCATCTTCCGGAATTGTAACCCCGTTCCACGGAGGGCGGTCTGCTTCTTCATCGATATAAAATGCATGAGTAATATTCTCTGAAATTTTTGTATGATCAAACCGCTCAAGCTGCAAATTCCCGTTCATATAGCCTGAAGGAATGACCTTATCATCTGCGGGGCTTGCCGGATCATACCCGTCACCGTTTTCAGGCTTGAAAAAGACCCCGTAGGAAAGAAAACCAATAGTGTTGGGGTCACGATAACCTCCTGAGCGGTCCAGTTTCATGCTGACTGGCAAGCCAAGAAGTGTTTCTCCAACCAGCTCCGAACCGAAGGCTGCAAAAAGCGGGACATCTCCCCAGCCTGAAGCGTGCGAAAAATCGTTGCTGGTAAGGGAATTATCCAGAAGTTCTTGCAGGTGCCCAATTACGAAATCCACGGCCCTTTCCGGAGAAGAAGCCCTGTAAGTATTTTCAATCCAGGTTTCAGGAGGGACTCCTAGAGTAAAGTCTTCAACGAATTTCGAAGTCTCAGAGATATACGCTATAAGCTTCTGAATGTCCGCAACAGTTGGAGAGTAAACTACTCCTCCGACATGCTGCAGCACTGGATGAGGCATTTTTCCCGCGACAAGGGCAATTCCTTCATGAAGACGGCGGAACTCCCTTATAGCAGCAACATAAGAAGAGCCGGCAGGATGATGGGTACCCCCATCCTGGTTTACGAGAGGCATGAAGCGCCCTGACAACTCTCCCCAGACGGCATTTCCCACATCTCCGTGTTGCGAGAGGATATCCCTGTAGGCAGGATTTGCAAGATCAGGACCCCATAGCACATAGATGTGGGCTGCATGACTGGCTATGAAATTCATTGCCTGATGGATATTTCTCATAACGAGGGCATCTTTTGGGACCTGGTCTGCAACCCCGAAGAGGTCATCCAGAGCATTTACTGCAGCTATACTGTGGCAAACCGGACAGACTCCGCAGATTCTCATAGTAAAAAGAGCTGCATCCCTTGGGTCATGATGTTGAAGGGACCTTTCAAAACCCCTGAAAACCAGACCGCTGCTCTGGGCATCAGTTATCACGCCGTCCTCACCGACTTCAGTATTAACTCTATAGTGCCCTTCAATTCTTGAGAGAGGGTCTACGGTTACCTCTACCATTATTTTTCGCCTCCGGTTCTTTCAGACGTGGTTTCTTGAGGAGCCCCTTCCTTTTCCTCAGGCTTTTTCAAGGCAGTTCTTCTTAGGGCGTGAACACCTGCAGCAACCAGACCAGCCCCTATTGCTATGCCTGCTATGGTGTCAAGGTTAGTATTGACGATTCCGGCATCTTCAATTTCCACATAAAAAGGCCTGGTACTATCAGGAAAACCTGGCTGTACGCAGCCTATACATGGAGAGCCTGCCTGCGGACAGAAATTTACATGACCGTTCCAGCGGCGTAAGGCACAATCGGCATGCGAATAAGGACCTTTGCATCCAAGTTTCCAGAGGCACTTGGGTCCTCCCACAGTCGTCTCAAACTCTCCCCGGTCGTAAAACCCGCGGCGAGGACAGTTATCGTGCACCGTATGGCCAGGGGGATAGAAAACCTTCGGACGGTTCCACCTGTCAAGCACTTCAGGCAGATCATCAGGTACCCTGATTTTTCCCAGGGCGATTGCCCCTACGGTTAAAAATACCCAGTCCGGATGGGCAGGGCAGCCGTTGATGTTAATAACGGGCGTATCTATCCCGAGAAGGTCTACAATTCCCTTTGACGAATCTTCCATGGTAAAAGCAACCCCACGGTGGTCCATAAGTTCTGCTATCTCACTTTCAGCAGCATTTACTCCGCTATGTGTTGCACACTGCCCGATCGCAACAATTACTGAGGCATTTCTTGCAGCTTCTTCGAAAATATCCTTATAGATCTTTCCTCCGAGAACCATGTATTTTCCGGAACCATGAGGCCCATTTGCAATTGCACCTTCAGCGATAAGGACATATCCTCTTTCATTTTCGAGGATTTCTTCCAGCAGGATTTCAGAGTTCAGGTCACTCGTATTTGCAAGTTCTCCATCCACGAAGATTCCCTGCTGCATCATCAGAACCTCATGATAGAGAAGGTTCAGATTATAAAGCTGGAGGAATTCCAGTATATCAGGGTTTTCTCCGTCCAGCATAGAAATGCTACATCCTGAATCCATTACCCCGTGGAGCCAGAGTACTTTGGTTTCAGGCAGCCCGTTAGCAGCTTTTGCCATATCACTTTTATATATCTGCAAAAATAGAGAAGCTCCCAGCGCCCCTACGGCCTTTATAAATGTTCGACGATCCATTTTCATGAAATCAAGATTTTTGAACTTTTCAAGTGAACACTCTTTACCCAATTAACTCCCCCTATAATAACAAATAATTTTATAAATAGAAATATAATAAAACATAGACCCTATTATATTAAAAGACTATCCGCTTTCCATCACAACATCCATACAGTTATAGCCAATCTTTTATTACAGATATTCTTTACATTATTCAGGCAGTCTAATGACATTTAAAATAAATATAGTTTTTCTAAAGATTTATATATTTTAATAGCCTGTTTATATATTGAAATTTTAATTTTAGTATTTGCAGCGACACATAGAGAAAACAGGGCGCATTGCAAAGTATGGGAAGTATAATTATGAAGAATGTGGGGGATAGAATATGACTATCGGGGATGGTCACGATTTAAAATCGTCAAGATTTGCAGGTGATGATGTTTTAGAGGCATGCTATGATAAGGAAAGAGTCCTTCGCAGAGGCGATAGCGGCCCGGCAGTAAAGAAAATTCAGGAAGCTTTAATAATTCTGGGAATTCCTGTGCCAGGAGCTGGAGCTAACGGCATTTTTGGAGACGAGACTGAACTGGCTGTCAGAAGCTATCAGGAGGCAAGAGGGCTAAAAGTTGATGGCATAATAGGGCCGGAAACTATGGGGAGCCTGGACGAAGAGTTCCATATCGGGCCATCATCAGAACACCGGGTTTCACCCTCAACGGAGCCACAAATGTCGGATGTCCCATCTCCGCTGGTGCCTGAGTCTCCGGTAAGGTCGCCAAGGGCGTCTCCGGTTGAGCCGGTAAACGCACCTGAAGTCCCGCCAGTAAAGGCACCTCGAGCTCCACGAGTAGGGGCGCCTCCAGTCCAGATACCTCAACCTCCTGAAGCACCGGCAGCCCCGGTAGTGGAAACTCCAATCCTGACGACACAGGCAGTTCCGCCTGAACAGACTCAGGCTCGTGTAACCAGTCCCATAACTCCACCTATAACCCGGCTACCCCATACAGTTGATAGTCAGGGACGCAAATTCCACACTGCAGGAACCCTGAGCGGGAAGAGCTTTTCTTTTGAAGCTGAAGCCGGAAGATCGATACGTCTTGAAGTAAATAACCTTAATGTCAATGAGTCGGGCATCAGGATAAAAACAAATACAGGAGAATTAAAAGAATCCATACTTTTACCTGACACGCTTGTGGACTTCGAATTCACTGCAATAGATAAAGAGCCCTTCATATGGAGATTTTACATTGAGACTGACAGTGAGGACACTTTAATCGAGTGGAAGCTCTATAGCAACTGGGTGCCGGGTGAGCCGGAGAAAGCCTGAGCGGAAAGAAACTCTCTTTCTTTTTTTAATTTGTCTGCTCAACACGCTGTTTAAGCGCCCTGTTCATATCATTAAAGCTTTTTTCCGTATCTTTAAGTACTGAAGTAAATAATGGAACCAGTATCCCGTTAAACCCCTCGCGCTGAACCAGGAGTACCTGATTCTCATTCAGTGGTTCTATAATAAAACTATGTTCACCATCAAATATTCCGGGAATGAACAGGTGACCTATCCAGCGTAATTCCCTATCAGGTTTCACTGTAAGAACAGCTGGACGGAACGTCATCGTGTGGTTGCCCAGATGCATTTGAGCTGATATCCTGCTACCATGTCTGGCAACCCCATCCACCTTACGGATAAATGGATTCCATTGCTGGTATGCTTCAAAATCAGTCAGTACTTGCCATACTCGAAAGGCTGATGCGTTAACAATAATTTCACTGCAGATCTCTTTCCTGGTGACTGATCTGTTTACGGCAACTGAAGCTGCGATATAAAAAATCGATGCCAATAAGAATGCTCTGAATAATTTCCGAATAAAGAATCCTGACATTCATATGCCCCCTTCTATTTACCCTTCTATTCAGATATAAAATCTATACATTATATTTAAGGGAGCTTATTTAAGATCAAACTCAGAAAAGAAAGCCGATATTAAAAAACAATATAAGAATAATAAAAAACAATTGATGAACAAAGATTAGTAATAAGAAAAACTGAATACGAATAACGGGATAATAAGAAATATTTGAATGGGAATAAAAAGATTAAAGTGAGGATGAGATCTCTTTTCTGATAAGCTCTACGGCTTCATCCACACCTTTGAGTACATCCGGGCTTATTTCTGTGGTAGCTTCAGTAACCAGAGTTCCTATTTCGATTCCTATAACTACAATTTCCGGTAGAGTCTGAATCTGTTCTCCAATCATCAATACATCTGTAACTGTCAGATCATGTACTGAGATAAGAGGATGAAACTCTGCACCCTTCAGCAGGTCCCTGCCTTCAATACGGTGAACCGAACCTACAGGGCTATTTGCCAGGATCGCGTCCACTATAATGACTTTTCTGGCGTCTTCGATAAGATTCAGGAGATCAAGCCCGCAGACTCCCGCATCTACTATATCAAGGCCTTCAAGCCCTTCAAGTTCTGTCTTTTGAAGAACCTCAATAACTTTCAGACCTACGCCGTCATTTCCCATTAGCGGGCTTCCGAAGCCCAGAACCCGGAGAGGAGCATGTAATATAGACATATTCTCACTTGATTAAAAGGTGTACAGGTTTTTCGAATATGCCTATATTACCTTTTCCAGTTAAGATTTTCCTTTAAAGCTATTTTTAATGTTTAGTGCCCGTGTTTCTTATCAAACCTTGAATACTTCTCTACATACTCTGAATAGTGAGTATCTGAGAGGTCTTCTTTACCTGACCAGAATATTGCTTTGTAATATTTCCAGACATGGGGGTCAAACTCGAGGATTCCTACATGGACCACCAGTTCAAAGATAAACCAGTAAGTCATTAGCAGGTGAAGAATCCTGTAGAACTGGATCGCAGTCAGATCGAATAAAGGTGCGATTAAACCTCCGACCGAAAGAATCCACGACCCTATTGGAAGGCCGAATACTGACCAGTCAAGCTTGTATAGGACAATGCCTGAAACCGCTATCAGGAAGAGTGCTGTACCTTCAAGCACAATCAAAACCTTCATTACGGGGTGAAGCTTGGTCTCGTAGTGGCCTTTTTCTTCATCATAGATGGAAAATGCAGGGTACCTGCCTTTCCTGAAGAAGTTTTTAATAATACCTCCCAGGCGTGTTGCATCTTTAGGACCGAAAATATAATGGTCCTTAAAGTGCGAGATCTTTCCCAGTGCCCCATGGCCTTCTGAGAAGATATTGTAAGGGATAAGTATCCAGTTTACTGCAAGCAGGAACGGTACTGCAATCATGTGCAGGGCCCGGGCAGTATGGAAACTCATAAAGTCCCATCCCGTATATATCTTTAGCCCGGTGATGATGAGCACTATCATCGCAACTGCATGGACGGTATGGGCTATCCTGTCAGTTATCGTATAGCGCTCAACAACCATTGACCGGTTGTCGTTAGATTTCATTTTGGGTCATCTCCTATACTATTCTTAGAGTATTCTCAAAGTATTTGGAGTGTTTTTCCCAGTCAGGTCAATGGTATGTACTGCGCATGAAATGCATGGGTCGTATGATCTTCCCATATGGAATATTCCAATGGGGTTGGTATAATCTACATCTCCGACAGGGTTTATTTTTGAACCAATGAGAGACTGTTCGAGCGGCCCTGGAATGCCATTGCTGTCTCTTGGAGACATCAGCCAGGTACCCGGAACTATGCACTGATAGTTGGTAACCTTTCCATCACTGCCAGCAGAGATCCAGTGCCCAAGAGCTCCACGGGGTGCTTCCCACAGGCCCATACCCTGGTTATTCTTGGCTGCATTAAAGTCAAGAGGCACGGAGATCTTACCGCTTGGGTCGTAGTCAACAGTTACCCAGTTGAGAAGTTCATGTGCGAGAATTGCGGTTTCCTGCATACGAGCCAGCATTCTGGTGTAAACGTTAGCTGGAGAATATCCTTTCTCAGCGAATGCCTGAGCCAGACCTGTTACGAGCGGTTCTTTTATGTTCAGCATGCGTGCAAGAGGTCCGACTTCGCCAGGTATTCCATCGTATCTCGGAGCCTTGTCCCAGCTGTACTGGCTATCCGAACCGCCTGTGAAGGCGATCTTCTTCGGGTCTGTGAACGGGACTGTCTCACCTTTTGTTGGTGCAAGGTCGTTGTTACTGTTGCTGTAGAACGAGTGAGCAGTGCTCTCGGTAATCTTGTCAGGATCAAATTTCAGGTATTCAAGGTTCCCTGATACCACACCTGATGTGAAAATACGGTCTCCTGCCGGGCTCCTCGGGTCATATCCATCTGTGGGCTTGTAATATCCACCGTATGCAACAAAGCAGATCTTTGATGGGTCCTTGTATCCGCCGATTGTATCGTGTCTGAGGCTTGCCGGGAGACCAAGAATTTCTTCTCCTACAAGTTTGGAACCGAAAGCTGCATAGAATTCAACATCTCCCCAGCCTGCGTCTTTAGAGAAGTCGTTGGAAGTGGTTGACTTATCAACAAGTCCCTGTAAGTGTTCAGCGACAAAGCTTACTGCTTTCTGCGGAGAGCTTGCTTTATATGTATTTTCGATCCAGGTGTTGAAATCGACTTTCAGAGTGTGGCTTGACACGAAATCCATTACCTGCAGATAGTAAGTGGAAAGTTTTGTTATGTCTGCAACTGTAGCGGGATAGGTGTATCCACCTGGATAAAGTGACGAAGGACCTGGCATTCTTCCTGCAATAAGTGCAATAGCTTCCTGAAGGCGTTTCTTTTCAGGAATTGCTGCCATGTATGAACTTCCAGCAGGTACGGCTGCGCCATCCATCTTGTAGCTGATAGGAGCAAACCTGCCTACCATCTCATTCCAGACTGCACTACCTGTGTCTCCGAGTGGTGTAAGGACATTTCTGTACGCCGGATTTGCAAGGTCAGGGCCAAAGAGGACATATATATGAGTTGCATGACTTGCAATCATGTTCAGGCCCTGGAAAATGTTTCTCATTACGAGGGCATCTTTAGGGACATGCTCAGCTACACCGTAAAGCTCATCAAGTGCATTTGTAGCTGTCAATCCATGAGAAAGGGGGCATACTCCACAAATTCTCTGTGTAAGAAAAGCTGCATCTCTTGGGTCCTGTTTCTGCAGGATGCGCTCAAAACCCCTGAATATAAGGGAAGATGACTGGGCATCGGTAATAAGGCCGTTCGCATCTACTTCAGTGGATATGCGCTGGTGACCTTCAATTCTGGTTAAGGGGTCAACTGTAACGTTTACCATTTTTTAATTCACTCTCCTTTCATTCTTCTTACAGCGTGCACGCCTGCAGCAACAGCAGCTGCTCCGACTGCGACCTTGGCTACTGTATCAATGTTTGTTCCGGCAATTCCTATATCTTCACGTTCAACATACAGGGGCCTTGAAGCATCCGGGAAACCGGGGTCTACACAGTTAATGCATGGCCCTCCTGCCTGGGTACACATGCTAACTGAGCCGTTCCATCTTCTAATTCCACAGTCTGCATGAGCATATGGGGCTTTGCATCCTAATTTCCAGAGGCATTTTTCTCCGCCAACTTCAGTATCAAATTCTCCACGGTCATAGTATCCGCGGCGAGGGCAGTTTTCGTGAACTGTGTGGTCAGTGGGGAAGAAGACTTTTGGTCTGCCATATTCGTCAAGAGCGGCATCAAGGTCGTCAGGCACTTTTATCTTTCCGAGGATTATTGCACCGAGAGTAAGGAGAATCCAGTCTGGGTGAGCCGGGCAACCAGGGATATTGATTACTGGCTTGTCGATGCCAAGTTCCTTAAGCATGCCTTTTGATGCATCTGTCTTTTTGTAAGCAACTCCTCTGTAGTCGGTGTCCTTTTCAACCTCGCTGTTTGCAGAGGTAATTCCTCCCCAGCAGGCACAGGCTCCGACTGCAACGATAGCTGCTGCATTCTTTGCGGCTTCTCCAAGGGTGTCTTTAAAGGTCTTGTTTCCGATAACCAGGTAGCGTCCCGAGCCATCCGGACCGTTGGGGATTGAGCCTTCAACAACCAGAATATAATTTCCCTCTTTGTAAAGCTCTTCAAGGAGGATTTCGGAGTTAAGCTCTGCGGTGTTTACAAGCTTACCGTCATTCCAGATCCCCTGCTGTGCACAGATAGTCTCATGGAAAGCAAGGTTTACATTAAGTTTGGTAAGAGCCTGTGCAACATCAGGATTGCCTCCGTTCAGCAGGGATTCAGAACAGCCAGTGCATTCCGAACCATGGAGCCAGATAAGTTTTGTCTCTGCAAATTCAAGAGCATTTACAATCTCTGTTTGATAGGTGCCAAGGAATGCAGTTGCACCAAGAGCGCCTACAGCCTTCATGAATGTACGCCTGTCCAGTTTTAAGAAATCCATACTATCCAGTGTACGGGCAAGGTTTTTCATTCCAGTACTCATCTCTACCACATCTTGTTTTTACCCAAGTTATATATCCGAAAGAAAATATTACTTTAATTCTAACTGTAATTATATAAATATGTATATAAATATACCGATAATGTTTTGAATGAGGGAATAGTATTTAAGAGTTTTTATACGAGAGGAATAATATATTAATTAAGAGATAGATCATATAAAATAGGGAAAAATTTATAAAAGTAATTGAAAAATAGAAATCCGCTTTGAAATACACAGTAGATCATCATGATGAATAATGGCAGATTTAATCAATCAAAAAAACAGAGGAAAAAAATTAGTTTTTGCCTGAAGAGAATTCTTTCATTTAAAGTTAAAACTGAAATGTGAAAAATGTAGCTAAAAATCAGACATTTTTGTGAGAAAAATGGTAAGAAAATAGATAGAAATTATAAACTCTTTTCTGCATTCTGAAGAATCAACATTTGAGTATTATAGAAAACCACACTAATAGCCTCTGTCAGCAGAGAAAATGAATCCAGGTTTACATTAGACTGTTTTAACACATCATTCAAAGAATTTAGTAGAAATTCTACAGGAGAAGATCCGTTAGGGGATAGAAAAGTAAATGTAAAAACTATTATTTGTTAAAAATAGCAAGAAATTAGCATAAGACTAAGGTCAATTAATTATGAATTTAAAAACTAAAAAGCCTTCAAAGTAGTTAAGGAGGGCTTTACTAATTATTCACTGTCCTTTGCAGATAGAAAAAAAATAACGTAAAAGGATCACAAAAAGGAACAGATACAAGTTTCGAAGGCAAAAATTAGAAAGCAAAAGGAATATAAAAGAGAACTATATAATTAAATAAGATAAAATTTCTGGAAATGCTGTTTTTAAAAAAATAAGATTTATAGAATAAGTATTCATCTGTTTTTCAGGACCAGCACCGGGTTACTTATTCACTGATAGATGGGCTAATTCTCCAAATATTGAATCAGACATTAGTTAAATATAAATTAGAATATCAATTACAATTGTCACTTTAGCATAAATTGAGCGTCAATTTGGATAACTATCAATAATAAAGTTGAGTCATAAAGTTGAGTCATAAAGTTGAGTCATAAAGTTGAGTCATAAAGTTGAGTCGATCCGGATGGCAAGTGATGGCACAAATAAGCCCTCTTAAGATCATTTCCACCTGAACTCTCACAAATATCGAATTTTAAAAAAGAAATCAAGGAAAAAAACGAGAGGTAATATGTGTATAGCAATTCCTGGAAAAATGACAGCTATTGTGGATGAAAACACAGCAACTATTGACATGGGCGGTATTTGCAGGGACGTAAATATGGCCCTAATGGGAGGAGCACAGGAATCCATGATCGGAAAGCATTTCCTTGTCCATGTAGGATATGCGATATCCGAGATTTCGGAAGAAGAAAGCGAAGAGACCATGCGCCTTCTCAAGATAATTGCGGGTCTTGATGATATAAATTCGTTTGAAGACGAATCCTCTGAAATTGAGTGCCAGTAAATTTCCCGTCAGGACAACCAAATAACCCCGGTGATACTATGTTAATGCATGTTATTCATATGGGACACGATGTATACAGGGCAAATGATAAAATTGCCGAAAAAAACAGGAAGATCCTTGACAAACACGGGGTTTTCTCGATAAATGTTATGGGAGCCATAGGTTCAGGAAAGACAACCCTGATAGAGGAGGCAATCAGGCACCTTAAAGAAAAGTACAGGATAGCAGTGATCGCGGGAGATGTTATTGCAGAAATGGATGCATCCCGTTTCAGGAAGTTCGACGTGCCTACAATCCCTGTAAATACCGGAAAGGAATGCCACCTTGATGCAAAGCTAATAGAAAAAGCACTGGGTGAGATAGACCTGGATAACACCGACCTCCTCATCATTGAAAATGTGGGCAATCTTATCTGCCCTGTAGATTTCAAGCTTGGGGAACACCTGAGAGTGGTTGTGGTCAGTGTCACCGAAGGTGATGATATCATCCTTAAACATCCCATGATATTCAAGACTGCAGAACTCGCAATAATAAACAAAGTTGACATTGCCCATGCCGTTGATGTCGATGCCGAGAAAATGAGGGATGATATTATTTCCTTAAATCCTGATGTGCCAGTTCTTCTCACATCAAAACATGACTGGGACAGCCTTGAGACCTGGATAGGCTTTATCGAACTCGGGCTCACAAGAGCAAAAGAAGCTCAGAAAAAGTAAAGCATTGAAAGCCATCAAACGCGGGAAAAGAATATAGAGAAAGTTTCGAAAAAGAGCATTTCTCAGCTTCATCCAGTTTTGCTCTGCGGATTTCTCAAATGCTTATTCAGCAGCTTTTACACAGGTCTTTTCCCTTCTTTTATCTTCTCTGGCTTTAGAGTCACTCTTCACTACTGGAAGAGAAAAACTATTGGCATAGCCGACAGGTTGTACTGATAAGATATTATAGTCTGAGTCTCTTTGCTCCTGATAAATTTCCTCTTATTCTGTAAACTAGTCCTCATGAGCCAAGCTCACCCTGTAACTTATAAACTAGTCTTCTTGAGCGAGCGAAGCGAGTGAAAAGGACCCCGTGCTGTTGCACTTACAGTGCAACTCCCATGAAATCTCTGATTACATGTGATCTCGAAGCGAAACTCGAGTATTTCAACCCAAAAATTAGTCCAAAAATTAGTCCTCTTGAGGAAGCGAAGCGACCGAAAAGGACACCGCCCTCCCGAGGTGAGACTCGGGTATTTCAACCCAAAAATTAGTCCTCTTGAGGAAGCGAAGCGACCGAAAAGGACAGCGGACTCAAGAAACGCAACTCTTGTAGGACACCGCCCTCCCGAGGCGGGACTCGGGCGAGACAGAAATCGAGAACACAACTTTATTAAACAGTGGCCAAGAATAAGTACAAAATCAAAAAACATACAATGATGGTGAAATAAGGAGCTAGAGTTTGAAACGGGATCCCACTGTGGAAGAAGAACTATTGCGCTCAATCGCAGTATATTTTGTTTCTTTTTTAGCCATAGGTGCACTTAACTATACGGGATATATCTCAATAGAAGGCCTTACAACTTTTTTCCTGGCATTTGTGTTAACAGCAATACATTTTGTATTCATGGTAAGGTACAGGAAAAAAGAATATCTGACAGATCCTACAATCAGTTCGATAATAAACCATATGCTTAAACGGGAGAAACCTGGAAAAAGGAATACGGGATACACAGAACTGAGGACAAACTTTCGTCCCGTTTTAATAATGCTGGTCATTGCGTATCTTGTTTATCGTTATGCTATCTGAATCTGCAGCTATTTTTGATAATGCAAAAAGAAGAAAGAAAACTCCATGTATAGCAGAAACTGAAATTAAGAAATAACATAAACAATGCCGAGAAAGAAATAGGCTAAGAAAAATAAATCCTGAAGGGTAGTGATAAGGATGAAAATGAGCTTTAAAGGAAAGAACCCGGAAATTGCTGAAACGGCTTTTGTTGCGGATTCCGCAGATATAATCGGAGATGTTGATGTAGGGAATTTTTCAAGCATATGGTTTAATGCAGTGCTAAGGGGAGATCAGAACAAAATAAAAATAGGGAACAGGACAAGCATCCAGGACGGTGTCGTAATTCATGCAGACCCTGAAAACGGGGTTCAGGTTGGAGATAATGTGTCAGTAGGGCATGGAGCAGTGCTCCACGGGTGCAAAATAGGAGATAATGTAATCATTGGAATGAATTCAACTGTGCTCAACGGGGCAGAAATCGGGAAAAACTCAATTGTCGGAGCGAATGCGCTTGTGCCCCAGGGGAAAAAGTTTCCGGATAACAGTCTTATAATCGGAGTCCCCGGTACGGTAAAAAGGGAAACTGGAGAAGAAGAGATTGAAGCTATAAGAGAAAATGCCGATGAGTATGTTGAAATGACTGCAGAATACAGAGAAGAAATGAAAAGGTATGCCTTCACAAAATCGAGTTCAATGGCCTGAATGACAGTAAAATATGAGAGACAATGAAAGGTTTGAGAAACGGCAAGAATAAGAGGGTGCTGAAAAAATGCCAAAAATAGACTTAAAGAAAGAGAATAAGGAACTTTATAATCCATCTTCAAAGGAAGTTTCAATAATAGATGTTCCTGAAATAAATTATTTAATGATAGACGGGGAAGGAGACCCCAATACATCACAGGAATATCAGGATGCAATAGAAGCATTGTTTTCAGTATCATTTAAAATGAAGTTTATTTCTGCAAAAGAGGCATCTCAGGACTATGTAGTAATGCCTCTTGAAGGGCTGTGGTGGGTTGAAAATATGGAGAATTTCAACATTCAGGATAAAAGCAGCTGGAAATGGACAGCAATGATAAGGCAGCCTGACTTTATTACGAAAAATATGATAGTAAAAGCCCTTGAAGAAGTTGAGAAAAAGAAAAATCTTCCTGCCCTTTCCAGGATAAGGTTTGAAAGTCTTCACGAAGGCTTATCAGCCCAGATACTGCATCCTGGCCCATACTCTGAGGAAGAGGCAACAGTAAAGAAACTGCATGACTTCATCAAAGCAAATAGCTATGAGTTTGATGGTAATATGCCCGGGGAAAAGCACCACGAAATATACATAAGTGATATACGCAGGACAAAACCGGAAAAGCTTAAAACTATTATAAGACAGCCTGTAAGGAGAAAAAATAAAATTATTTCCGCGGATATTCGAAATCCAGGTACCTGATTAAGTTCTCTCTTCTTCAGGATTGATTGACCTGAGTATTGAATCCATTTTTCTTTCACCTATTTCTTTAGATTGAAAATATCCTGCATGTTAAAAGTGCAAATTTCATATTTATCACATTTCAGGATATGAGTTCTATATTATTCTTCTCCAATTTCCTTCCTAAATTCGATGTAATCTCTTTCGACTTCTTCAAGTTCATATTCCATTTTATGCCTCCATTTCAAGGTTTTATTTAAAAAGTTTTATAACAGGTTCTTCTACAAAGCTGCATATATGTTTTTATATGCCAATTAGGCAATCTGCTTCCTTTTTCATTGTATAAATAGATTTCCATAGAAAAATAAGCTACTTAAACATTGAGAAAAGTCATGCGTTTAAAAACAACATAAGAGCAAAAAATTTACAAAGAACTTAAAAGTTCTTCAAGTGTTTTACGGCTTATAAGATACGGACCATACACAGCTTCCCGCTGTGCAATTCCTGTTATTAAAGGTTTTATTTCTACCGCATTCTTTTTTCACTAATTTTTCATCAATTTTTTCACTAATTTTTCATCAATTTTTTCACTAATTTTTCATCAATTTTTTCACTAATTTTTCATCAATTTTTTCACTAATTTTTCATCAATTTTTTCACTAATTTTCATCAATTTTTTCACTAATTTTTCACTAGTTTCTTCATTAATTTCTTCGTTAACTTCTTCATTAATTTTTTTCCATTATTTGTTTGATTCAAAAATACATTCCGTTGCCGAACAAAACCCTTCACCTTCCAGTTCAAGCGTTGAATGCTCTATATGAAGCTCCTGTAATTTGTTTTTAATGGAGCGTCTCATTTGATCCGGTGCCTGTAGATATTTATTTTCCACAACAACATGAGCCGTTAAAATATCCGTTTCTCCTTCCAGAGACCATACATGAATATCATGGACCCTTTTAACTCCTTCAACCGATAAGATAGTCTCCTCAACTTCATTCATATTGATATACGGCGGAACGCCTTCCAGAAGGAGGTTGAATGTTTCCTTCGCATTTTTAGAAACGCCCCACAGGACAAAGAGAGTAAACCCTATCGTCATTAGAGGATCAATAACAGGCTCATTCCAGAAACTCATGATTAATGCCCCTGTGAGCAGGAATACCCAGCCCAGGATATCTTCCAGAAGATGCCATGATAATATTTTCTCGTTCTGGCTCAACCCTTTCTTCAATCTAAAGTATCCAGCTCCGTTTATGGTGATTCCAAGGATTGCGATTAAAATCATTCCCTCGGCGTGAACGGGTTCCGGATTGATCAGACGCGGGATCGCCTGTGACAGTATGAATAATGACCCGGCTATAAGTACAATGATAGCAAATATTGCAGATAAAAGAGACAGCCTTCGATAGCCAAAGGTCATTTTACTTGTTGCAGGTTTTTTTGCTTGCTTTTCTGCGTACCATGCTATTATTAAAGAAAAACTATCAGCAAAATCATGCAACGCATCAGCCAGAAGTGCCAGGCTGTTTGTTAAAATTCCTCCAATAATCTCTATGATTGTGAAGAGTACATTCAAAGATGCAGCGAATCCCACATTTTTTTCCCTATCTCCCATAAACATTTCATTATTTCTCGTTGCTGTTAAACCTTCTGCTGTGAGGTTAAGTATCCAGACCTCTCCGGTGGCTCCCGAACCCGGGAACCGGATTTTTCTTGTGAAAAAAGTATCTGAAACTATCTACTTAACTGGATTCCAGCAGGAACTGGCAGGAGCAGATAGAAGCTGGCAGGAACTGGCTGGAATGAGTTTGACATAAGAGATATCAAAAATATAACCGGATATTAAGAAGAATGAATAGAAAATAATTTAATAGATAATATTTAACGATGCTACCAGGCCAAAATGAATTCGATTAACCAGAAAAGGCATAATAAGATTATTTCTCGCCATACCGGCCTTATGTACGGGGTAATCATCCTAGATCAAATGCATAAAGAATGCCTTAACCACGGTGTAGCCTGAAGAACACCGAATCGAAAACGAGGCGATACCATTGACAAAAGTTGTAGAGATCTCTCCAACCACGAGACATGAAGGCCACTCCAAGCTGACCCTGAAGGTGAATGACCAGGGTATCGTCGAGCGAGGAGACTGGCTCTCCATCACCCCGGTCAGGGGTATTGAAAAACTCGCCATAGGTAAGACAATGGAACAGGTCCCGAAGATTGCCTCTCGGGTATGCGGTATCTGTCCCATCGCCCATACCCTTGCGAGCATTGAGGCTATGGAGGCTTCAATCGGCTGCGAAATCCCGGAGGACGCAAAGCTCCTGAGGGTGATACTCCATGCCGCAAACCGTGTCCATAGCATCGCCCTGCATAACATCCTGATCTTACCTGACTTTTACATCCCGGGAACGGAAACAAAATTCAACCCGTTCTCCAGGGAAGAGCCTATCAGGAGTGTTGCAGCAAGGATCTTCCGCATCCGCGAGATCGGACAGACCATCGGAGCCATAGCAGGCGGAGAAGCAATCCACCCCTCCAATCCGAGAATAGGCGGGATGTACCACAACGTGAGCCCCAGAGCGAAACAGAAGATGGCAGACCTGGCAAAAGAGGGTCTCACCCTTGTCCACGAACAGATGGATTTCATGCTCGAGGTCATCAGGAATATGCAAAACCGGGAGTTTGTGGATGTAGGAGGCCAGAAGATTCCGGTTCCCAAAACACTCGGATACCACAACCAGGGAGTTATGGCAACATCCCCTATGTACGGCTCATCAAGCCTGGACGAGAAACCCATGTGGGACTTTGCGAGGTGGAAAGAGACCAGGCCGTGGGAATGGTACATGGGTGAAGTAACCATCGACCTTGAAGACCCGAACTATCCTATAGGCGGAACCACAAAAGTCGGCACCAAAGCTAACCCTCAGATGGAGGCCTGCAACAGTGTTCCCACTTACGATGGCCAGCCCGTAGAGGTAGGCCCGAGAGCAAGGCTTGCTACATTCAAGAACTTCGATGAGAAGGGCACTTTCGCCCAGCACATCGCCAGGCAGATGGAGTACCCGGACTGCTTTTATACCATCCTCAAATGCCTTGACGACCTCGACACCTCTGGAAAAGTCCTTGCCAACCATATCCCTCAAGGAGACGGATCCATGGGCTGGGCTGCAAACGAAGCACCTCGAGGGACGGATGTGCACCTTGCAAGGGTTAAGGACGGGCGAGTGCTGTGGTACGAGATGCTTGTGCCAACCACCTGGAACCTCCCGACCTGCAGCCGCGGGCTGACCGGAGCGCCCTGGCAGATCGCAGAGATGGTCGTCCGTGCCTATGACCCGTGCGTATCATGTGCAACCCACATGATCGTGGTGGACGAAAAGAACAAGATAGTCGCCCAGAGGCTCATCCAGTGAAAGGAACAGAAACTCTGTATTCCGAAATTGTGGTGGCAGGCTGCGGGAATCCGCTCTATGCAGACGATGGGTTCGGACCCGCAGTGGTGGAGAATCTAAAGAGCCTAGAGCTCCCGGAGAATGTCACGGTTGTTGATGCGGGGCTCGGCGGTCCCCATTTTATCTTTACCCTTCTTAATCCTGATTCCACAAAGACCCTCATCATAGTGGACATCGCGGATTTCGGGGGAGAGCCAGGCGAGCTAAAGTGGCTCTTGGTTGACGAGCTTCCGGTGGGAAGCTACAGAGACGCTCACTCATGGGACCTGACAGAGCCTCTCAGGATTATCCAGGACGATATCCGGATCCGGGTCCTTGCATGCCAGAAAAAATACGTTTCTGACCCAGAGATGGTCATCGGGATTACAGACGAAGTACAGAGAGCCATTCCAAAAGCTGTATCCGAGATACTGAAAGAAATCGGGATGAACTATGGAACTGCTTAACTCCATCAGGAAAGCCAGCGGCATGGTAGCAAGCCCGCTCAGGTTGCGGTGGAGAAAAAGGTGAAGCTACAAAGGAGGCGAAACCAGTGGCAAACAAAATCAAGCTCGGACATGTACACCTGAGCGGCTGTACAGGCTGCCTCGTGTCAATTGCCGATAATTATTTGGGACTTATGAAGATTCTGGACGACTACGCCGACCTCGTCTACAGCCTTACGCTCGCCGATGTCCGGCATATCCCGGAGATGGACGTGGCGCTCGTTGAGGGATCGGTCTGCATCCAGGACCATGAATCGGTTGAGGAAATAAAAGAAACACGGAAGAAAGCAAAGATTGTGGTAGCCCTTGGCTCATGCTCAAGCTACGGGAACATAACCCGGTTCAGCCGCGGCGGGCAGCACAACCAGCCACAGCACGAATCCTTCCTCCCAATCGGGAATCTCATTGACGTGGATGTCTACATCCCGGGATGCCCTCCAAGCCCGGAACTCATAAGGAACGTCGCTGTTATGGCATATCTGCTCCTTGAAGGGGATGAGAACCAGAAAGAGCTTGCAGGCAAGTACTTAAAGCCCCTCATGGACCTTGCAAAGCGCGGCACAACCGCATGCTTCTGTGACCTGATGAACGAAGTGATCAACCAGAGCCTCTGCATGGGCTGCGGAACCTGTGCTGCAGCCTGCCCTGTGCGGGCGATTACCTACGAGTTCGGTAAGCCGCAGGGCGAACGTGACCTCTGTATAAAATGCGGCTCCTGTTACGGTGCCTGCCCAAGGTCGTTCTTTAATATAGACGTGATCTCCGAATTCGAAGACATCAGCGAGCTGATCGCTGGAGCGCTTAAGTGAGGTGAAAAAGATGGTTACAGACCCATATCTCGGTAAATACATCACCTGCGTCTCTGCACGGAGCACGGACAAGGAGATTCTCAAGAAAGCGCAGGACGGCGGCATCGCCACAGCTCTCATGGTCTACGCCCTCGAAGAAGGAATCATAGACGGGACAATTGTTGCAGGCGAGGGTGACCGCCCCTGGCAGCCCAAGCCGGTAGTAGCAATGAGCCGCGAAGACATCCTCAAAGCACAGGGTACGAAATACAGCATCAGCCCCCAGATCTCCTGGCTCAAGGAAGCGACCAGGTCCTACGGACTCGATAAAGTAGGAGTCACAGGCGTCTGCTGCCAGATGCAGGCAGTCAGGAAGGCTCAGCTCTATCCCATAAATATGCGGGACGTGCCCGGCAAGGTAGCTCTTACTGTGGGGCTTTTCTGTATGGAAAACTTCCCTTACAAGTCCCTGCAGACCATTGTTGAAGACCATGCAGGCCAGAGCCTCAACTCTGTGAAAAAAATGGAGATCACGAAGGGCAAGTTCTGGGTCTATACCGAGCGCGGGAACGTTGCTACCCTGCCGCTCAAGGCGACTCACAAATACGAGCAGCCCGGCTGCCACGTCTGCCTCGATTATGTTTCCAGCCTCGCAGACATTTCAACAGGCTCGGTCGGAAGCCCGGACGGATGGTCCACGGTTTTTATCCGCACTAAAAAGGGGAACGAAGTCTGGTCAAAGGCGGTTGCTGCGGGAATGTTCGAGACAAAGCCTATCGAGGATGTTAAGCCAGGTCTTGAGCTCCTCACGAAGCTTGCGAAGGAGAAGATTGACAAGAATCAGAAGACACTGGAAGAACGCAGGAATTTCGGTGTAAACAAGGCGTTAAGGGATCCTTACGCCTAAATTTTTTTTTCTTTAGCGAAATTCTCAATTTGACTCCATTGCTATAATTTGTATCATTTAAGAGCTAAAAATACAGAAAAATGGCAAGCTCTGAGAAAGGCTTGATACTGCAACTCAATCAAAATATACTGATTTTAAATTGATCCTGAATTAATTACTAATGGAATAAGCTGGCAAAGCTGTATACACTCATTTACTTAACCAAACATCAGTTATCCATTGTAACGAAAAAATTACTCATCTTTTCACTTAATGTTTTATACAAATAGTCAAACATTGGTAGACGATCAAATATGAACCCAAGCATTCCAGGACCTTTAGATTTAACAATAGTGTATGATTTACCGTCAATCCATATTTTGGATTTGAAGTCCATTTCTCTATTGATCGGAATATGATCTCTATCTTTCATGAAAATTTTAATTTCTTTTTTGGTGTTTGATTCTTCAGCCCTTAGATAATAGTACTTTATTAAAGGACACCATGTGGAATATTCATTGTTATTATTCGTATAGTTATCATGGACTTCGATTACAACAATTAAAGTGTCAAAATCATTAAAGAATCTTAGTTCCTGTTTTAGTTTTGGAAAGCAATAATCTATCGTAGTATCATAAACATTAGGGAATTCATTAAAAAATATCTTAATATTTTCGAGTACTTCTTCTGGTGTGTTGTGAGACCAACTATAGTGACTGATTGTGGGCCTGTCAAAGTTTTTAGGAATATAAAGCCTGTTAATTTCATTGAAATCATTCAGAGAAGGGTTTCCTAAAAAATCAGCAATGAGTTTCAATGGAAAATTTCTTGTGCCCAGAACTAAATTTCTATTATTGAACTGGCAATTCCTAATTCTTTCATTTACTCTTTTATCTATCTCTTCTTTTTTTTCTTGATTCAGTTGATGAAGTAGAAATGCTGGATCAATATAAGGAGAAAAAAGAGGATGGTATCCTAAGTTTATATTTTCATTACTCAAAACTTCATCTACCCAGATTGGGAAGTAGGCATAGAAAGAATGTCTAACTTCTCGAACTGTATAACTATTTTTTACTTTTAAACCCAGACATTCATGGAGATTATCAATAATCCCAAAGAGTACTTCACGAAAGAGAGATATATTGCTCAAAGGTAGTAATTTTTTATCACATATTTCGGTCACTTTTTTAATTACTAATTCTTTTGCATAATTTTCAGGCTGAGAATGAATAGGATTTGTTGGACCAATACTTGTTTCAACAAAACCTCCTAACTCATCCTTCAGTTTATCTGATATTTCTTTAATTTGCAAATCATTTTTAAAGTAATTAATAGGATAAAGTAAATATGTAATCCGGCCCTCGGAATAATTATTGTATGCAATTCCTAATTTCCAACAGGAATTATAATACAAATCTTTTACAATGGAAAAATCTGTATCTAAATAAACATTTAATTGATCCAAAAATCTATGAATATTTTTAAACTCTCTTCTTTCCAATCTAAGTAGGGAATCGGAATTTTCTGAAAGAATCACATATTTTTCTCGGAGACTTTTCATTTCCTCTCTTTGAGAATCATAAAACATTAGTTTTTCTTTTATTTCGTCAATAATCTGAAGCCCTTTAGACATTTGTTTAGACAATTCTTTAATTTCTTGATTTGCTTCCTGCACTTCTTGATTGGTTTCTTGGGATACTTGGCACATTTTTTGAGTAGTTTCATTTATTTGTTTGGCTAAGTAAAGCTCAAGAAAATCTCGAAGTTCAGGATTTTTCTCGATTTCAGAATCTATGACTTCGAAAAAAGTGTTTAAGATTAAATTTGCATCTTCTCTGGAGAAATCTTCCTGGCTGAATAGATCAAAAAATTCATTAATCAAAACACTTAAACAAATAGGTTATTAGGATTTTTTAGGTATTCTTTAATTGCTGTTTCTACTTTTTCCTCATGCAAAAAGATATCAATGTTTATTTGATCAAATTTAGGATTCTTATTTGAAAGTTCTTTGATTACTTCATCACATACTTTCCAATAAATGTCAAAAATTTTCCCAGGAATCTTTTTGGAAGAATCAATAAAACAGGCTTTTAAAAAGTCTAAACCTAATTCTGAGATTATCATTTATTTTCCCGTTGGTATTACACACTTCTTCGATAATTATGAATAAATCATTTATGAAACAATATGAGTTAACTTTTTCTATTTTATACTAAATCTGGAGTTATAGCATGCCGATTTTTCTTTTCTTTTTTTCCAGCGGCCGCCCGGTAATCTACATATGGCTCGCGGTGGTATCTGCGGGCCGTTGGTATTAGGTGCGGGCGCTAAAGGTCTAAGACCTGTCGCATGGCTCGGGCGGATCATCTAGGTAGGCTGGTCTTGTTTTTGCGTATAAAGACTGGATGGAACTTTAGGTATATTCTATTGGTTTTCCTAAAGCTGGCTTCTTGTCCGGTCTTTCCCTGCGGGCAGGGTAGCAAAAAGAGGTATTTTTCTTTAATCCTTTCTAGATTTGGTACAGATTGATTGCCTAAATTTGTAAAAGGGGAAGGTAAGCCGAAACGGGAGGGAAGGCTTGCCTTCCATCCTTTCAAAATTTAGTTTATTTGTATCTTTCTAGTGAGAAAAAGAGTTCTGTTGACTTACTCCTCCAATCTTATCTATGTCTTTTTCTCCTTTCGTCCTTCTTCTCAATCTTGCTCTGTTATGATATATTGCCCAAAAGCTTTAAATGTCGCCAGGTCACTGAAAGAAAAAAATACAGAAGTAATGATAAATGCGCTACAAACTGGTATATCAGCAGCATCAGAAGTCGGTAAGAATTCAATTTTATATTTTTTGTGACTTTGACATTACGACATTGAATTTTGAATTATAGATTCTAACACTTGCTGAAGATGTCTGACAACTTATTGTATTACAAAGATGACATGATATCAGATTACGCAGTTTGAAAAGCCAACATTTAAAAATAAAAAGTTCTTATTATGTTTTTATTTAAAATTTTGATTGTTTTTTATGTCAGACGACTGATTGTCTTACTTGTAGAAATACTCTTAGAAAGCCGAATTGAGCATATAGATGCATTGTTTAAAGATTAATATTTGAATAGATGAAATATTAATATGAAACATTAGGAGGAATTTTAACGAATGGATGATTTTAAGGGAGAGACTTTGGATTTTAAGGGAGAGACTTTTGTTGCTTTTTTAGATATCTCTGGATTTAAAAAATTGATGAAAGATGATAAAAGAGCTTTGGAAGCAATAGATACTTTTTACAGTGCTGGATACGAAATACTTGATAGTAATAATAGAACTAATGGAAATAATAAAAAAATTGGAGGGGTATTTGTGTCTGACTCTGAAATTTTGTTTTACAAAGAGGATTTAAAAGAATAATCTATAGACGAAAAGAAATCTGCATTATGCTCATTACTATATTCAATAAAATATATAAATCGTAAAATGTGTGATAAAAGTTTCACTCTCACAACGTCAATCGCTTATGGGTGCTTTAAGTTTCAAGATAGAATTGAAACTTCATATATAAGAAAAAATGCTGTTTACGGCAACGCATATGTTACTTCATTTTTAGATAATGAAAATGGAACTCCGAAGATACAGCCTGGTCAGTGTCGTATTGTCACAAGAGATATTCCAGATAGTGTCCTTAATAATCTTGAATTCTTAAGGAGCGGAAGTTCAAATGATGAACATTATTATTATTATTGGATGGTTGATAGAGTAGAGGACATCAATGAATTTGAAGAAGATTACAAAGATTATGATGATTTAGCACATAAAGAGGTGCTTGGGGCTTTAAGGAAGCATATGTATCACTATACTTAAGTAATTTTTTTGCAGTTTGTGTCTTAAAGATGAGCTCTTAAAGTTCATTTTTGAACAAAAAATGAATATATTACCCAAAAGCCTTAAATACCGCCCGATATCTGCTCACTTCGCGAGCATGCGGGCGCGGAGAGAAGTTTTAAGATGATTTTTAAAAAGAATTTGGCAACTAAAATCTATCAGAAGAATAGGTTTTATGTAGTAGTTTATGGAAGACGAGAAATCTTTCCAGCTATGGCGAGCTTATAAGCTTGTCAATGGCCTTATTCTAATTCTATCCTCTTCGACAACTGAAAAATGTCCTTCCCAATCGTCACGCGATTCTATAACTTTTACAAGGGCTTTCGCTATGTAAGTTGAAGAGATCGTAGGTATGCGAAAAAGAATTATTCCACTTACCGGTGGTTGCTTCGTGGAAAAAGCCAGTTCTCCGAAGTCTTTATCGAAAGTAACAAGAATACGTTTTTCTCTATGACCCAGTTCCATGACTTCAATATCAGTGATACCCGGTGATTTTTCTCTTATCCACAGGACATCATGTCCACAGTCTCGGAGAGCCCTTACTGCATTAAGAGGAATATTTTCATTTGCCAGCAGGCGCATCAGTCTACTTCCTGAGGAATCTCGACGGGATAAACCCTTTCTGTCCTGAGTAAATTGCTCGCATACATCAGGCATGCTTGAATATCCTCATGGGTCAGGCCGGGATAGTTCAGGAGGATCTCCGATTCAGTCCAGTCATGAGCCAGCAGGTCGATAATGAACTCTACTGCAAGGCGTGTACCTTTGATAATAGGCTTGCCTGTAAGGACGGCGGGATCGATAACGATATGTTCTCTCCAGTTCATAGATCTCTCCGATGCTTATCATACACAAACTGAATCAGTTGGGAACTTCTTTTTTCTATATCAGTTTGATATTGTTTTCCTTCAATTTAATATTGTTGTGCAACACAATTTTTGCTTAGCAGGTGGCTTATGAATAAAGTTATTGATTCTCCTTTTTTTTGCCACTAACCACCCGAGGTCTGCTCATTTCGTTAGCATGCGGGCGTGGAGGGAAGTATAGGTTCAAATTTAAAATCTGGGAATTCAACGTTTTCAGACCAAATTTTTATCATAGGACTTACGCGGTTGAAGCACTTTTTCATAAGTTACATTAAAATACTTTTTTTAATATATTGGTATAAATATAATCAAAAAAAAATCTCTGGGTTGAATTAAATAAATCCTCCTAAATGCACTGATCTCGATTACATCAACTTTCTTATCGCTTCTTCACGCGTATTTAGCTGTACCGAAGCTTCAAAGTGCAGTTATTTAGATTCTAATAATCCGGCTCATGACTCTTTTACCCGTCTTCTTCTAAGGCAGCCTCCGGATACGGAGGCTTTATGGGAAGAAGTAAAGGATATAGTCACTCCTTATACTGGCTTTCTTGTTTTCGACGATACTGTTCTGGATAAACCATATTCCAAGCATATGGATCTTGTTTACAGACAATGGAGTGGTAAACATCATCAGATTGTAAATGGGATCAATCTTGAAACCGTTGTCTGGACGTCTAATGACGCCATAATCCCTGTTGACTTTAGAATTTACGATATAAATACTGATGGAAAAACAAAAAACGATCATTTCCTTGATATGCTAAATAAGGCAGAAGAACGTGGTTTTAAGCCTGAATTTGTTCTGTTTGATACGTGGTATTCCAGTATAAAGAATCTCAAAGCGATCAGGAAAAAGGGATGGCACTGGTTAACGAGATTGAAGAAAAACCGGTTAGTTAATCCTGATAAGACTGGTAATGTAGCAATTGAATTGTTAAGTATTCCACCAGAAGGAATAACGGTTCATCTGAAAGAATATGGTTTCATCAAAGTATTTCGGATAGTTTCCGAGGACGGAGACACGCAGTATTGGGCTACAGATGTACTGGATATGAAAGAAGAAAAAAGGAAAGAGTTAGGGAAAAAAGCATGGAAAATTGAAGAGTACCATAGAGGAATTAAACAGTTTTGTGGAGTAGAACGCTGTCAGGCAAGAAGAAATAATGTGCAGAGAGCACATATTATGATGGCACTAAGAGCATTCCTAAGATTTGAAGTCCAAAGAATGAAAACAGGAATGACATGGTTTGAGACAAAGTTAAGCATTACAAGAAATGCTGTAAGTCAATATATCAGAAAACCAATATATGAATTAGATTAAAAAGTAAAAAACTCGAAAGCTGCCTGCAAAGCAGGCAAGTGCGTAAGTCCTATATCATTATATTATGTTTTTAAATTAATTATTCAACTTAGTGCTAAATTTAAAAATAATTTGTAATCAAAGAAGGAATTAAGACTTGAAATAAGGATTATGCCCTTTTTTGATAGCCTCTGAGTTTACTTGCGGCAATTGGGTCATATATATTTTTTCTGTGCAAATCTTCGAATAATCAAAAATGAAAAAAATGGCTTCATGTTCAAATAAGTAAGAAAATTGCATAGTTTAACACTTTACACGGAAAACTTATAAGTAGTCAGCAAAGAGGATTTATAAAGTTTAAATGTAGTTTTTCCAAACTCCCCAAACTTCATAAGATATTCTCTGAGAGGCATTATTGAGTTAGCTTTGCGTGTTTTAAGCTTGCGTTATTCTGCTTCCTACGGAAAATAGATTTTAGGAATGACGTTAGATGATCAGGAATAAAACTGGGACAAGAGTAATGCTTTTGGCAGTGCTTCTGGTTGCTATCGCATTAGTACCGGCTGTTAGTGCTCAAAATGAGACTAATTATTCTGTAACTGAAGAGGTAGCTTTTGAACATGCAAATGCGCAAATAATAAATTTTATTGCAGACGGTGGCGAATTTGAAGAGTGGAAAGGAGCATCTATCGATCCCAAGCCATTGGAACTCTATGATCCAAACGGGCAGAAGCTGTATTATCAATTTTCCGTGTATAAAAATAATAGCCTGATAGGTAGAGTCGACGTAGGGGCGAATAAGACTCTAGGGCAGTCGATTCAGGTTATCGAATTAACTCCGGTTCTATATAATACAACTGAAGCAATGAAGAAATCAATTGAAATTGCCAGAAATGAATATCCAGATGGTAAAATAAAATTAACTAAGACGGTTGTATATTGCTATCCCAATATTGGGGCGATGACCGTAATAAAGGACAGAGTTTCAGGAAAAGAGCATCGGATATTTGTAGACGCATATACTCTTGAAGTGATACCGGATAAACCTGCAACTGAAACGGAGCCCGGAATCTGGTCGATTTTTGACAGGAGATTACAGAATGGGGTGGAAGAGAATTTAAAGAGCTGGCAGGCAAGCGACCAGCTTGCCAAATCTATAGAACAGGAAGTGGCTAGTAAGGGAACTTGTATCAGTGTACCAGTGACGTTGGACGATTACCTTAATTCTGAAGCAACTAATGTGAATTATGAGTCCTATACTTACTTTTCTGGACTTTACTCAATGGGGAACACTCTAATTAGCAGATACGGCAAACTTCCTGAGCTGGAAACTGAAGAACAGAAAGAAAACTGGAACTCTACTCTTGGAAAACTCAATAACAGGACAAAAGACACTATAGCCTCGAAATACATGTATCCTCATGGAGAGGTAATGTCATGCGGAATTAACAATAAGGGATACTTTGTAATTTTGTTCAAGTATGGCAGTGTTGATAAGCCTTTGATGGATGAGATCTACACTCTAATAGATGACTCTGCAAAAAAGATGGGCATTCAGGATATTCCGGTAGAGTTTGGCTACGGAACCTACTGGGAAGAAATTTACCTGGAAGGTACTAACCACTGGTTCTGGTTTGGAGAAAGTACGGAGAATCTGTCTAAATCAAATATTGATACTCTTGAAGAAGTTATGGAGCACAGACCGACCATGCCCCTGAATAAAACAATTGTGGCTTATGGAATCATCCCTTTGTTAAAAGACCCGAATGAGATCGGCATATGGCAGGGAAAGTTGTATACGATTACTCATAACATCCAGGGAAAAATCACGCCATATATGGAAAAGGGTCAGATAATAACTTATGGGGCAAGGATAAGGCTGGAAATAGAAGTTAACGAAACATTGTCTTCGGAAGAAAAGAACACTATAATTAAAGAGGTCTACCGGATCATTAACGAGGAAGCAAGAAAACAAAATATTACTGACGTTCCGGTTGTTTTTACAACATCTGAGGAAGACTCCATGACAGAACCTAACAATTCAAGCAATAGTGATTCCGAATCTGATACTAGAAATAAAACAAGCAAAAATAACTCTACTCCAGGTTTTGGATCATTGGGAAGCTTAACCTGCCTTTATGGAGGATGGAAATTTAGGAGAAAATGATAAGAGAAGCACTGGGAGAAAATAAAGCAGGCGCCTCGTTTTACTTCCTGATAAATCTTCATAGGAGAACCTTTTTCTGTCCGGAGTAAATCACTCGCATATATGAGACATGTTTGAATATCTTAATGGGTCAGGCCGGGATAGTTCAGGAGGATTTCCGATTCAGTCCAGTCATGAGCCAGCAGGTCGATAATGAACTCTATTGCAAGGCATGTACCTTTGATAATGGGCTTGCCTGTAAGAACTGCGGGTCGATAATAATATGTTCTCTCCAGTTCATAAATTGCACCTGATGCTTTTTGACATATAAACTGAACCAATCGCGAATTTTCAAACTGCCGACTTTATTTTTGCTTCTTTTTTACCAGTTGCCCCCCGGTTCTGTTCACTTCGTAAACATGTGGGACTTGAGGAGAGTCTTAAAAAGAATTAAAAAAGATATTTGACAATTCCTTCTTAGTGAACAAAGCATTGTGAGATTCATAGCCTAAATTATAATGGAATTTTAGATATTTAAGTAAATTTGCTGCAATTAAACAAATAGTTGTAGATATTCAATGAATCTTTGAGAAAATACACAACCTTTATGAGTAAGACGAATAGTTCATAAGATTATTTCGTATCCTTTTTGAGCTAAATTGTAAAACTGGCTCTATGAAGGCTTTGTCTACTAACCAGACAATTATCTTTTCCAGGCTGAAATTTGCAATTTTCAAAGTTGCGACTTTCGAAGACAAAAAAGCAGAAGGCTAATCAATGATAGAATCAACAGAAGTTATCCAGTTTGGGAGGCTTATTTTCTGGATTCTGGTAATTGTAACTGCATTTATATTAATCAAAGATTATGTTAATCGGAACAAGCCTGGCGATAAAGGAAAGTCTGCGCTGGATATCTTAAAAGAAAAATATGCTAAAGGTGAAATCGCAAAAGATGAATTTGAAGAAACAAAAAAGAAGATGAGATCAATTACTTTAATATGCTACACAGTTTTAATTGCTTTCTTGCTATATTTAACATATTTATTTTTTAATGGGCTTATTGGCACAGGTGAAGCGGACCTCTTTAAAGATATCATTTTAGTGCTGATTGTGCTTGTTAATTATTTAGGCCGTGGACTATTAAACGATTGATATTTGTTGAGAAAGGTCTTCGGTCCCGAAACTCTCAATGTACAGTTCAATAGCTTCTTTAATATTTTCTTCGGCTTCTTCAAGGGTTTCACCCTGAGAAGTCACATTGAGCTCAGGACACCTTGCAATAAAGAAGTCATCTTCTTTTGTTATAGCTACGAGAAATTGTCTCACGTTTACTCCAGGCCCGGTTTTCACATGTTTTTCTTCTAATATTTGTTACAATTCTATTTTATATTAGCGTAGTAAACTGTCCAGTCAGGTAGTGTGTCTAGTTAGTAAGTTTCAAGGTTGTTTTTTTGGTTCTATTCTTCTCTTTTATTCGCAGCCGCCCGATATCTGCTCACTTCGTGAACACGCGGGCGTGGAGAAGTTTTAAAATGAATTTAAAAAAGAAATTTGCAACTCCTTCAGAGTCAGCAAGGTGCTGCGGTATCCTTACACCTAAAACTATCCTATTTTCACCGTTGAAATTATTAGCATTATCTACATCGAGCATGGTGGAGTAGAGTTCATCCCAGGATAATGGATCTTAAAGCGAAATAATTTTAGGATTAAACAAATGCTCTTTTTAATAATATACTCAAAAATAATATCCATGGATAGTTAGAATATCACACGTTTGTAAGGCGGGATCATTTACTCTTTCCTATCCTTCGCCATCAGGCGGAATGCCAGTTTTTTCCAATACTAGCAAAAACACTAAAGTTTGCCACGGCGCCAGCTAATTTTCAAAGCTAATTAGCAAAAGCTTAACATTATATTATATTCACATCTTTATATAATTATCTTGAGAGTATTCTAAACACAAATCGGTTCTACAACTGGACAACTGTTTTTCTCCATACTGTCTTCTAACCGACATCTACTGATATTCGTTATGTGTTTCTGCTTTTCCCCCAAGATACATTCTTTAAAACGATCCCGTCTTAACATCGCCTGCCTGCTCATAATTGGCGATAATTACTCCGCTTGCTGACACCTTACTATCGATTAACCTGAAAGCCGCCGGGATCGTGCCTTCGGCAAATAAGCGCTTTCCAGAGCCGAGTGTTATGGGAAATATTTTAAGCCATAATTCATCGACAAGGTCGTGTTTTAAAAGCGTCTGGACGAGATTGCCGCTGCCGTGAACATGTAAGTCAGGTCCATCCTGTGCCTTAAGTCTTTTTATCGCCTCAACCACATCACCGTGCAACAAAACCGATTTATCCCATGTAAATCGCATATCCCCATGTGAAGCGACATATTTTGTTGCTTTGTTAACCCCAGGCCACTCGTCCGTATGATGCGGCCAATAGGAAGCGAATATTTCATATGTTTTTCTGCCAACCAGCAGGTCAAACGGCCTGTTCATCTGCTCGTCCATGACCTTACCTAAAAGCTCATCAAAATAAGGAACAGTCCAACCCCCATATCTGAAACCACCCGAAGTATCTTCCTCGGGTCCGCCGGGAGCCTGCATAACACCATCGAGTGTTATGAAAGATAGAACAACGATTTTTCTCATGTACTCATTTCTCCCTTTATCACTAAATGTAATTATTCATATCATTTTTATTTTGAATAAAGCAGTATTCAGGCGCTCGGAATTTACTCTGTCATTGCATTCTTTATTTCACAAATGAACCGTTAATTGAAATGTTTTTGAAACCATTTATAATCTGAGGAATCATGAAAATAAAGATTGTAATCGGAAGCATTGAAGCTTATGGCACGTTAAGTAACACAGAAACAGCCTCTGCTGTAGTTAATTCCTTGCCTTTTGATTCTGTTACACACCGCTGGGGTAGAGAGATCTATTTTGAAGTACCTCTGGAGCTTGAACTTGAGAATGGCAAAGAAGTACTTGAAATCGGAGATATTGCTTACTGGCCGCCGGGCAAAAGTATATGCATCTTTTTTGGCCCTACTCCTTCAAGCAGAGGCAATGAGATCAGGGCATATAGCGCAGTGAGCGTATTCGGTAAGGTAACAGGAGATGCGGAGGTTCTTAGAGCCGTAAGTGAAGGGGAACGAATTAGAGTTGAAGTTGCAGACTAATTAATGAATATGTATTATATTTCATTGTTCATCGGTTAAGGAGTTTTCTTGCTACGTGTCTCAATTTCGACTAAAAAATCAAGCTCAATTTAGCGCTCTTAAACTCAAATCGATATTTGACCCATGTTTGTAAAATATCAATGAATAATTTGATATCTTTACGGAGATTAACGGAATTGATAATGATTCCTCCATAATCATGATCAATGGATTAATACTGAATTCTTATCAAGCTTTTGTGCTGCTGATATATGCCAGTCTGTACCGCGCTTTCATTACTGCTGTGTTTTCTCCTTTTTTCCAGCAACCTTCCGAGATCTACACACTTCGTGAGCATTCGGATGTGGGGAGGTCTTTCTTCCAACTAATTTTAAAAAAAAGCTTGAAAAAAAAGCTTGATAACTAAGAGCTGATCAAAAAAATCGATAGCGATATTAGTCTAGCTGTGAACCCAGCAGTTTGTAGTTCCACTGAAAAGAGCATTGTTGAGTAGTCAGACTTCTACCGGTATATGAATGTTCAATAGAGCATAAATGAAAATAAAGCACAAATGAATATTGTAGTTTTATGCCAGTTTTAGGGCTATCAACTATTTTCGTATAAAGACTGAGGGGTGCTGGAATGGCTGAATACTGTACATATGAAAAATATGTGTTTAAAAAGAAGCTGGAAATTCTACGAAGTAAGAGTGGAAGGGAAACAGAGTTAATTTCCCTTTATATTCCTTCCGATAAGCTGGTTTCGGATGTTATAAATCACCTGAGAGAAGAACATGAGCAGGCTTCGAGCATTAAATCTAAACTTACAAGCAATAACGTAAAGGGAGCACTTGATTTTTTACTGGCAAAGTTGAAGTATCTTAACAAAATACCGGAGAATGGAATTGTTTACTTTGCAGGTACTGTTGACACCGGAGCTAACAGGGCAGGCATGGAAAACGAAATCCTAATCCCTCCGGAACCTGTCCCACATTACATATTTCATCGTGATTCGGTTTTTTATCTGGAACCTCTTGAGGAGATGCTTAGAGAGTGCAGTACTTATGGTCTCATACTTCTGGATTTAAGAGAAGCGACTATCGGAGCGCTTGTAGGCAGGCAAACTGAAGTTTTTAAAAGTCTTTACTCTACCGTACCTGGCAAACAAAGAAAAGGGGGCCAGAGTGCGCACCGTTTTGAGCAGCTCAGGCGCATTGCGATTCATGATTTCTATAAAAGGATAGGAAGTGTTGCCAGTGGTGCATTTCTTAAAATAGAGCCGTCTGAACTTAAAGGCATTCTTATAGGAGGGCATTCTCCAGCTAAAGAAGAGTTCAATGAAGGTGAGTTTTTACATCATGAGCTTCAGAAAAAAGTTCTGGGGTTGTTTGATACTGGATATACGGATGAGTCGGGTTTTTCGGAGTTAATAAATGCAGTAGAGGATACTCTCCAGGGCATTGACCTGGTTAAGCAAAAGAAAGACATGGAAATATTTTTTAAAGGGCTCGCTACTGAGTCCGGTAAAGTGTCCTATGGAGAAGACAATGTACGAGCAAATCTTGAAATAAAGGCAGTTGATGTGCTTTTTCTTTCCGAAGATCTGCGGTCTGAAAGAGTAACTCTCAAATGCAGTGTTTGCGGTTATGAGAATAAATGGACAAGAAAATGGAAAGCCAGTGAAGCTGTCCCTGTTGCCGGAGATTGTCCTGAATGCGGTTCTGCGCTTGAAGTCACAGATACCATTGATATCATCGGCGAATTTTCGGAACTCGCTAACAAAGGAAGTGCAAGAATTGCTTTTATATCAACGGATTTTGACGAGGGTTCTCAACTTATGATAGCTTTTGGAGGAATTGCTGCAGTCCTCAGATATAACACAGAAGTGCATTAAGTTCACGGTTTATGGATTATATAGATTTATGGATTGTGTAATTTCCGGCTGCCAATAACTCATCTATTGTTACAAAATTAAATCCCTTTTTCTGTAACTCCGGGATTGCTTTATCTAAAGCGGATACAATCCCTAGATTTGCATCACGCTTTCCACTGTGCCCGTCATGACATAAAATAATTGATCCGTTTCCAGTAGTTTCCATGATATTTTTGTAAATATCCACTGGCCCGTATTTGTATCTGAGAGATCCGTCAGGAACTATAGCAGTTTCGGTAGAGCTATCTGCTGATCGACAACTCCATAAAACGGTTTTGAGGCCAAGCACTTTCGAAATCTTATTCACTCTGTCGTCAATGCTGCCATAGGGAGGGCGAAAGTATACAGGAGCTTTTCCAGTCAAATTAGTGATTATATTTTTGGTTCTGGACAGTTCATTATCAAGGATTTCTTCTTCAGTAAGACCGGGAAGAGCTCGATGGTTATAAGAATGAATGGCTATAAGATGGCCTTCATCATTTGCACGTTTGACAATTTCGCTGCCCGTTAGATCTTTGCCTGTATATTCTTGTACAATAATGTTTTTCTCAATACAGCAACCAAGGCAAAAAAATGTGGCTTTAACCCCATACTTTCTAAGCACATCAAGAATGTACGGGGTTATTCTGCCTGGGCCGTCATCAAAAGTCAGAGCAATATTATGGATGTCAGGGTTACCCTGTACAATTATTTCGTCTGGCATTAGAATACCTGTGTAAGTTTTTGCTTAAATCTTCTTCTTTTTTACCGGTGGACCACCCGGTATCTGCTCATCTCGCGAGCGTGAGGGTGCAAAGGGAAGTTTTGAGGGTTCTGTGTAGTCCATAAAAGGCTTGGTTGAGTTCGATAAGCTCCAGAGCGAATCCAAAACCCAGACAGGGTACTATAAAGTCTTCGTCAAATGATAATTTTTTCAGCTAATTTAGAGCATATAAATATGTCCATCTCTGAAGACTTCACATTATCTAAATGATCCTCACATTAGATGATCCTCACATAGAGGTTTAAAAATAGCTGAAAGAAAAAGAAGGGGTTTGAAAATGGAACTTGGAATAATAGGGCTTGGTAAAATTGGGGAAAACATTGCCCTTCAATGTATGGATAAAGGGATAAAGGTTGTCGGAAAAGATAGGGAGCCTAAAACCGGGCTTACTGAAAAGGGCGTAAAAGTTGTGGAAGAATACTCAGAATTTGTAAGTTTTCTAAAAAAACCCAGAGTTATTTTCCTTTCCCTGCCAGCAGGCCCGACCATTGACAATGTGCTAAAAGAGCTTCTACCTTATCTGGATAAGGGAGATGTGATTATGGATGGAGGGAACTCTTATTACAAAGATTCCATACGAAGGGAGGCAGAGATTTCAAAACAGGGAATTCATTTTGTTGACTGCGGGACAAGCGGAGGGGTTGCAGGAGCCAGATGTGGGGCATGTTTTATGATTGGAGGAAAACCTGAGGCTATAAAAATCTGTGAGCCCATCCTTAAAGCCCTGGCAGCGGAAGGAGGCTATCTGCATACGGGAACTCCCGGAAGCGGGCATTTCGTAAAACTCGTACATAATGGAATTGAATTTGGGATGCTTCAGGCTATAGGAGAAGGATTTGAGCTTCTGTGCAGGAGTGACTTTGACCTTGACCTGCCCAGTGTCTTCCATGTATGGTCCAACGGCTCAGTCATAAGGGGCTGGCTGGTAGAACTGATGGAAAAGGGCCTCAGAAATTTTGATTCGCTTGGAGAGGTGCCAGATTATGTAGAAGATACCGGAGAGGTCAACTGGCTAGTAGAAGAAGCAATCGAAAAAGAGATTCCGGTCTCTATAATTACCCAGTCCGTAATAGAGCTATTCAGATCGCGAAATAAGCACAGCAATTCCTCCAGGGCTGTAGCTGTAATGCGCCATAGTTTTGGCGGTCATCCCCTTGGAAAGGATGAATATGTTGCAAAAGAGAGAAAGATCAGCCGGATCGATCCCATTTGAGGAGAGAGCGCAAACAGAAGAAATCCATCTTACGGTTCACAGTGTAGAAGCAAATTTTACTTTTACTGAGTATTCAGGCCGTATCATCTACCTGCAAGGGTCGGATAATCCGTGTAGCCTTTCTCGCCGCCCTTATAGTAGGTGGACACGTCCGGCTCGTTAAGAGGTGCATTCTGCCTGAAACGCTCCGGTAGATCAGGATTAGCCAGGAATGGGACTCCGAAAGCGATAAGGTCAGCTTCGCCCCTGACAATTGCTTCGCTCCCGCTCTCGAGGCCATAGCCGCCGTTCAGTATGAATGTCCTTTCGAAAATCCTGCGCAGGGCATGCCCAAGCCGCGCCTCGGGTGGTACGAACCCTTCCCTGCCTCCGACGGCTTCGATTAAATGAAGGTAGCCCAGGCCTGTGTTGTTAAGCTCTCCGGTGAAATAGGAAAAGGTCTCCATTGGTTTGGCATCCGACATGGAACGTGAGATATTGTGCGGAGAGATGCGGTAGCCAACACGGTCACCGCCCCATACATCGATTACGGCTTTCGTGACCTCAAGCGGCAGACGGATACGGTTCTCAAGGCTGCCTCCGTATTTATCGGTTCGTTTGTTGGACCCGCTCCGTAGAAACTGGTCCAGCAAATAACCATTAGCACCATGGATTTCCACACCATCGAAGCCGGCAGTTTTCGCGTTCTCCGCGGCACGCCGGAACTGCCTGACGATATCAGGCACTTCGTCGGTCTCCAGGGCTTTTGGAACCGGAATTCGCTTTTTCCCGCCTGGCGTGTGGACAAAGCCTTCTACGGGAAGCGCGGATGGAGCTACAGGTAAATCGCCCCCCAGCAGGTCGGGATGGGAAACTCGCCCCACATGCCAGAGCTGGATGAAGATCCTGCCTCCAGCCCTGTGGACGGCATCCGTCACTTTTTTCCAGCCGGCAGCCTGTACCTCAGAGTATATTCCCGGTGTATGCATGTAGCCCACCCCCTGTAGGCTAACCTGTGAACCTTCGGTAATAATCAGACCTGCAGAGGCTCGCTGCACATAATAAGCCGCAGTCAGTGGGACCGGGACATCGGCATCCCCTGCGCGGTTGCGCGTCATCGGCGCCATTACAATTCGGTTCGGAAGCGTGAGATCGCCCATCCGATATTGTGAAAAAAGGTCCATCTCTCCTGTCACGTTGATCACCTCTCCAAGCCTGATCGGCTGCAGGTTTGAGCCCGGCATATCGGACATGTGCTTATTGTATATATTGATACTTTTGTCATATGTTCCCCCGATTCAGTTGTGAATCTGCTTTCTTTGGCCTTTTCACCAAACTCCCGGCTTTTAATACTCAATGATCGCTCTGATGTCCCCGCCTTTTTTGGATACATTGACCAGCGTTTCCTCTTCGATCCGCCTGAAATTCAGATCTGTCAGCGTGTTTCCGACCTTTACGTTGTTGAACTGCACATTGTCCAGCCACGAAGGCAAATGAGGCTTGTTGATGATCAGCCGGTTATTCAGAGCGTCAGGAGCTATGCCCAGGCAGGCAGTGAGCATAAAAGGCACGGTCCCAGATGCCCATGCCTGTGGTCTGCAGGCTACCGGATATTTTACAGGGATACCGTACTCAGAGCGCGTCAGCCCGGCAAAACACTCCGGCAGGCGGTAGTCTTCGAACGCTTTGGCTGCCTCATACATGCCCGTGAACAGCAGGGACATCTCTTTGATGAAGCCATATTTTCTCAAGCCCATGGTAATGATAGCGTTGTCATGCGGCCAGACCGTGCCGTTGTGATATCCGAGCGGATTATACCTCTTCTCTTTCGAGGACAGTGTACGAATGCCCCATTCGGTGAACATATCGTCTCTAAATATTCTGTCGACCAGGTATTTTACATATTTTTGATCGATTATTCCTGTCCACAGGCACTGTGCAGGGTTAGATGATATTACGTCGCACACGCCTTCCGCATCCAGTGCCTGGGCGAAAAACTGTCTATCTTTCATCCAGAAATGCCGGTTGAATTTCTCTTTCAGTTCTTCTGCTTCTTTTTCCAGCCTCACAGCATCACTTTTCCGGCCCAGCTGCCTGAGCAGCGGCACAAGACCTCTTTTCGCCATGTACACGTATCCCTGGACTTCGGCAACGGCAATCGGCTGTTTCGCCAGCGTGCCATCCGAACGGCTAATCGAGTCGGGAGAGTCCTTCCAGCCATGGTTGTAAATGCCCAATGGGGATTTCACAGCATAGTAGGCAAAGCCATCTCCTTCCATATTGGCATGGATATCAATCCATTCCAGGGCCTTGTCCACGTTGCTTTCCAGCTGCCTGACCAGTTCGATATCCCCGGTCCAGTTCACATATTCGGTCAGGAGGATAAGGAACAGGGGCGTAGCATCGACAGTGCCGTAGTACGGCGTCTGTGGGATCAGATTCAGGTTAGCCAGCTCTCCCAACCTCAGTTCATGAAGAATTTTACCGGGCTCCTGGTCCCTCCAGTCATCCGATCTATTGCTCTGGAATTTTGCATTCACCAGCAGCGTGCTTTTTGCCAGTCCAGTTTCGAGAGGCAATATCTGGAGTGCCGAGATAATGCTATCCCGCCCGAAAAGCGCGTCGTACCAGGGTATTCCTGCCGAATGGAACATGTCTCCTTTAAGGCTCATTCGCATCATTCTCAGGTCGGCCAGTGAACGGACCATGATGCTGTTGAAAATATTGTTGCTGGTTGGTATGCAGTCACAGCATTCAAGGGTAGCGATGTCGGATTCCATAATCTGGTTCATACGCTCATCTGGATTTTTTACTGGCTGGCCGGGTTCCCTGCCGGGCCTGATCTCCTCTACGGAGATTTCCACTTTTACCGTCTGCAGCTCATGAGGAGCTATCTTCAGCTCGAAGGTACATTCTTTCCCTTCCACTCTTGTGGGCGATGGTTCAAATGTGATAATCGTATTACGATAAAGCCTGTCCTCCCCCTCATAGGAGAAATAAAGATTTTTACCATCGTACCTTGCCGGTAACACTTCCGCAGCAGTCGGCGGGTAGATACCCCTGATGGTGAACATGTCTGCGAAATCCGCGTCGAACTCAAAATTCAGGTTCAAGGTCACAGGGAATGTGTTGAAGTTCCGTATGGTATGGCTTTGCCGGATGCAGCCAGGTATGACCGTGGCAATAGTGCCCAGGAGCGTTTCTTTAGCGATGGTGGCTCCCGTGCAATCCTTCATTTCCGGATTTGTGACCATGAGAGTCGAGCTGAACCCTCTCTCATTACTGGACAGGACCTGCGTTGGAGGCGTGTCCATGAGTCGCATGAGAAAACCGCTCAGGTACCTGCAATCGTGGTAATAGAGGCCATACCCATAGTTTTCTTTAATGGGGATCTCCCCGTCCTCCTGTGTTATGAACGTCAGATCGTTATCCCTTATTACCATCTCGTTGATGATGCTGTTAGACAGGGTATGCTTCCTGTATATGTCCCACGCTTCACGGATTCCCTCTCGTTCGGAAGGCTCTTGCATGCGAATTCCCCACAACCCGGATTAATTTTCAGATAGTAACTGCAACCCTAACCATGTTACTTTCCCGATTTCCATCATCACTGGATAACCGAATCTTTTCCAGATAGTCCTGCAATCCTGAGAATTATCCTGGCCATCAGAATAAGCCTCAAAGTCAGCAGCTACTCCTTTGGCTGGGTTCACAGAATGCCATTGACCTCTTCATTGCTCCCCCATTATTAAACCGGTTATTTTTCGGCTCCTGACACTCACCCCAGTGTGCAACGCTTACAATTTAACCCCCAATCATTGAATATAGGTTCCGGGTAAGAGCTCATAAGATAATTATTAGGGAATTTTTATTTAAAAATTCGTAGCTTACACAAGGAATTGATAGGTGTTACAACTAATAAATCAAATTCTAAAAGTTAAAAAATAGAGTTTTTCAAAAGATGCAATAAATTTGTTCCGTGTCAAAATACACGGAACATTAATAGTCAAATCGTTTTCAACAATTTATTTCTTTGGCGGCCAGTTCTTTTCCATCCAGCCTGGGAGCCTTCCGGAGTCCATCGGGCCCACAAAAACCTTTACGCCGAGCTTGTCCTCCAGGTCACCCTGTAGACGGGCAGCAAGACCCGGAATAACTACACTGTTGTGGGTAACATCTTTGTGGATATCAAAGCCTGACTTATCAAAGGAGTCCTTTACTTTGTCGGCGCTCAGCTGACCACCGGCGGCAGCAGCTTCCACACCAATACCATCGGTGTTGACTGCAAGCAGCCAGCAGTTGATGCCGTTTGAGGCAAGGTCGCTCTCTACAGTGTAGTAGGTAAGGGCAAAGTTTGTGGTAAAGAGAACAGGAGAGTTCTCGTCAGGGGTTCCTACCTTATACATCTTCGAGTCAACAGCGACAGGAGACCTCGGGTCAGTGTAGATTGTCTCGGCCAGGTGCACTTCGGGCATGGTGGCATATGGCTCCATGCTGTGGAGGAGCATAATGTCTCCGTACCTGATAGTAAAGACAGAAGCAAGAACTGTTTCCCAGTAAGAGGCACTGACAGGGTCAGCAATTCCAGCCATCCAGGCAGTAAGCGGCATAGCCATAATCGGATATGCGATCTCGGTGTCGCCCATAATGCCTGCTCTTCTGATCTTAAGGAAGTTGGTAAAGGTGTCCTTAAGGCCCTTTCCGCTTGGGTAGGTTCCAGGGTCAAGGACAATATCCTTAATTCCTGCCTCTGCAAATGTCTTTGCAAGAGTTTTGAGGCCATCAAGGTCGTTGAAGGCCGAAACGACTACAGGCACCTTGTACTCAAGGGCGAGTTCTCCGACCTCTTTCCAGTTGTCCTTGTTTGCGGCATACAGAAGAGGGTTCTTGTCCTTTGCAGCCTCAAGTCCTGCCTTCAGGACTGCAGGGTTAAAGGAACAGAGAATTACAGGCAGTGTTGTGTTTTCTACGACTTTCTTGACAGCTGCTGCAAACTTTGCAGGGTCATTGGATGCTGCTCTTATTGCAACACCATCGAGGAGCAGGTTGCGTCCTACATAGAATTTCTTGTAATCAGCAATCTTCTTAACCCTTTCAACAAGGGCAGCTTCGTCCATGTTGTCTGCAACATCGAAGAACATCTTTGTTTTGTTGAAGAAAGTCAGTTTGTGGCGGTACAGGACATCGTCTCCACCGATATTTGCCGCTCTGTCGCCTACTCCAATGGTAACCTGGCGAATTTCAGGGGCAAGGAGCCTGTCCAGTTCTGCAAGCTTCTTTGCAAACTTCTTTTCTTTAACCAGGGGTGGACAGTCTGACGTCTTGCCGGATCTGTCGATCAGCGTGGAGGCAAATGCCATACATGTAGGCTGACCACATTCCCCACAGTTGGTCTGGGGCAGGTACTTGTAAGCTTCTAATGGGCTGTTTATTTTCATGTTTTACACCTCCGCTCCGATCCATTTGGCAATGTCAACCTGCTCTGTGTCGATTGTACCGAAGAGAGTCTGGGTGATCTGCTTGAGGACAGCAACCGATGTTGGGTGCATCATCATGAACAGGTCGTTACCTGCAATAGCAAGGGACAGACCTGTGACGATTTCCCAGATTGGACCTCTGTATTCTCTCGGGCCCCAGTCAGAGTCTTCTTTAAGTGGTGAGCTAACCATCCAGGACTCACGGGCACCCCATGCATTTGTGGTACCTGAGGACATCGGGAAGGTAAGTTCATCGTCACCCATAAGGGCTGCAAGTCTGATGCGCTCCATGTTGGTGTAAGCGTAGTCGAGACCGTAACCGAGGGCGGCAGTGGTTGGGTCCATAATGATCCTGTCTCTTGGGACATTGCACTGCTTCATGAGCTTCCTGTTAAGTTCCTTCTGGGCGTTCATGTCCAGCTGGGTCCAGGAAAGGACATCGTGGTCGTATTTCAGTGCTGCTTCTGCGATTGCTGCATAGTCAAGGTTCAGGCTGGCAGATGCAAGCAGGCAGCGCTCGCCTTCTGCAACTTCTGCTGCTCTTGCGAGGACTTCGGGGTCTTTCTGTGGGTTACCGGAACCACCGATTGCTATTGGCACATCAACTGCCTGGAGGACTTCTTCAACAGTCTTGGCTGCTTCCTTGGGGGGGGTGTCCTTAACAAGCGGGTCGGTTGAAATCAGGTGGATTGTGATCATATCTGCGTTGAACTTCTCAACGTTCTTCTTTGCCCATTCTCCAGGGCTGTCCATGACCTCATCGTAGTTTTCCTTGACTGCTTTTGCAAGCCCGATTCTCATGTCGAACACGTCAATTGTGACCTGGTTCCTGTTCGGCATAACAGCGTCAGGGAAGAATGGAAGGGCTTTTTCGCCACCAACAAGGACTCTCTTGCCACGGCTTCCGCCGTCTGCAGAGGTGTTACCTATTGGTACTTCCTGGATCTGTGTTGTCCATTCTTCGATGTTAGCAAAGTCAAACTTTGCAGGAATGAGATCTTTAAGTTTGGGGGCTGCCAGAGCAGGGGATATTGCAGGAGCAGCCGAGGGAGCAGCTGCGGGGACACCCATGCCAACAGGGTATCCAAACATGCCTGCAAGCCTTCCGAAGTGCTGGGCAAGTACTGCGCTTTCCTGCCCGAGAAGAGCAGCAAGCATCGGGTCTAAGCCGCCTCCGAGTCCGCTGAGATCAATCTCAACGTCCCCTTCTATAGTCACACCTTCAAGGGCCAGTATATCCATTCCCTTGAACATGTCTGTTACTTCTGATAACTTAGCTTTCTTTGCCATGTAAACCTCACCTTTTCCGTAAATTTTCCGTTTTGATGAGTGACTGTATAAATAAAGATGTAATACTGAATGTGTTTCCAGACATTTTTCCCTGGTATAATAACAGGGACCGGGGCAGGAAGAATCCTGCTCCGTTACTTTGATAATTTAAAATCCGTTTCAAGCTCTTAAACCGGTTATGGTCTCCTATCATCTTTATTGTACGGTTTTCTGCGTAACTCTGATTTAGAAGGGAGCTGGGGTTAAAACCCCAGTTTTTGTACAATTTTTTCGACTTCTATCGCAGCAACCGAATCATCCGTTATTTCAAAGAGGGGGATTCCTTTTATGTCCATTTCCTCAATTTTCGGATCGAGGGGAACCATACCTGGCAGGTTGATTTTCAGGCCATCTGCAAGTTTAGCGAGCTCTTCACGGTTAGTATCTGTAACTTTGTTTGCAATAACGTAAAGAGCGGATCAGAAGAGCTGATACAGAGCGGATCAGAAGAGCTGATACCGCTGTTTTCCCAGTTCCGCCTTTTCCCGTTATTGCAATTACTTTAGTCACAGAATACCCCTTTGTTTGTTTTTCGGTTTTAGGCAATCGCCTGTCGTCACTCGGTATTTATTTTTCCTTCTTCTCGCTGAGGATCACTTTGTCAATTGTGATCTTTGCGTTCTTGAAGGTCAACTTTATTCCACTGCCTGACTTGCCTGCAGCCATCATTGGCATTGCTGGCATCTGGAATCCGGCTGTGGGCATCATCATTGGAGCAGCTGCAACAGCTACTGCTTCTTCCTCTTCTCCTTCCTCTTCTTCCTCTTCTTCCTCTTCGGCTGCTGCCCAGCTGGCAACAACGGGGTGGTTCTTGTCCTGGAGGAAGGCTTTCAGGGACTGGATGTCGCTTGCATCGTTTTCAGTTGCGATCTTGTCTTTGAGGTCAGCAGGAATTGCATCGTCGATCTTTGCTTTGAATTTGGAAGGAAGCCATACAACTCTGTTCCATCCGCCATCTGCCTGGATGAACTTGGGTGAGTAGAAGTAGTTAACACCTACACCAAGGAAACCTACGACCTGTTTTCCACCACCGGTCTGACCTGCCATGGTTGAGAATCCGATACCGTTAGGTGCCATTCCCTGGTATTCTCTGTCTACCCAGCCTATACCATCCACTTCAGGGATATAGAACCCTACCACTTCAAAGCAGCCGCAGGATGTGTGTGGGGCTTCGAAGAAGGAGTGGAGGTTAATCTTGCTGTATTCACCGCTGGAAAGTTTCTTGGCAATTTCATTGACTCCAGAGTATTCTCCTTTCTGGGGGTCAATGCACTCGCCTTTGTCAATTGAGAACTGTGGGCCTTCAGGGTCGACCTTTGCTGCTGCACGGCCGTCGAACCAGTTGATTGCACCACAGAGTGAAACTCTGTCAGGGGAAACTACACAGACATTGGTTGGAGCAAAGGACTGGCAGAGTGTGCATCCGTAGAAGACATCAACATCTTCGTCGTGCAGGTCTTTTGTCCTTGCGTCTCTTGCCTTGAAGATCTCCTTTGCTTCTACCATCTGTTTTTCGACTTCAGCCTGCTCTGTGTAGAAAGTCACCTGCATTTTCTCGATAAAGGGCAGTTCTGTCTTGAAAAGCATCATAACAGCTTTTCCGAATGGCTCAAATGAGTCCATCTTTGCAGCTGTGTCCTTGGAAACTCTCATCCAGACATCGTACCTCTGGTTCAGGTGCATAATGCCCTGGCAGTAGTTGATGAAGTCGTGGACACGCCTTTCTACCACAGATTCGAGGTCAGGCTCTACAAGTTCTCCGCCGATGTTGAAGATCATTGCCCAGGGGTAGGTCTTTCCCTCTTCCATATCCTTGAGGTCAGGACCGACAATTGTTACTTTATCGTCTTCAATTTCATCCATGGGTTTTGCACGGACAAGTTCGAGACCAAGGGATTTGGGACCACCGAGTTCTACGAACATTCCTTCTTTCCTTACTCTTTCTCCTTCAAACATTGGAGAAATCTCAAATGGGAATTCTGCCATTATATTTCGCCTCCTAAATCAAAATTATAATGCGTTAATAAGTTCATCCAGGGCAGCATAGTGGTCTGCCTTACTCAGGTTTCCGAAAGACATTGTTGCGTTCTGGATATAGTTTCTGTCAATTGCGATTGCTTTTATGTTGCTGAAGTTTTTAGTTCCGGACAGTACCTGGTTGATATAGTATTTTATGTGTCCAAGAACGATGAGGGTATCATAAGTCCCATTCCCGTCAAGTCCTGGCCAGTTCTGGTCTGCCACATAGAAGCCAAGCTGGTGCAGGTTGATGTACTTTGCATCCACGTCCTTGCCCACAAAGCCGGGCATAGAACTTCCAGTAGCTGCAATTGGGATGTTTGCCTTCTGTGCGATCTTTACTGCCCTGTCCAAAAGTTCTGGGTCAAGGATCTTGGTCCCAACCACAAGAAGCGGTTTCTTTGCCTTTGAAATCAGCTTGGCTGCTATTTCGGGGGTGGTTGCCTTGGCAGTTGTCACTCCGTAGGTAGTAAAGAGTTTGGTGTTCTTGGTAGTGTCTACCATTTTCAGGCCTCCTTGCAAAGTCTCTTAAGGTTAGTGGGCTGTGCTGAGACATCGAACTTAATCTTCGGGCCGGAGATGATCTTCTTCCTCTTCCAGTCAATCTCCCAGCCGTGCTCTGACTCCAGTCTCTTGAGGAGTTCCTCACGCTTGGCAAGCGGGAGATCAGCTTCGTTTCTGACAAACTTCCACCAGTCATCCGGCTCTACACCAAGGTACTTCTTGGAGAGCTCCATCCAGTGGGTCAGCTTTATGGATCTGCCCATGTTGTTGTCGGAAGGACGGATACAGGCTTTTGCCATCATTGGAAGTGCTTCCTGCCAGGTTTCTGCAGTTGTCAGCAGGAATTCCGGTGCCGGTGGGATGTTCATCTCTGAACCGTCTCTGCCATCAAAGACTTTCCACTTGGACTCATCATAGTTCTTGGCAATCAGGGCTCTCCTGTACTTGGAACTGTGAGGTCCGAGAACTGCTGGAATACCATAGATGTTACATCCGGTACCAATTGAAGCTGCTTTCTGTGAGTATGCACCCCATGCAAGTCCGCATGCACCCACACGGTTGAGAGTGTAGTCTGCGATTTCTGCCAGATTTCCTGCCAGGTTTCTCTGGGCAAAGATTCCGGCAACTTTTTCTGCGGCTCCGCTGATGTGTGCGTTGGATACACAGGATCCAGTGTTAAGCAGTCCTCCGCCTGCGAATGTGCCGGGGTACCTTTCGTAAAGGGTCTTTCCGTCCTCGTCCTTGTACATACCAATGTCCATTGCGGAACACCCGCTTACTGCTAGGAGGTAGTTTCTCTTCAGGAACTCTTCGGCAATGAGGTAGACATCTTTGGTACCGCTCGGGTAGTTCGGGCATCCGATGATTGCGATGATACCTGGGGTTGTTCCCATAACGAGGTTCAGACCTTCCTTCCTTATTTCTGCGTCACTTGCCTGTCCTCTGCCGGCTCTGACCCATCCTTTCTCTTCACTGATGGATTTTTGTGCAGCTTTCTCAAGAACGTTCAGGATTGGGATTTCCTTCTTACAGACCTGTTCGCAGCGGCGGCACCCTATACAGATATCGTGGAGGGCTTCGAGGTACTCGTAGCTTCCCTTGGTTGCATATTCAAAGGCTTCCGGGATATCAAGTTCTTCTGGGCATGCCAGCAGGCATTCTCCGCATTTTGCACACTTGTCTATGTATGCCTTAAACTCCTCATCAGTCGGAATTGCCGTTATACCTTCTGCATCACGGATCGGAGCCATTACTTCGGCAATCTTCGGAACGAGTTCTCCAAGTTTTTCATAGTCGAGCATTACACAACCCGGAATTGCCCCTGACTTAATCTCCTCAACTATTGAATCCACATCTGCGTCTGAGCGGTCCGGCAGGCCCATCATTATCTTTTCATTGGAAGCGATCACAGGGATCTTGAGCTTTTGAGATTCTGATAATACATCACCACGGACACACTGTTCGTCAACAACAATAACATCAGGCATTCCAGAGCGGATGACCTTCAGTTCTTTTGCCAGGGACCCTACGATCTTGGCATATGGAAGTCTCCTGTCGGCTTCCTTGTACCTGCTCATATCGAATGCAGTACAGCAAAGCCCGGCAATTTCCATCTTGTCTGTCAGGTTGTTGTCTTCCATGTAGTCCATGATATAGGTTACACCGGCTACGTTGTGTCCGATTGCAACAATAAGTGGCTTGGACTTGTCAATGGATCCCATGCCGATCTCAATGAGTGGGGCTTCAGGGTCAGCTTTTGGGAAGTCGTATGCTGAGATCTGGGCAATATCGGAAATTTCCATACCTACGTGGTCAAGACTACCGCTGAAGAGGGCTTTTGAATCGTAGTCGATTTCTGCACTTTCCTGTCCTGCATGGATGGTTGCAAGGAGCTGGGTGAGCTCTTCTTCAACATATTCCATTGGAGCTCTGCATTCTCCAAGGGTCTTTGGGCTGTATCCTGTACAGATCGTGACGTTTGGAGTCAGGACATTCGATTCTCCTAGATTGATAGGATAGTCTTCTCCGAAGACATCGATTACGTGTTCAAGCAGATGGCGCCCATGAGCAGCGTGACACGCAGTACCTGTAATTACACGGAGGAAGAATTCCCTTCCCGTCTGGCCTGCCATGTCAATACCGCAGGCACCTCTCTTGTTTCCGGATAGATCACATGGTCCATAAGTACAGTAGCAGCACTGGTCACACATGGGGGTTAAAACAGGCTCATAGCGGTTGAGCAGAAGTAAGTTCCAGTCATTTCTATAAGCTGCCATGCTTGCCAGGGGAGTTGGACCCATCGGCCCTACCTCTTTTTGTGCTTTTTCAGCAGCCTCCTTTGCTGCTCCTACAATATTATTGATAGTGATCTGAACGGATTCAAGATCTTCTATCGAAAAACTCCCAGTAGTTAATTTGCTCATTTTAGCTTTACCTCCTAAATACGCTTAAAGTCGTTTTATCAGACGATTCGTTGAAAGCCTAAGCTATTTAAATGACATTTTTGGAGATCGTTTTTGACTTTTTATAGAATTTACACACTTACAACATAAAATCAAGTACAGTAAAATTAAGCAGTTAAAACTTGAATTTTTAGAGAATTGGGAGTTCACTGCTTTTATTTTGGCATCAAGTGAGTAAGTCCTATAGTGAATTTGTGATCTCAGAAAAATAAAAGAGATCATGGAGACTATCCGAAAAGTTCTATGCATGTTGTAAAATTACAACTGGACAACTAGTGTTTATTATCCGGAATCCGTTCATTTGTGATCGACCGATTGTAGAATTACTTAGGTCACAGCACTTTTCGGACAAACCCTTAAATTACACATAAGCGACGTGTTATAAATAACTTGCATTTTTGTTCGGTAAAAATATAAAAATAGAAAATTAAGCCATTAAAACTTGAGTTTTTAAAGAATTAAGAATTCATTGCTTTTGTGTCAGACACCAGGTAAGGAATCTTTCAGTTCTATGTGTATTGTAAATTATAATTAGGCAATTAATTACAGTTAGACAATTAATGTTTATTATCCGGAATCCATTCATTCACGAACCGGCAACTACAAAAGATAAAGTAGGTCACAGCCCTTTTCAGACGAGCTCTTAAATTACGCATAAGCGAGAAGTTGTAAATAACTTCTATTTTAGTCGGGATAAAATATAATCTGGATATCGAGGGCCAGTCCTGGATGATGAACATCACGATCTCAGTAAAAATAAAAGAGATCCTGGAGACTATCCGAAAAGTTCTATGCACATTGTAAAGTTACAATTAGACAATTAGTGTTTATTATCCGGAATCCGTTCAGTTATGATCGGACAATTGTAAAAGTTACAGGAGTCATGGTACTTTTCAGATAGGCTCTTAAATTACACATACGCGACGTATTATAAATAATTTGCATTTTTGTTCGGTAAAAATATAAAAATAAGAAAAATTTCATTTATAAGCCTTATATAAACAACCAGGAGTTCCCGGCCCTGGCGGAATTGGAAAAAGCAGCATCAGAGGATTACTTTTTTGCAGAAAAAGAATATGAAATTCTTTAAATACGAGGTAAGAAAGCAACAGTAATTAGCAGGACTTTTACGTAAAACCATGTTTAAAAAGTAGAAAATGGCTAAAGAACTGGCTGACATATGATACGAATCTATTGATTAAAAGACATAGAGTTACTATCAAATGTTACACAATTATGAGTTTACTGCAGTTAATTTCACACTTAAAAGCTGAATCCTGAAAACAGATTCAAAACACATTAATTTTATCAATAGTTAAACTGGCAGAGCATAAATTATTTATACTACTGCTCTTTTGAGTATTTTGACAGTTGATTGAGTTAAGCAGACAGTCAAGAATCTGAAAAACTACTTAATACGAACTCGGTGGAATCTTTAGTCGCTTTAAATATAGATGTATTGTTCGATAGATTTTTATTACGTATCACATAGTTTAATTAAATGGTCAATAGAGTTAAGCGCAGGGTATCCTGCTTTCCAAAGGCTACCTATTTCAAGCCAAGAGAAATCCCTCTTTGCTGTCTTGAAATCTCCAACCTATCCATAGAAGAACTTGAGGCTATTCGTCTTTGCGACCTTCTCCAGATGGAACAGAATGAGGCTGCTGACAAAATGGGAGTATCACGGAAAACTCTCTGGAGCGACCTACAGAATGCACGACAGAAGGTAGCTGATGCCCTTGTCAACGGAAAAGCGATCGAGATCTCTGGAGGGGAATACGTTAATAGCGGCGAATGCAAGGTAAATTTTCTTTGCAAAGAATGTGATCATTTGTGGGAGCCAGAGTTCGATCATAACCGTCCCACATGCTGCCCAAGTTGCGGTTCCAATTTAATTTTCCGAGTCGGAGGCGATGGAAGAGGAAAAAGGCTTATTAAGAATAATTACTGTTGCCCTAAAAAAAAGGAAAACAGCAGTAATATCAGTGAAAAAGATAAAAAAAGCGTTAATGATACCTGAATATCGATGATTGATGGTAATATTGGCCCGTTGGCCCAAGGAATTTATAGACAAGCTAATAAGTTCCTTATATATCCTTAGAACTGCAAAGTAAACAGAGAGGTATAGGATCGAGATTTTCCATATATTAAACAGATAGTTATAATGCTCCTGCAATCAATATAATAAATAGTTAAACAAATTGCTATTAAAAAACAAACTGTTACTAAATAGTTCATCTTTTCGAAAGTTAGTGCTAGAGTGATTTAACAGGGAGATTATGAAACGCTTCATTACAGAGGACACGCCTGTTACGGAAGAGGTGCTCAACGTCATTGCCCATTTGCCAACCAGAAGCCTTTCTGCGATAGTTGAGGACGAATTCTTTGTAAAACTTAGCGACCGCAATATTATGCGCATAGCAGTTTTACTTGCACAAAAAAGCTATGACGAGGGTGGCTGCCCCATAGGCGGCGTAATCATTGATAATAATACGCGCCGGATTGTAGGCAAAGGGCATAATACGCTTGTGCAGGATAACGACCCATATAACCATGGCGAAACGTCTGCTATACGCGATGCAGGGCGTCAGGACTTTAGCAATACTACGATTTTTACAACACTCAGCCCATGCGACGTCTGTGCCACATTGATATATATGCGCCAGTTCGACCGCGTGGTTGTAGGCGATGTTACTAATGCTTCGGGCAATGAGCAGATGCTGCGCGAAAAAGGCGTCAATGTCGAGATCCTTGAAGACCCTGAGGGGATAGCACTTTATGCTAAATATCGTGCAGAAAAGCCGGAGCTTGATATTGAAGACTGGAAGGGCCTGGCCGCGATCCACAGAGCCCGATTCTAATCAAGTCCCTATCTGATTAATGGGGAATTTATGGAGACCTGCAAGCTGTTAGTGTCCAAAAGAAGCCTGGCATATAGCTCTCCCGTCTTGATCTGAGTTTCCAGTGGTCTGCATTTCAGGCTTACCAGGGTTTTTGCCTCCATTCTCGCAATTCTATGGCCAGGCCGTCAGGATCTGTAATTTCAGCTCGGATGGCTGTACCCAGATCTATCGGCCCCCAGGTAACGTAGACGCCATGATCACGCAAGCAGGCAATCGCTGCTTCCATCGATTCTACTTCCAGGGCAATTGCACGGTAGCCAACTGCCATTGAGGCGGGCATAGGGGCAGGATTTTTCACGTGCAATAATTCAATGACTGTATCGCCCAGCCTCAGATAAGCGATCTCTTTCAGCGGCCCGGTATGCACCTGCATCCGCGACACCAGACGGAACTCCAGTACATCCTGATAGAATGCCATCGATTTTTCAAAATCACCTGGTAGAATCTCTACATGGTCAATACGTTTAAACATCGCTTTATCCTCCCTTTTATTCCTCCCTTTATTATTCCGCTCTATTCTCCAGAAACCAACGGATACTCTGGCAAAGAGTATTGCTCAGTATTTTGCCCAAAAGGAATTGTCTGTGAGCCTATTTAAAAACAGCTTCATCGAATTTCTGCGGAGATCTCCTGAAAAACGGGTATTTTCTTGCCCTGCTGTTTCTTTAAGGCTCCATTCTTCAGGGCTTCCTGATGCTAAAACCATGCTTCCTAACGCTATATATCACATTACTATCATAGTTTATGCGGATGAAAAAGCATGGCTGAAGACCCGGTTAGATATGGGGCGGAGTTGAACACGGAGAAGCTTAACAAACTCAAAGAAAAATTAGATGCATATGAGAATGAACTTAAAAGGTTCAGGGCTGAAGTAGAGGATCTGGAAGCGCAGCAAAAAAGCTTAATTGAAGAAAAAAAGAAAATAATAAAATGTGAGATTTGTGGTAAATTTTACGTTCTCGGCGATATTCACGAATGCCAGGATATAGAGGATTAAAACTTAATGGAACTAACTTATGATGAAAGAGAAAATGATGAAACAGAAAATAAACCTGCTAAAAAAACCGCTCAACCCTTTCAGTGTTATTTTTTGGGCCTTTGTAGCTGTGGTTCTTGCCGTTCTGGGGCTTTTTATTAAACGGAAAAAGACAAAATGATAGGTCAAATTCTGGGGGAGAAAATGAAGGTTTAAATCATGATATCTCAAATTCCAGGAATATGCTCTCAATTTTAAAATATGACAAATTACCGAAGGCAAAATGCCTCCAGGTGTGTGGCAATGCAAGTAAACAAACATGCAGGCCTTTAAGAAAAGATCCTGAACGAATATAAGCATCATAAAAAGGGATCGGAATACCTGCGCAACTAAACTTAATTATAAGGCAAAAGATTTCCAATATTTCTTATGTGACTGTAAAGATTGACCGCAAAAAACCAGGGGTTTCTAAAGATACCTTGTATTGTATTTATAAAAGCGTATAAAATCTGGCTTTTTACAAGCTTTGAAAAGAGAAAAAAATGAACTTCCGGGTAGAATAGCTTTCTAAAGAGAAAGTTTCTAAAAAATAGATTATGCATTACCGCTGTAAAAAAAGTAAATTTTGTTGAGTTTAGCAGAACTTTATATATGGAACATTAACTACATATGTAGTAGTCTATATATATCAACCGCATGAGTAGTTACATGAGACAATACAAAACTGTCAGACTTTCCAAAAGCGTATTTTCAGACCTGAAAGCTTTGCAAAAAGAGGGGGAATCAATTCCGGATACCATCAGAAGACTCAATAATGACTATTCAGATTGTGCTGAAGAAATTCAGTATAGATATTCAAGAGATATAATGAATGATGGGTCATTTACCCAGTATATTTCTATCACCGCACGTAATAATAGCAGGTTCGGCTCACGATATACTGAGTATTTCATGATAATGGGAGAAGAAATGAACGATATCGTCAGGCTCCCAAGAGACGTTCTTGATGAAATCAGCTGGATGCCACAGCACCCTGACGAGATATTCAATACTACCATGTTCACGCTGATATCTATTGAAAAGGCTTTAATGGAGTGGAATAGAGAGGATAAAAAATAAAGCAAATATTGCACTTTTTAAACTAATATCATACATGTAAAACCAGTATCATAACGAATATTGCAATTCTTAAACTAATATCATATGTTTAAAACTAATATTATAACAAGTAGTATTCTTTAAAAATAATTCATACTTTTAAAACTAATACTATTATACTTTTTTTGCTAAAGCCCCCTCAACCGTAATTATTTTTGAGTTTTTGGGATAGACGCTATAAATATAGATCAGTATACTCTGGTCGAAATAATTTTTTAAAATTAAAGTTTATGATAAACTTTACACGAGCATACAATTTTCATGGTCACACAGAAATTTGACACTATATCCTGATGTTTGGTGCATTAGAAGGGACCCGAAACCCTGGATGTCTGCACAAACAGATACATATCCGCATGAGAATAAATAACCGGAAAACAAGAATGAAAAATTTGGATGCGAGGGGTGCGATTCGAACGCACGAACTCCTACAAGACTAGGCCCTCAACCTAGCGCCTTTGACCTGGCTGGGCAACCCTCGCATTTCGATGAAACAAATGAATCGGATTGAGAACTTTTTTATAAAAATTTTCTGAGAATGAATTGAATTTAAGTTTTAAGTATTAAGAAATCTGGTGCGAGGGGTGCGATTCGAACGCACGAACTCCTACAAGACTAGGCCCTCAACCTAGCGCCTTTGACCTGGCTGGGCAACCCTCGCATCTTGTTTCCTTTTAAATTCCGGCGCGCCTTGCGCCCTGCACTCCCTCACAATATCGTGGATAATATATAAACATTTCGAGTCAGAGAGGACGCTGCCAATAATTTCCGGAAGACCCGTTAGTAAAACAAATAATTCCTGAGGTAATCAAGAAAAAGAAATCTTCCAGATAGAGGGTTTTACGGAGCCAGAAAGAAAAAGACGGGCTCCGTAAAAACTGGTTTGAACCCGGATTACCCGGAATTCAAAGCTGGTCCAGAATTGCTAGCAGTTCTTCGGCTTTGCCTTTAACTACATTTGCTGCATTAAGGGCAAGGTCTTTAGCTGTATATGAGCCATCGGACTCCATCGTGAAAACGAAAGCATTCTCGTAGAAATCCACATTTATAGCGTCAATATCACATACCTGTTCACAGAGCCTGCAGAGGGAACATTTTATAACATCGTCCTCGGCAACCCTTGCTCCTGCTTCTTCAACCCTGATAATGCCTTTCGGGCATTCTGCTGCACAGTGCCCGCAGGCATCGCAGTTCTCAATGGTTATAACAGGTACGTTTTTATAGCCGCAAGCAACGCCTGCCTGCCATTTAACGCTGTCTCTGCCGTAGCCCATATGGGCGATAGCCTCGAGCACAAGCTTCTGCCCCTTTTTCAGCTCAACAATCGGGATGTTTGGATCTGCCGGCTGGATCTTTGGGTCAGAAGAGATAAGGTCGCGCGAATAAACGGTTCCCGGCCCTTCTGCACTTAGAGTCAAAGAGACCTCACATGCAGGACAGCCTTCCCCTCCGCAGACTTCACATTCAGCCTGAGGCATATACGTCTCTAAATCCGTTACAAGCGGGATTAAGGAGAGACGGAGAGCCAGCTGTTCATCATAGAGCACGGAGGTGTTGTCATAAAGGTTTACATACTCAATTGCAAGAGTGGGTACGTCGGCGACCATGGCACGCCGGATGCCGTTAGCAAAAGCCGTGCTTACCCTGGACAGCACAAACTTTGCAGATCTGTCCGATAACTCCAGAATGTCTACTTCCATCGTCATATACCTTAATTCCCCTAAATTTTGAATACATAAAAAAAAGAGAATTTTGAAGAATTCTCTGAACAGTTCTTTTTATACATTATTTTTATACACGCCTTCCGCCTTTCGGACGGGTACCGTCGTGTGGGACAGGAGTAACGTCTTCGATCCTGCCGATGCGGATACCTGCTCTTGCAAAAGCTCTGATTGCAGCCTGTGCACCTGGTCCGGGGCTTCTCTGTTTGTTTCCTCCGGGAGCTCTTACCCGGATATGGATACCGTTAATGCCCTTGTCCCTGAGCTGGTCAGCAAGCTGGCCTGCCATCTGCATGGCAGTGTAAGGAGAACTTTCGTCCCTTGCAGCCTTCACAACCATACCACCAGAGGACTTTGCAATGGTTTCAGCCCCTGTGATATCGGTTACTGTAATAATTGTGTTGTTAAATGAGGATTTGATGTGAGCTACAGCCCATTTCATGTCTGCCATGTTTACTTCCTCCCGCCTCTCTTCTTCTTGCCGCCGCCTCTTTCTGGAGGTCTTTCTCTTGCCTGCCTTGCCTCGGCAGCAGCTTTAAGGGTTGTTGCGCTGTCTGCAAGGAATGATGCAACCTGGACAGGTCTTTCAGGATGGGATTCACTGACAAGAGGGGAAGTCCCATAGTACCCGATGTGCATCTCATCCTCTTTTGAGACCAGCATTCCCGGAATCGTTGCTTTTCTGCCGTTAATTGCAATATGGCCGTGAGTAATGAACTGACGTGCCTGAATAACGGTCCTTGCAAGTCCGAGACGGAGAACCTGGGTCTGGAGCCTTCTTTCAAGGATATTTTCAGTCTTTAAAGAGAGAATATCGTCAACATTAGCGTCGGCTTTTATAATGCCGTAGCGGATGAGCTTGGAAAGAATTTCTTCGGACTGGGTCCTGTAGTGCCCTTCAAGCCCCCCTTCCTGCCCGCCTGAAGCGACCTGTGCGAGAAGTTTTCTGGCTTCGGACCTGTACATCCTGAGCATACTGGCTGCTTTCCAGACTTCCTTTTTATTCCTGAGGCCGTAAGCCTTTACGAGCTGGACTTCAGTAGCCATCCTGGCTTCCTGCCAGGGGTGCTTGGGAGTCTCATAACTTTTACTTTTCTTACCTGGATATGCCATTTAAATCACCTTAACCGAAAAATTACTTCTTCCTGCTCACACCAACGGTTGATCCGCGGCGGCCTGTGGATTTCGTCCTCTGTCCTCTGACCTTAAGGCCTCTTTCATGCCTGAGACCTCTGTAAGCACGGACCTTCTTCAGGTTGTTAATGTCTTCCCTGAAAGTCAGAACGATATCTGTTCCGAGCAGGTGCTTGTCCTGTCCGGTGGTGATGTCTTTTTGCCTGTTAAGCATCCAGGTAGGGACGATTTCTTCAAATCTTCCGATTGCAGCGTCGAGTTTGGCTACTTCCTCATCCGGAAGGTACCCAAGTGTAGCAGTAGGGTCAACACCTGCGCCCTTTGCAATAAGTATTGCAGTACGCCTCCCGATTCCGGGAAGACCTGTAAGAGCATACTCTACGGGCTTTGCCCCCTGCAGGTCGGTATTCATAATCCGAACAAGATGCCTTAGTTCTTCGTTATTTTTTTCTTCTGCCATGTACTTCCTCCATTGGAGTGCATACAGCATCCTGTAGCCCCTGACCGAATACCCATTAAGAATACGCGAATAACTCAGGAGCAGCTCTCAAAGGAGCTTCTTTACAGCATATACTGATGAGTTTCTTTACATGCAGCTGCCAGTATATAAGGATATCTGCGTCCGCCTACTACTGAAAGCGGATACCCGGCAGCACAGAAAGCCAGTACAGCAGCTTAATTGAATAAAACAGTATAGAAAAAACAGTATAGAAAATGATTGAAGTAGTGCAAGAAATATCCAAAGAAAAGCTGAAAAATTTATTCAAAATCAAAATGAGGAAAACATAACGCCGAGGGGGAGATTCGAACTCCCGAGGGGCTAAGCCCCACAAGCTTTCCAGGCTTGCGCCCTACCACTAGACTACCTCGGCACAAAGCGTTTGGCACGACTTATACCATAACGGAATAGTGATATATAAATCTTATTCTAGGAATGCAGCAGGAAAAAGAAAAAAGAAAGAACTTTGAAGAAGATAGAGAAAAGGACTTTGAAGTAGATAACGAAAAATTTAAAAAGTTAGAGCTGGACCTTTTCTTCTTTTTTAGTCCAGCCCTTTGGGTAAGTTCCTGCTTCCATAAGCACGCGGATAGGAGAAGCTGCAATACCCGCAGAAGCTTTGAGGATCTCTTCCGTGGTCATCTCAGCCTTTGCAAGTGCAACAAGTTCTCCTTTTAAGGTGAAAAGCCCTGCAAGCTCTCCTTTAGAAAGGTTGGAATCGAGAGATGTAATACCCGGAACTGCAAGAGAAGCACCTGAACAGATAGCATCCACCGCACTGTCCCGCAGAATAATTTTGGGGAGGTGGGATACGGCAGACTCCATTGGCATTATAACCCTTCTCAACCCGGATTCATCCCCGTCTTCTTTCCAGAACGCATAAGCATCTTTCAGTTCGTGGAGAGTGACGAGCGTTTTTTCCGTAAACGGGCCTGCCTTAGTCCTGCGGAGTCCCTGCATATGCCCGCCGCAGCCCAGAGCAAGCCCTATATCGTGGCAGAGTTTCCTGATATAAGTCCCTGCTTCACACCCGACACGGAAGAGTACAGATGTGCCTTCAATCTCAAGCACCTCGATGTAATAGATCGTCCTTACCCTTATGACCCGTTTAACAGCGGATTTTATAGGAGGCATCTGGTAAATGGGACCCGTAAATTCCTCGCAGACCTGGCGGACCAGCTTTTGAGGCATAGCCCTGTGAAGCTTCAAATGGCAGATGTACTCTTTTCCTGACAGGCGTAGGGCTGGCACGGCAAGGGTAGCTTTTCCGAGAAGCGTGGGCAGAAGCCCTGTAACCTTGGGATCAAGAGAACCTGCGTGCCCTGCCGTATGTACTCCAAGGATAGTTTTTACCCAGGCTGCAACCTCATGGCTTGTAGGTCCGCTTGGCTTGTCAATGTTCACCACCCCTTTTTCGATATACTCAAGTATGGGGCGCTTTTCCGGAGGGCAGCCGTAGGATGGATTTGTCCAGGCGCCGGACTTCCGGACAAGGGTTCTTTCAACTTCGGATGGCAGTTTGCCGGCGGATGACATGATTTTTCGAAACTCCTGGGTTATTGGTAAGTTAGTTAATGATTGCTGGTTGTAAGTGATTGCTGGTTAGTTAGTGATTGCCAATTGTTAATGATTACTGGTTAGTTAGTGATTGCTGGTTAGTTAGTAATAAGGTGATATAATGACATGGTGTAATGGAGAACTGACTCTGCGGTCTCGAATGACCGCAAGCGAGACCTGAAACACATACTCGGAATATTCTGGCGAAAGCCTGCATGTGCGCATTGGAGAAGATATCCAGTAAAAGACACCGATCTTCGTGAAGTTAATAATATCAGGGCAAGGAAGATAAAACCCTGAACCGGACGTGAAAAATTGCTTTAAATTGCTTTAAAACTTCTTTAAGAACTACTTTAAAAACTGCTTTAAAAGCTGCTTTAATAAGTATCCCGAAAACCGGCGGCTGGTGAAAATCACTCCGGCCCTACGATAGCGTCAATAGCAACCCTGAGTATATCAAGAGTCTGGTACTGGTTCCATTTTTCAGAATCGATAACAATATCGTAAATTGACAGGTCTGTAATATCAATCCCGTAATAGTTTTTGTACCTGAGGGATTCGGACCTCTCCCTTTCGACTGTTTTCTTCAGTTCTTCATCAAAGGAGACCGATTTCTCGCGCCTCTGGATGCGTTTTACCCTGGTCAATACCGGGGCTTTTATCCAGACTTTAAGTACATTCGGCCTTCCCTGAGCCATATGGCCTGCAAGCCGGCTTTCAAGGATGATATTTTCCCGGCTGTGAATGATAGACTTCTGGTTTTTGTCAATATCAAGGTCTATGGAAGGATCTCTTTCTGCCAGTGCCCCGAACTCGGAAAGGCTCATTCCCCTTTCCTTTGCCATCTTTCGGAAAATTTCTCCTGAAGAAACCAGCTCAAGATCATAGCATTCAGCAAGGAGCCTTGAGAGGGTGGTAGTCCCGCTTCCGGGAAGCCCGCTCACCGTTATCTGCATCAGACACCACCGATGTTAAGAGCCTTCCTGATAAGCTGGCTGACTCCAAGCGAGGAGATAAAGTACCAGTATATCCAGTGCTGGAAGGGACCAAAAGCCGAAGTGGTCAGCAGCTGTTCGCCCCAGAAAGGAAAGACCATTGTAGCCGCTTCATGCCCGTTAATGTAATAATAAGCCCACATGAAGAGAGGAAGGGAGATGATACTGATGTAAGCCATGGGTTTAAACTGCTGCTTGGACATCTTCATCTGGTCTTCCATCATCTCTCTGCGCTGGTCTTCAAGCTTTTTCAGCATGTATGTATTCTGGGAAAGCTGCGCCTCTCTGAACTCTTTCTGGAAAACCTTCATACGCTCCTGCGTATTTCTCATCAGATCCCAGTCGATAGTGTACTTCTGGATAAGGGATGCATAGATAGCAGTGATGGCAGCCATAACTAACAGAATGAGATGGAAATTTTGCTCTCCTACAAGGGCAAGCACAGGATCCATTAAAATCCCTACCATTTCCCCTACAGTCTGCCTGAATTCCTGCCCAAGAAGCATTATCCCGAACATAAGGGAAAAACCGAAAGCCAGCAGGAACCGGTCAATTTGCTTTTTAAGTGTCTCTGAAACCAAGTCGTCCTCACCATTAAGGTTCGATAAATTTTATTTTAATTATTTCAAGCGGGAATTATACTAGATAAAGCTTGACTGAACGAAATCCTGAAAATGAATTTAGTAACAATAAGCTTGAGATGATAATAATATTAGCTATATATCAGTGATTGCTTTAACAATAATTGCTTTAACAATAATTGCTTTAACAATAATTGCTTTAACAATAATTGCTTTAACAATAATTGCTTTAACAATAATTGCTTTAACAATAATTGCTTTAACAATAATTGCTTTAACAATAATTGCTTTAACAATAATTGCTTTAACAATAATTGCTTTAACAATAATTGCTTTAACAATAATTGCTGTGAACCGGTCAATAAATCAGTTCACCGGCACGAGCTATTTCAAGACTCTACACAGGTTTTTCTGGTTAATAAGTTTTGATGTATATATAAGTTATACTATTCGGGAATCTATGCCTGGCTCAGGGTATAATCCCACTTTTAATGTCATTCTTAGTTCTCCCGTACAATACATTATTTCACATATTTCTCAGTGATACTTCGCTCAGGTTAAAGAGAGATTCTAATTGTATCTTAAGAGAGTTCTATAATATCTTCAGAAGGAGTCCATAATTTTCAACAATTCCATAATATATTCAGAGAGAATCCATAATATCTTCAGATATCCGGGTTAAAACATAGCTTTAAATAAGTTCTCATAATTTATCATAAAAAGAATTGAGACCTGGATGTAGGCCAGGGACCGAAAAAAATCAAGTAAGCTCAAAAGCACTTCGCAGAGCATTTCAAGAGATCAGACAGGAGCCTGAAGATGCATTTCCCAAACCCCCATAAACAGCACCCAAAAGTCAGCAAAAAGGCATGGATATCCGAAACAGCAGTAATAATCGGAAACGTGACTATTGCAGATAATGTGTTCGTAGGACCGAATGCAGTTCTCAGGGCAGACGAGCCCGGGTCTTCCATAACCGTTCACAGCGGCAGCAATGTCCAGGACAATGTTGTCGTCCATGCCCTTTCGCATTCCGATGTAATTATCGGCAAAAATACCTCTCTTGCTCACGGCTGTATTGTACACGGCCCCTGCAGGATAGGAGAAGGCTGCTTCATAGGGTTCGGAGCAGTGGTGTTTGACTGTGATATAGGGAAAGATACGCTTGTCCTTCACAGGGCAATAGTCCGCGGAGTTAATATTTCTTCAGGCATGATGGTGCCTGACGGAACCGTGGTCACCAGCCAGGACTGCGCTGACAGGCTTGAGGAAATTACAAAAGACCTGACAGATTTTAAAAGGTCAGTGGTGCTGGCAAATATTGACCTTGTGGAAGGATACATAAAGCTAGGAGAAGAGAGCTAAAGGCAGGAGAAGATCTTCTGTTAGAAGACTGAAAGAATCAAGAGTACTGAGAAATATTCAGAAACCGCCGGGGATATCCTTATTGCCCGGAGATATCAGGGAGAAGGAAAAGTAATAATTCAGATTAAACTCACGACAGTGATTAAAGATATTTTCCCTCTAAAGATATTTTCCCTCTAAAGATATTTTCCCTCCAGCTTTTCCAGAACTTTTTTTCCTTTATCCGTAAGAATATATTTTTTCCAGGTAGTTTTCTCGGGAGTCAGGCATTCAATTAAATCCCTGTCTTCAAGCTCTTTTAAAGCGCGGCTGATGTTCTGCGTGGACCTGTTTGCTTCATGGGCAATATCCGAAGCCCTTACCGCAGTGTGCCTCTTCATGGATTCCATCAGTATCAGGCGGCGGTCAACACTGATGACCCATTTTATCAGTTCGTCCATTGAGTTTTCAGTCATGGTAAGTCAGATTCTCCAGCAAAAGCTTCCTATTGAGATAAGCAGGCACATAATATTTAAAATTTAATCATTATGTCATTTTAAAAGACAGTCATGGAAAGACAGTTCAATTGATAAGGAAAATTTTAAAGAGTACACTCAAATACTGGTTGGAGAAGGTCAAGTGGTAACCAATGAGGAAAGCATATAATCTAAAATTAAATAACTGTTCCCGGGAGATAAATATGTAAAAAAGCAGGCGGTTGAAAAGCAGGATTCAGGGATAAAAACAGGATTCAGTAATGGCAAGAGGAAATCCTGACCAGTCTTATCCTGTTAAAGCCTGATAATTCAGCCCTGCTGCAGATTATCAGCTTGCTGCCCTGCTTGCCGCGACAAGTTCGTCCACCAGACTTTCTGCGTCCTTCTCAATCATCTCGACGAGTTCCTTTCTGTAATTTGAAAGCTTTTCTGCAAGCTCCCTGTTTTCCACTGCCATCAACTGGACAGCAAGAATTGCGGCATTGTCCCCTCTTCCGATACCAACGCAGGCAACCGGAATTCCGGTAGGCATCTGTGCAATCGATAAAAGGGCATCAATCCCGTCAAGGGCTGAGTTTACAGGGACTCCGATTACAGGTTTTATTGTACTCGAAGCCACAACCCCGGGCAGGTGAGCGGAGAGGCCGGCAATGGCAATAAAAGCCTTTACATCGGTTTTATGGGCAGTTTCAATTATCTCGGCAAGCCTTGCCGGAGTCCTGTGCGCGGACGCAACAGTGATTGTGTATTCTATGCCAAATCGGTCAAAGATTTCGGTTGCTTTTCTTGCCACTTCTTTGTCCGATTTGCTTCCAAGTATTATTACGACATCAGTCATGTTATTCCACCGGTAATATGAGAATGTATGAGAATATATGATAAATTATTTAAGTTTTTACCTTCAAAGAATTCATGAAAGAATGAAAAATTGAAAGAGGGCATCTATGAAAAAACGAAAAATTAAAAGAAGGTGTCATGAAAAAATGAAAAAATGAAAAAAAGGTTACAGAAATGACCAATAAAACCAGGTAACTGCCGCCTAAAACTTAATTGGAAAGATCAATAGTAGCATACAGGAAAACAAAACATATAAACAGATGAAAAACAGGAGGCAAAAACAGAATGAAAAACGAAAAGTGAAAAAAGAGAAGTAAAACAAAAGAGAAGTAAAACAAAAGAGAAGTAAAACAAAAGAGAAGTAAAAACAAAGAGAAGTAAAACAAAAGAGAAGTAAAACAAAAGAGAAGTAAAAACAAAGAGAAGTAAAACAAAAGAGAAGTAAAACAAAAGAGAAGTAAAAACAAAGAGAAGTAAACAAAAGAGAAGTAAACAAAAGAGAAGAAAAAGGAATTCAGGCAAACTTTGCCAGAATTGCCTTAATATCCTCAAAGACTTCGTTGATGTCCTTTGTACCGTCAAGGGAGACGAGGATACCCTTTTCTTTATAGTAGTTGATAAGCGGCTGAGTCTGCTTTTTGTAAACGTCCAGGCGGTTCTGCACAGCTTCTGCTTTATCGTCATCACGCTGGAATACCTCGCCGCCGCAGATGTCACAGATATTGTCTTTCTTTGGCGGGTTGGAGATAATGTGGTAGCTTGTCCCGCATTTGCACATAAGACGTCCGCTTATCCTTCCTACGAGTTCTTCATCAGGAACCTCAAGGTTGAGGACGACATCTATCGGCTTGTTAATTTCATCAAGGATTGTTTCCAGGGCATCAGCCTGAGGGACAGTCCTCGGGTATCCGTCAAGGATGAAACCCTTTTTACAGTCATCCTCTTTCAGACGGTTCTTGATGATGCCGATAAGCACTTTGTCAGGAACGAGCTCTCCTTTGTCCATATATGCCTTGGCTGCAAGTCCAAGCTCTGTTCCTTCCCTAACATTTGCCCGCAGGATATCCCCTGTGGAGATCTGTGGGATTCCGTAGAAATCAACCAGTTTTTTGGCCTGGGTACCTTTTCCGGCACCCGGTGGCCCGAAGAGTATTATATTCATTCGAAGATCCCTTTTGTGTCCTTTTATTTGATTATTTTCTTTAATGATCTTTTTCAGTTAGCCCTGCATTTAAAGATTTACAGGCTTCATTGCTCTCCGAAGAAGGAACGGATCATCGGGTGCATTTCCATCATCTGCTCGGAAGCTATGTCCTCGTACAGACGGTACACAATACTGACAGTAAGCAGCAGTCCGGTACCTCCGGCACTTCCCAGAGTACCAAGCAGGCTTGCGATCAGGGTGAGAAGCCCTATGAAAGCTCCACCGATTACGGTAACCTTTGGGATATAACGCTGCATAACTTTTTCAATACTGCCTATGTTCCGCCTGAAACCAGGGATCTGCATACCTGAGTTGAAGATCTTCTGAGCGGTCTGTTTGGCGCCCATGCCTGTGGTCTCTATCCAGAAGAGGGCAAAGATAATTCCTCCTGCAATCAGGAACGTGGCATCTATTAACACATGCAATGCAATCTGCCATGTAGCAGGAGCAGTTGCCCCATAGGTTGCAAATGATTGCCGCACCAGGGACGGTATCCAGTCATAGGGGCTGTTTATGGGAGACAGGTAGTACATGATCCCATTTAATGGAGTTGAGCCGCTGAATTCTCCGAGGAAAGTAATCCCTCTGCCGGACAGGATGATCCCTATCATCTGAATGTTAGCCTGAAGAGCCCTGACAAGGATCATTGGCAGGACTGATGCGTAAATAAGTTTGACAGGGAAGCGCCCTCTTGCCCCTCTGACCGCACTATGGGCGAGAGGGATTTCTATTCTCGTACTCTCCACATACACCACAAGCAGGAAGATAACAACCGTGCTCAGGAGAGCAAGAATTCCTCCACTGACCAGCATGAACAGGACGCCTTCACCGGATAAGAGATAGTCCATCTCTGTATTCTGGGCTATATAGATCCACTTGGGAATAAGTCCTACGGGAAGGCCGTTTTCCAGTTCCCAGTTAAATATTCCTGTAACTATCTGCTGGGATATTCCCGCAACTATGAAAAGCCCTACTCCTGATCCGATACCCCATTTGGAGACCACTTCATCCATGAAGAGAACAAGAGTGCCTCCGATAAAGATCTGGATAAGGAGCAGTAAAGTAATCACTCCCAGGCCTACACCAAGAGTAGAAGCAAGCCCCGGATCCGGCTGAATATATCCGCCAAGAAGCTGCGGTAAAGCCTCCAGTATGATCATGACAAAGACAAGGAATTTTTGAGCTCCCTGAAAGAATGCCTGGTCTCTGGGGTCCGAAAGGTCCATTTTTATTATATCTGCCCCGACGAGAAGCTGCAGGACGATGGAAGCCGTAACGATTGGCCCTATACCGAGGAGGACCAGTGTTCCCGAAGCCCCGGCAAAGAAGGCGCGGTAAGATTCAAAAAGGTCAACTGAATCCTGGGACATTCCAAAGAGCGGCACATTTGCAAGAGCAAAGTACAGCAACAGGATTCCCAGAGTCCACCAGAGTTTATCTTTAAAGTGGACATGTTTTTCCGGACTTGCTACTGCAGGTAACTTATTAAAAAACGGTTCTAAGGTATCCCTGAGAGTCATCGATTACACCATTCAAAACATAAATTTTTTTACTATCTCAAATATTAGACTATGCTTTTACCGCATAAGATAAATGGTATATAGCACACCTAATATAAAAAGTTACTAAAAGAATGAAGTAAGTAGAGTCAGGATTGACTCTACTTATTCTGCATCGATGCAGCTTCCGCCAGCATTTTCGATTTTTTCGCGGGCAGAGGCGGAAAACTCCTCTGAAGTTACCACAAGATTCTTTGTGACACGACCGCTTCCAAGTACCTTCTCGATTCCGAGGTTTTCAAGGTTGATATGGTATGCTCCGTCCTTAACTTCTGCAAGCCCTTCTTCAACAAGATAGGGAGCAAGCTCGTCGAGCTCTCCAACATTTACTATGGAAACGTCCTTTGAAACTTCATCAGGGCGCTTGAAACCGTGCTTTCCGTAGCTGTACCCACGCATCATGGCTCTGACGAAGTGGTGTTTGCAGCCACCGGCTTTTCCACGGCCTCCGCGGTTTCCGGCTCCACGCCTGTTTTTATGGGTCCCGCCTCCGCAGGTCCTGGACCCTCTGAACTTCTTAATATCCATTTAAACCACCTTATCTCATCTTGTGCAGGAGCACATTGATATCTTCATTGTGGTTTCCGAGTACGCCGCCCTGCTGGACTGTCCTCTTAATCCCTGCATGCCCTTTTCTGGGCGGGTGAAGCCTGAAAACAGGCTTCAGTTTGGGGACGTCCTTAAGGGAAGCTTTTCCCTCGACAACTGCTTCGGCAAAGGCCTGTATGGAATCATAATCCGTGTTTTCACGGATGTATTCATCTGTTAGGCGGGTGTCGCCTTCAAGCCTTCCGCGGTTTTCAAGGACCTCTGCAAGGGTCTTTGCATCGACTTTGCCGTATGCAACATAGTCTTTTACTTTCTGGACCATGCCCTTGTAGTGAGGATCTTCCGGCACAAACACACAGTGGTTAACCCTGTGAAGGCGGAGCATCTTCATTGTGTCCTCAATGGTATAGCGAACGTTGACCTGACCTCTCAGTCTCACAACTGCATACATCTCAGACTTCCTCCTTACCGTAGTACACAGGCAGCCTTATGACATTGACCTGGTTGAGGGCATCATAAGTAGCCTTTGCGAAGTTGAGGGTAGACCGGGTTGTTCCGAAGGTCTTGGTCCATACGTCTTTAATGCCGGCTTTTTCAAGCACTTTGGTTGCAGTGTTTCCTGCAGCAATACCGAGACCTCTCGGGGCAGGAATAAGGGTTACACTTACACTGCCTGCTTTTCCTGTGACCTCATAAGGTACGGTGTGCGGCAGTCCGCAGGCACATTCCCAGGAACCGCAGCCTCTGCGGATATAGGTAATGTTGAGTTTTGCAGCGTCGATTGCCTTGCGGATAGCAGGCCCGACCTGTACGTCCTTTGCCTGTCCGAGCCCTACATAGCCGTTTCTGTTTCCTACGATTACGGTTGCTCTGAACTTAACACGGCGTCCTGAGTCAGTCATCCTCTGGACCATGTTAATGTCGAGCACCTCATCTTCCAGGTCAGGAAGCAGCATATCAATTATCTGGGGTTCTCTAATAGGCAGGCCTGATTTGATTGCTTCGTCCATGGAAGAAACCTGTCCTTCAACGACGAGTTTTCCAAGCCTGGTTTTCGGGACCCAATCTTGATCGAATGCCATTTAATCACCTTAACTAAATTCAGCAAAGATTTTCGCTTTGGTTGCTTCAAACTGCTCTGGCAGGTCTGAGCTCTCTTCTCTGTATTCGGCTATGTGCTCTCCGCGGATCCTCTCGTCCGATGGGAACACTTCAGGGCTGCAGGGGATTTCGAAGCCTGAGTCTACAATCCCTTTAAGGGCGGCATAAACTCTTGAACCTGCAGAGGAAGCCTGGAGTCCTATATCCAGGATGCCTCCTTCATAGCCTTTCTGCAAACTCTTCAGCCCGAATAAGAGCCCTGTAAGGTAAGCAGCCGTTGTGTTTCCGGTAGCTCCTGTGTAACCGTACTTTGCAAGTTCACTTGAAACGGCTGAGGAATATGTTATGTCCCCGTCCGGGGTAGGAGCTATTAACTGGATCTGAACATTTCTTGCACTCTTTCTGACAACCACACGGTCCTGCCTTGAAAGTAATAATTTAAGGCGGTGGTGGTAGTTGGTGCGTCCTTCTCTTCTTCTTCTAAAAGGAACCTTATATCTTGGTCCTGTTGCCATCTTCAGCTCCTCCAGGTTATTTCTTTAATAGTTTTTCGGACTCAAGGTGGGAGTTAAGGTGGGACACGCTTCTGTATTCTCCGCCTTTTGCCTTTCTATAGAGTCTGCAGTACACTGACTTTTCAAGTGCTCCGTCTGCACGCAGCTCTTTGAGCCTTCTTCTAAGAGCCCTGATCTTTTTCATCCACAGTTCCTTACTGGGAGTACGGGCCCCTTTCTTACCCTTTCTGGAACCATGCCCCTTGCAGTGCCCGTATTTACGCTTGGCAGCAAGAGCTCTGGCCCTGCCTCTGCTAACTCCTTTTACAGGCTTTGCCTTAATAGTGCCTTTCTCAATGAGTCCGCGGATATCTTCTCTTGTAATTGCGGAGGCGATTTCTTCGGAGGCTTCGGGATTAAGCCATACCCTGTCAAGTCCGCATTCAAGAACCTTGGAAGCCAGTCTTCTCTGGTTGGCCAGGTCTGACATTTCACTCACTCCTTCCAGGGTTCAGGACTTTAATCCCGGCTTCTTCAGCTTTTGCAATAATGAGAGCTTTCTTTTTTGCACCGATCTTTCCTGCGATTCTGATGGCTTCGAAAGACGGGTCAACAAGTTCAAGCTCAGCAATGCTGGAAATAAGAACATCAGAATAACCCGACGGGTGCAGGCCTTTGACTGCTGCAGGGCTTCCGTACCCTACCTGGGCAAGAGCACCTTTTGCAGCATATTTTCTGCGCTGTTTACCCTGGGAACCTCTCGGGCGTCTCCAGTTATCATCAAGCCTTTTGAATTTGTGGCTGCAGGTTCTCTTGAACTGGGGTTTCTTTCCTTTCAGAACCTTTCTCACATTAAATAAACGCCTGGATTCAGGGTCCATATCAAGGGAAACAGTGGTACCTTCAACTGTATTGTTTTCTACCATCATAACCACCTTCAGGCCTTCTGCACTATGTAGATTCCATCCTGGAAAATCCTCGGATCGAACCTCTTAATCTTGGTCTTCTGTTCTATGTTTGCGGCAGTCTGCCCGACATCTTCCTTGTTGATACCGGTAATGGTAACTTCATTCCCGCTTACCTTTACCTTTGTCTCGCCAAGGATCTTTGCGACTCTTGGCTTCTTTTCTCCAAGGAAGTTCCCGATAACCAGGGTTTTGCCTTCAACTTTTACCTGCATGGGGAAGTGAGCGTACACGATAGTCATCTTGCACTCAAAGCCTTCACTTACGCCTGTCATCAGGTTCCTGATATGGGAAGCAAAAGTTCCTACCATCGCTTTCTGCTCTTTCCTTGAGGACTCGGCATCAACGACAATTTCGCCTTCCCTTACTTCGATCTTGATTCCAGGGTACCAGAACGTCCTTTCGACAGTTCCTTTAGGACCCTTAGCAGTAATAACATCCTGAGAGAGAGAGACGGAAACTCCTTCAGGAATCTCTAATGTTCTTGCAATCTCCTTAACCATTTCCTGTTCCCTCCTCAGTATACATAAGCAAGAAGCTGCCCACCGATCTTTTTATCACGGGCCTCGTACTGGGACATGACACCGCTTGAAGTGGTTAGAATAAGGGCACCAAAATTCTTTGCTGGCAGAAACTGCTTTTCCCAGCTTTCAAAGCTGCCAGTTCCTACTGAATACCGCGGCTTGATTGCACCGCACTTGTTAATTCTTCCCACAAGGGTAACGCTGTAAATTCCGGCTTTTCCATCGTCGATAAACTCGAAATCTCCAATGTAGCCGAGATCCTGCATAACCTTCAGGACATTGCCTATGTTTTTTGAAGCAGGCCTGACAATACAGGAGCTCTTCCCAATGGCTTCAGCATTTTTAATTGTGGAAAGGGCGTTTGCAAGAGGATCAAGTAATACCATTTAAATCACCTTAAGAATACTTCTCAAAGCCCATCTCGTGGGCAATTTCCCTGAAGCAGTGCCTGCACAGGTAAATGTCGTATTTGCGGACAAGACCCTGCTTTCTACCGCACCGCTTGCACTGGTTAACTCCTCTTCCGGATTTGTCTATTGTATCTGCCATTTACATGACCTCCACGCCGTAACTTTCGTTAAGGAAAGAGATTGCGTCGTCCACTGTTACTCTGTGGCCAGTCGGGATCTTGTGGGCTGCAATTCTCCTCTTGCAGATCCTTTCTCCTGGGCGCTTGAGTACAACGGTTACGTCCATTCCGAATACCCCTATGTTAGGGTCATATCTCATACCCGGGAAGTCGGTGTGTTCCTCAATTCCGAAAGAGACATTTCCAAGGGAATCAAACTGGGACCTGGTCAGAGTCTTTTCGATAATACCGAGAGCAGTCTCAAGGAACTCCTGGGCTCTCTGGCCCCTGAGGGTTACCTTGCAGCCTATGGGTTCATTCTTCTTGATTGAGAATGCAGGAAGGGTCCTTTTGGAATAGCACCTTACGACTCCCTGGCCTGTGATGGTCCTGAGGATATCTTCGGCATTTACAAGGTGCTGACCGCTTTCTCCAACACCCATGTGGACAATTACTTTCTCAACAACCGGGGTGCGCATAGAATTACTCAAGCATCTCACCGCCCAGCCTGATTTCCGGTTTGTCCTCACCGATAACGATTACATAATCTTCGATTGTTTCGAAGTCGGGCTCTCCGGAGATCTTTACTGTGTTGTGCCTGGAACTCTTAACTTCCTTGATTTCCAGAATCTTTCCGGTTTCGCCTGAGTGCTGTCCGCCTATAACCATTGCAAGGTTGCCGACCTCAAACTTCAGGTGTTTGACTATCTGCTTGTCAGGAATGGAAAGGATCAAAGAGTCTTTTGTCCCGTACTCATTGGACCCAAGGATATTGGTTCCGTCGTTGAGGTTAAGCTGGACTTTTCCTCCTCTGAGGGTTGCCTTGTTGTTGATCCTGCACAGCTTGCTTACGTTGGTCTCGTTAAGCTTGTAGAGGACAAGACGCCCTTTTTCATCCTGGAGCACCCTGTATGCTTCATTTACGACCGGAAGTGTAATTACGTCAAAGAGTCCTACCGGGAACCTGAGGTCCTTCCTTGGAATTCCGTCAACAAGGACCTTTCCTTCGGCGAGAATCCTTTTACCTTCCCTGTTGTTGTCAACAAGTTTGAGAATGTCCCTGATGATGAGTCCGAGCGGAAGACTGCGTGACCGGCTGTGAGGCCCAGGGACAGTTGTGGAGATCCACTTATTGCCTTTTTTCCCGACCTTCCAGCTTTTAGGAACTGATAATCTTTTCTGGTGTGTCACAAAATCACCTGCCTCACTTCTTAATGCTTGACGCTCTGCGCCCGTCTTTCGTTTCCAGTTTTGTGATCATGACATTGGAAGGATTAATGGGCCTCGGGACTTCGGTGCCGTCCACTTTTGTGGAAATGACTCCGTCCACTGCGATAGTACCGTCCATAAGGGATACGGACTGGACTTTTCCTTCAGTGCCCTTAAAGTCTCCGCGCATGACCTTTACTGTATCGCCTTTGATAACTGCAGCACTTCTTGTGCCGTATTCTTTGGCAAGTGCTTCACTGAGTCTTGCACCCATGAATTTCTGCCTGATATGGAGAGGTGCAGTGTATCTTGCCTTTCTCTGTTTCCTTGGCTGTTTGGATACCATTGCATTCACCTCAGACAATAATGGATGCGGTTGTCCCGATCTTCGGGTACCTTTCGGCAACTTCCCTTGCAACAGGGCCTTTAATGTCAGTGCCTTTCGGGATTCCTTCTTCGTCCGTAATTACCATTGCATTGTCTTCAAATGAGACATGCAGGCCGTCAGGACGGCGGAACTCCTGCTTCTGGCGGACAACGACTGCGAGAAGAACCTGTTTCCTCATTTCGGGTGTGCCTTTCTTTACGGACACTACGCACATGTCTCCAATTCCTGCGCAGGGCATTCTGTTCTTGACGCCTCTGTACTTTTTGACAGAGATGATCTCGACTACTTTTGCCCCTGTGTTGTCCACGCAGGCAATCTGGGCACCTGCATTGAGTGCTCTTGGGATGTTTGAGCGTATGCCTTTCATTTCGGCACCTCTGCTTTGACGACAACAAAGGATTTGGTTTTGCTTATAGGTCTGCATTCTGCGATAGTAACAATGTCACCAACTTTTGCGGAAATGCAGGCCGGGTTATGTGCATGAATCTTCGAGCGTCTCTTTTCATATCTCTGATATTTCGACACCAATTTCATGTATTGCCTTTCGATGACTACCGTATTGTCCATTTTGCTGCTGACCACGGTACCCACAAGGATCTGTCCTCTTACCGGGAGTGTTCCGTGGAAGGGACAGTATGCATCGTCACATTCCTCTGATGGCGCCGGTATATTTAATCCAATATCTCTTGCCATGAATTTAGCCCCATTTACGTAGCTTCTTAATGTTCTTGATCCGATTTTCGGGTTGTGAGAGCAGCAGGTTTCCCTGAATTTTAACGAATGTATCGGATCTGCGGCCTTTTTCTGAGAGCTCGGCAGGGATCCGGAAGATGAATTCCGAATCCGCCTTGGGAATCTTGAGTTCACGGGACTCTGAGTTTTCTACAACAAGCATATTTTTCGTCTCGTTGATTACTCTGCCCCGGATTCCGATTAATGATGGATTAGTGGAGTTGCTCACCTTAATTTCGAGCCCTATCAGTTCATGAAAGATAAGATTCGAAGGCAGAATTTCCACTTTAGATCTCATTTAGCTCGTGCTGAATTGTCTTTATGCGGGCGATCGTTCTCCTGATTTCTCCGATCCTGCCAGGGTTTTCCGGAGCTCCACCAGCTGAGGTGAGGGCTCTTTCCCTTACAAGTTCGTTACTCAGGTTTTCGAGTTCGTCAGCCCGTTCTTCAAGTGACATAGTCCGGATTTCGCTGGTCCTGAGAATTGCCATTATTCCTTAGCCTCCTTGTGGACTCTTGCCATTGGGTGCCAGTAATCATAGCTCTCATGCTTGTGCTGCCAGACGCCGTTGACCTGCCTGCGGACTTCTTCTGAGCCCTCGACATAGATAAGTTCAGCTTCCTCAAAGTCTTCGGATGACTCAACCTGAGCTTCTTCAGCTTCTTCAGGCTCTGCAACTTCAGCTTCTTCTACGGGTTCAGGTGCAGGTGCTGCTGCAGGAGCAGGAGCTGCTGCAGGAGCTTTTGTCTTTGCTTCCTTTTTGGGAGCTGCTGCAGGTTTCTCAGCCGGTTTCTCGGCAGGCTTTTCAGCCGGTTTCTCGGCAGGCTTTTCAGCCGGTTCTTCAACTTCAACGGATTCCCTGACTTTGTATGAGTCGGGCAGGATAACGCCAGGCTGAATGATCCTGACTTTGCAGCCAAGGGTTCCGAGCTTTTTAATTGCTACTGCAAACCCTTCGTCCACGACTTCCTCTACAGGGTGTCCGGAGTGCTTTATGTACCCGTCAACAAACTTTTCCACTCTTGACCTTGCCCCGGTAAGCTTTCCGGAGATTACGACTTCACAGCCAAGTGCGCCTGCGTTCATGACTGCCCTGAGGGTGTTGTGACCGGCTTTTCTGAAGTACCAGCCCCTCTCAATGGAAGCTGCAAGCCTTGATGCCATCATCTGGGCATTAAGTTCAGGCTTTTTGACTTCCTGAGCGTCAATCTGCGGGTTTTCGAGGTTGTATTTGGTTGCAACGTCACGGGTAAGTTTTCTAATGACCTTCCCGGCTTTCCCAATTACCATTCCCGGCTTTTCGGAGTAGATAATAATCTGAGTGCCCATGGGGGTCCTGTTAAGCTCCATACCGCCGTATCCAGCCCTGTTGAGCTGTTCTGCAAAGTATTCGTCCATGGAGGCTTTAACATACCCGTCATTGACGAACTTTCTCTCTATTGCCATTTAGCGCACCTCGGAGAGGATCATCTCGATATTTACAGTTTCCGTGTCTTTAGGCGATGCCCTTCCTCTGGCTCTTGGCATGAACCCATGAATCACTCTTCCGCGCTGAATAGCAGCATGGGTGATATACATGTTTGCGGGTTCAAGGCCCTTGTACTCGGCATTGCTCTCTGCGTTTTTAAGGACCTTCAGGATCTCTTTTGAAGCGCTGATAGGATATCTTCCTGCAGCCATTGGGCCTTTCCTGTGACCGGCCCCTTCGCTGTGTCTCTTGAAGGGAACTGCCTGTTTCATGGCAATTACGTCTTCGAGGAACTTCCTTGCTTCAGAGGCTTTCATACCCTTAATCTTGCAGCAGACTTCACGGGACTTCTTGGGAGAAATGTGAAGTTCGGAACCCATTGCTTTAGAGGTATTTTCAGGGTCTGCATTGATTGAATAGTTGATTCTTGCCATTCCCTTTCACCTCATTTCAGCGGTACGAACTTGCTTGAACGGGTTGCTCCCACACCTGCACTGCCGTGGTTAACTTTTGATCTTGTAGGTGCGAATTCTCCGAAGCGGTGCCCGATCATTTCAGGCTGGAGCTCTACATTTACAAACTCTTTCCCGTTGTGGATTTCGATAGCTGTTCCGATCATTTCAGGAAGGATGATCATGTCCCTGTGGTGAGTCCTGACTTTCTTTCCTTCTTTGAACTCATGCAGGACTTTTTTCTGCCCTTCGGTAAACCCGCGTTTGATGCTCCTGCGCTCTCTGGAAGGCAGAAGTTCTGCAAACTCTTCAAGGCTCAGCTCCTGAAGTTCTGAGACGGTCTTCCCGCGGTAGGTATACTCACCCTTTCTCTTTGGTAACCTTGATGATGCTTTTTTTGCCATAACGAATACACCTCATCAGCGCTTCATTCCGGTCCTTCTTGCTGCAATCAGTCCGACCTTTCTTCCGGGCGGGGCATTCCTGCTAACCGTGGTTGGCTTACCCGGGTGTTTCCAGGCACCTCCACCGAACGGGTGGTCACGAGGGTTCATGGCAATACCTGAAGCCCTCGGATACTTTGCAGCCCTTGTTTTCAGTTTGTGGTATTTCTTCCCGGCTTTGAGCCATGGTCTGTCAACTCTGCCTCCGCCAGCAACAATACCGACAACTGCCCTGCATTTGGGGTTAAGCCACTTTATGTTACCTGAGGGCATAGCCACTGCAGTCCTGGTCGGTTCGTGGGTTACAACGGTTGCATATACTCCGGAGGAACGGACAAATTTGCCGCCGTCGTTTGGCTTGGATTCGATGTTGCAGATGAAGAAACCTTCAGGCACATTTCCTATAGGTACAATGTTCCCTGGCTTTACTTCGGCGTCGTCTCCGCATTCAATAGTGTTCCCTACTGCAACGCCTTCGGAAGCAAGGAGGAAAAGTTCTTCTCCGTTTTCAAAGGCAACTTTTGCTATAGGGGCAGAACGGGCAGGGTCGTGCTCGATGTTAATTACTTCTCCCTGAATGGAGGTATTTTCATCCACACGCGGGTGCCTGAGATCTGCCTTGTATTTGTGAGAAGGAGCTCTGTAGGTTGGAGTACCTCTACCCCTGTTCTGTGATATTAGTCTTTTACCCATGGATCACACCTCACATAAGTCCTATCCGGGTTGCAATCTCATGTGCCGCTTCAGGTTCTTCAAAGGCAAGGACTGCTTTTTTTGTACCCTTCATTGTGGTCATGGTCCGCACGGATCTTACTTTGAACCCGTACATCTTCTCAACATCTTCTACGATCTGCTTTTTATTTGACCTGGTGTCAACGATGAACTGGAGCTTGTTTTCGTCAAGCAGCATCATCGCTTTTTCAGTAACAAATGGATAATTGATAGAACTCATTGGAATGCGCCCTCCAGTTTTCCAATTGCAGACTCTGTCCAGACAGTAAGACGACCTGCATGAGTACCCGGTGCGAGCAGTTCGGCATTCAGTGAGTCTACTGTTACGACGTCAATCCCTGACAGGTTTCTTGCAGCCTTCAGGATAGGTGAGTCTTCTCCTGCAACAATCAGGACACTCTTTTTGTGCTTGTATTTCCTGCCTCTGAGCTTTCCGCGGCCGGCTCTGATGTGCCTTCCGTATTTTGCCCTGAGCACGTCTTCATAAAGACCTGCAGCCTCAAGGAACTCAATTACCTGTTTTGTCCTTTCAAGGTTTTCAAGGTCATTTACTGCAACAATCGGGAGTTCGGATTCAAAGATATGCCCTCTCAGGCTTACGAGAGTTGGGTCCCTTGTTGCTGCAATTGCAGAGCGGATTGCATAGCGGCGCTCTTTTGTGTTGACTTTCTCGCTCCTGTCAGTTTCCGGCTTTGGCGGGTGAGCCCTTCTTCCGCCTTTTGCATGCGGGACTCTTGCAGCCCTGCTGCTGTTTTTGAGCCTCGGGACATGGGATACGCCTCTTCCTGAACCCCAGCCTGTTGCCGATGTCTCCATACCTGCATAAAGGCGGGGACCATAGGGCTGAAGCCTGTTTGCCTGGGCTGCGAGCACTGCCTTTTTAATGAGGTCAGGGCGGTAGTCTACATCAAACACTGCAGGGAGTTCGATTTCCCCTACAGCTCTTCCTGTAAGGTCTATGGTTTTTGCTGTAGCCATCTTAGATTACCCCTGCTTGGATTCCCTGCTTATGTACAGGATGTTCGGTTCGCCAAGGTCGGCTTTCTTTGCCCTGATAGGGTCTCTGAGCCTGATAAGCCTCTTGGAGGGGCCCGGGACACTGCCTTTAATCAGGATATAGTCGCCGCGGACAAGACCGTAGTTAATAAACCCGCCTTCAGGAGTTATTTCTTCCCCGTCGGATCCGATCTTGAGGATGCGCTTGTTGAACTCGGTCCTCTGGTGGTATCCTGTCTGACCCATCTGCGGGACTCTCCAGGAGACACGGGACGGGTTGAAAGAACCAAGGGTACCTATCTGCCTGAGGCTTCCCTGCCTGGAGTGCTTGCCTTTCTGCAGCTGAATACCCCAGCGCTTTACAGGGCCCTGAGTACCTTTACCAATGGTAATTGCGGCTGTGTCAACAACGGTTCCGTTCTTGAAAACATCGTTAACGTTTACAAGGGTGCCGAGGATTGACTTTGCGTACTCGAACTTGGTGCCAAGGTCTTTTGCACTGATTCCGGATTCCATGATGTCCGGCACCTTTTTGGGCACACCGGTAAGGCTCTTTGGAAGGGTGTAGACAACTGCCTTAACATCGCTTACTCTGCCTTCTTCGATCATTTTACCGATATTTTCAAGACCTTCAGCCTGGTTGCTTGCTGCAGGAATTGGGATCCTGCGTTTGAGTTCAGGGTCAAGGTCTCCTGCCCATACCTCAGCGATTGCCTTTTCCCCGGTGCTGTCTTCTGCATAAGCCCTGACGGCTGCGACCCTTATTGAAGGAGTTTCGATTACGGTCACAGGCACTGAGATTTCCATACCCTGGGTAAGGCTGTTCTTTATATCATCAACCATGATCACGTGGGTCATACCCACCTTATAACCTGCAAAACTCTGCAGCTTTGGCTCGCCCGTAGCCTCCGGCCAGGCTCTGAACCTCGGAATGTGGCTCTTGGCCCTCTTGCGCGGACTGAATGCGAGGGAACCTCGTTTTGGTCGGTGTATGCTTGCCATATTTCTACTCCGTAAACTTCAATTGAAAACCAGTCCCTCCGGTCGGAGCAGCAAAAGTGGCAAAAGAGAAATGCTCTGGATTCCCCGAACGCTACCAGGTGGGGGAGGGATGTCATCAGACCTGCCGGCATAAAGCCTCGAGCAGACCGGAGTTCTATACTCCTGGTACCCTACATTCCTTCAGGCATCTGCAGATATTCGTTCCCTCTTTCTTCCTGCCTCCGCAGGAAACCTATTGTTTGAGGGACCGACCTTACGATCCTGGCAGACCCAAATCCAGGCACTCGGCCCTGATTTGAAACATATAGCAATCTGATTTTGAAACTTCAGTATTCAGTCCTGATCTCTAACTCAGTTAACCTGATTGAAACTTCACTATTCAGCAACTGCAACCGCAACTCATCGAAAACCTGAAACAGTTTCGTGCGATTTTAGACGCCTCAGGGGCGCCAAAAGCGGGCGTTTCAAAGCATTGGCCCTTTGACACTAATGTTGATCCGACTTTTCTCACCGGTTTATATTCAATGCAGGAAATTCAACCGCAAAAGCGATAGAACCCCTTACTTCCGGAGATTTCCGGGAGTTTAGCATTAAGCATCACATTGATCTGATTAAACGCTTCAAGCACGAAAATGCCTGAAACTTCACATCTCTGATGTACTTTGCCTTTAAAGGGCATATCTATTATATAAAGCCTTTGCAGGGAAGAAGGAAATATAAAAAAGAAGAATCAATAGTGGGAAGTTGAACTTGAAGGATGCATGAGTGTGAAGTGGTCTATACGGGTGTAAAGTGTTCTATATAATACATTCAGGACAACAGAAGTTTTTGTTTATAACCTTAAAAAGGGCAGCTTATAGAGTCAAAACCTGACTTGAAGTTATTTTCCTCTTCAAGATCTTTTGCGATATTGAGATTCAAATAATGCACTTCCTGGATTCATACTATGATACTTATTCTCAGCAAGTTTCCAGTCGAATACATAGAATCTGACTAATGTCCGCATTAGTATTGAAATAAACCATTTTTTTCTAAAATGCCCTTAAACAGGAATTGTAAGTATTTCTCTGGGTCCTCCCAATTCCTGGGAGAATTAGAATTTGTTTAAATAAGTTTCGGAATGAATGCGAGAAAGCATTTCATTCATTTCATATAAAGGGCATTTTAATGCATTATCTGCCGCAACTACAGCTAGATTTTTAAATAATTTATAGTAATCCGACTGAATTAAGGAATGTTTTGTTAAAGGGAATTGTTAGGCCTCATTGAGGCGATTATTTTAACGTCATATATGGAATTGTATTCGAATAAATATGAAGGATGGTTCTTAACAAAGGAAGATTTTTAACATATTCGCACTTTTTAAAATTTATTTGAATTAAAGAAAAGCTGAATAAGGAATTATTAAACAAAAAAATTAGTTTTTAAAAGATATATACTGTATTAGAAAAATAACATAAAAGTTAAAATCAATAGTTCCTGGATATTGATATGAGAATTTTTATGATATATCTTATTATAAACAAGCCTCGGTATAGCAAAAATAGAAAAAATGATCGAGAACATTGATCAAAAAAGAGGTACAAATTTAAAGCTTTAATTTACCCAAAGCTTTAATTTACCCTAATTTCTTAGAATGTTTCTAATATGTAATCTCCACCAGTAACTAGAGAGATTAATTTGTAAGGAAAAAAAGTTCTTTAAATAAATAGGAACTACAATTTAGTTTTATTTTAAATCATTCATAAAACAAAGGCTTAAATTCTGTACTTGTCATAAAGTTCAGAGATAGAATGCTAAAAATTGAAAAATCTCGTTTTTTTATTGTAATTACGGTTTTATATGCAATTATGGTTTTTTACCTGTCAGTCAGCTCCGGAGTCGGAGATATCAAACACTTTCTCAAAATGGATCTTGGCTACCCTCTTAGAAACTTCCTCGTTGCAAACGATCTATCATCCATATCGGAATTTATGATTGAATGCCTTCACGCTGTCCAGGACGCATCCCTGGATCCGGGGCATATTGGAATATATTTCGGATTTGGAGTTCTGCTGTATATTGTATTCTTAACTTCAAAAAATCCGGCACTTGTAAGATATTCGGCAATCTGTGCAGTATTCATCGGAACTGCTTACGGCATATTAAACGAAATATTCCAGAGTTTTCTACCATACCGGACCGCAAGTGTGGCAGATGCCGTTTCAAATCTTATAGGAGTTGTGCTTGCACAGATTTTCGTGATTCTATTTGTACTTGCATTAAAAGTAATACAGGATAAGAAAAAGAGCATTGAAGGTCCAACAGATTAAAAACAGAAATAAAAAGGTAAAAAACTGAAAAATAGAAAAAAATAGCAACTTAACTAGATATAAGAAAAAGGAAAGCTTTAGCTTTCCTCTACTTTTCTCCTTCCCATTTCAAATGCCCTGACATTAGTTTCAATTGTCTTCTGAGGCACAAGTGCCTTTACACTTTCAATCAAAGCCTCTTTAGAAATAGGCAGGTAGCCGGAAACTGCCCCGACCATTGCCACATTCATTGCAAGCCTGCTCCCGGCTTCATGAGCAAGTTCATCCGCATTAAAGGCTTTAACTATGTATTTTTCAGAAAGGGCATCAAGGATTTCCCGGACATCAGGGTACTTTGCAAGGCCTGAGGTAACAGTAACAGGGGCTATTGGCTGCGTATTCACTATAATTACCCCGCCATCCTTCAGGAAATCAAGATACCTGACAGCCTCCATTGGCTCAAGGGCAAGCATAATATCCGCACCTTTTTTAGGGATCATTGACCCGAGGTCAGTCCCCAGCCTTATATGGTTTACAACCGAGCCTCCGCGCTGTGCCATGCCGTGAGTCTCTGCTGCACGGATAGGAAGCCCTGAGATGACTGCAGCTTTTCCGATGATATCAGATGCAAGGATTGCCCCCTGCCCGCCGACTCCTGTGATAAGGAGGTCGAGTTTCTTCTCCCCCACATTGCTCATCTCTTCACCTCCTTAATAGCTTCAAACCTGCATATCTGCATACAGACTCCGCATCCGCTGCATATAGCAGTAATCACAGCACACTTATTTTCTTCATCAAACTCAATTGCCGGGCAGCCGAATTTAACACATTGCTTGCAGCCTTCGCATGTTTCAGGATCAACGATATACGGGACCTTTCTGACCCCTGCCCTCTTGCCTGATATCACGCAGGGCTGTTTTGCAATAACCACTGCTGTTCCTTCAAAGTCTTTTGCAGCCTTAAAAGCTTCCTGGGTCTCTTCAAGCCTGTATGGGTCAACTACAGTAACAAACCCTGCGCCCATTGCTTTGCAGAGTTCGGAAAGCGAAACCTCTACTGTAGGCTCTCCGGTAACCGTAAAGCCGACTCCCGGATTTGGCTGATGGCCTGTCATGGCTGTAATCCGGTTGTCAAGAATGGTTACCGTGATATTTGCCTTATTAAAAACCGCATTTAGTAATGAATTCATGCCTGTGTGGAAAAAGGTCGAGTCCCCGATAGAACAGCAGATCGGGCGCTTTTCTCCTGCATGGTAAAGCCCCGACGCAATGCTTATGCTTGAGCCCATACAGAGCGTGGTCTCAACAGTCCCGCTCTGGATTCCAAGAGTATAGCAGCCAATGTCACTCGGGTAAATGGCATCCTTTCCGAAAACTTTTTTCATGGAATAAAAGGTAGCCCTGTGAGAACAGCCTGCACAGAGAGCTGGCGGGCGCGGAGCAAGTTCAAGGGGAATTTTTCCGGAATCAGGCTCGATGTCCAGGTCAAAAGCTTTCTTCAGGGCATCAAGGAAAGCATTTACGTCCAGCTCTCCTTCGCGAGAAACAAAACCTCCTTCTTTTCCAAGGACAGCGACTTCAAGCCCGGCTTCCTGGGCAAGTATTCTTACCTGTTCTTCTACGATTGGTTCGAGCTCTTCAAAAATAAGAACTGTATCAACCGTGCTCAAAAGTTCCAGGATAAGCTTTCTCGGGACAGGATAGGTTCCTATTTTCAGGAAAGAAGCTTCAAGTTCTAGTTCCTGCAGGGCTTCTTTTGCATAAACGGATGCAATGCCTGCACCAATTACTCCAAGCCTTGCTCCGGACTTGAGTTCAAGGGAATTCCACGGGGACTCCGCAAGCGCGTCTTCCATCGGCTGCTGGATAGAAAGGATATGGGTGTGGCGCGGGCGGGCATTCTTGGGCAGCATAACCCAGCGGTCGAGAAGTTTTTCGAAGTGTGGAGCTGCTTTTTCTACAGGAATTTCTCCGAGTTCGATATCGGATTTACCGTGCGAGATCCGGGTTGTGGGCCTGAAAATCACAGGGATTTCGAACTTTTCCGAAAATTCAAAAGCATAGGGAAGCATATCTTTGGCTTCCTGAGGGGTTGAAGGGTCAAAACAGGGAACAAGGGCAAACTGGGCGTAACGCCTGGTGTCCTGCTCATTCTGGGATGAGTGGCAGGAAGGGTCATCAGCAACGATTGCTATTAGCCCGCCTTTTGTGCCTGCGTAAGCAAGGGTCATAAAAGGGTCGGCTGCAACATTTAACCCGACGTGCTTCATTGTCACGACAGACCTGACGCCTGTCCAGGCAGCTCCGACAGCAACTTCCATTGCAACCTTTTCGTTAACCGACCATTCTATGTGATAATCACGGTCTTCTCGGGAAGCAAGCGTGTCTATAATTTCCGAGGAAGGGGTACCGGGGTAGCCTGCAATAACCTGCACGCCTCCTTCAAGAAGCCCACGGGCAATAGCTACGTTTCCAAGCATATACTCACGCGTTTTCATAATCAAGATCTCCACATGTCAAACAAAAGTGAAATTCCAGTAACAGTTCAAATTTAATTTTCTGTTAATCAGCATTAGTAAATCAGAAGACTGGAAAGGACAGCTCAGGTAAACAAACCTGCTGTCTGCAAACTAAGCAAAACTTTTGCATTATCAAATAACATGATCAATAATATACTTTCGGATAATTGCCCGGAAATTGTTTGGAATCAATCTGGTTTCACTTTATAAAAGCAAGAAGAACGAGAAGATGAAGTAACTTTTACCATCGTATAATGACCCCTTAATGATCCCTTCGGACCTTATCATGCTTAAAAAAAATAGATTAAGCTTCTTGACAGACAGAGGACGACAGCATATTCATTCCATATCAGTAGAAATATCTTCCAGGTCAAAGGCAATTGCCCCATTCTCCTTTAACTCTGCCTTATTTTCGATCTTTTTTGCAACAACAGCAAAATATTCTTTCCTCTCTCCGATATGCCACTGTACGAATTTTGACCTGTCCTTCAGATCTCTCAATACTTTCCTTGAATTCTTACCTGTAAGAGTCTGCCATTTACACTCAACGAAAAGGATCTCCTTAGAGCCCTCATTCATTGCGACGAGATCGATCTCATACGTATTTTCATTTTTTGGCTTTCCTGGAACCTTACCCCACTGCCGTCCTATTCTCTCAAAAACAAAAGGCGTTTTGCCAGCAGCATTAAGGTCTATCAGGTGCTGTTTGGTTATTTCTTCAAAGACGTGGCCGAGATAATGGTCATATGAGCTGGAGATCTGTGAAATGATGGCACCCCTGTTTATTTCCAGCATGGATCTTGTTGGAAATACATAGGTATACCAGAATTTCATGAAATTATCTGAGAGAGCGTAGGTGGAACCGGTTTTTATTTCCCGGCTCTTTTTGAGAGTAACAGGCCATTCTCTGGAGAGGAATCCAAGTCCTATGAGAACACGAAGGTATTTAGGGACATTGTGGACGTGTATACCGGTCTCGTCTGCGATCTCAGATACCCGGTTCTTTCCCCTTGATATCGCCTCAAGAATCAGTTCATAAGTGGTTGGTTCCCTTAACTCTTCTTTAAGCAGGAAGGTGGCCTCATCATAAAAAAAAGTGGCCCTCTGTAATATATTCTTATTGACGTTATCAATGAACGGGAGGTTCTGGTCGAATTTGTTAAGGTAGGCAGGCACCCCGCCAAGGCATCCATATATCCTTACTATTTCCTCTGCATCCTTTTGAGGAAAGAAATGCCTGACATGCCTGAACTTCAGAGGCTCGACCTTGATCTGCCCGTTCCTTCTGCCATATAGTGGTGACCTGTAGCCGAGCACCTCATTTTCCATCATGCCTATGCTTGACCCGAGAAGGATCAGCATAACGTTTGCATCCTTGAGATACAGGTCCCATGCTGCCTGAAATGCCGACATCGCTGCACTGCTGCCTTCTATAAGATATGGAACCTCATCTATTATAATAACAGGCTTGCCTTCTATCTGCTGAACAATGAATTTGAGGGCTGCGTCCCATTTCGTTACCTTCGGCTGGTATGTCCCAAGCTGTTCGGTTGTCTTTTCCAGAAAATCATCTACCTGGTGTTCAAGATTCAGTTTCTGGGAAAGGTAATATACTGAAGGTTTTCCGGATGCAAATCTCAGGACAAGCTCGGTTTTGCCAACTCTCCTCCGCCCATAGATCACAACAAGTGATGAAGAATCCCGTGAATACTCGGATTCAAGGAATTCAAGCTCTTCAGATCGGTTGACGAATAGACTCATAATACTTAGGATTATGAGTCTAATAATTAAGAGTTTCTATCTGACCTTCAGGTAACTATCAAAACAATGGTTCACTCAGGATAAGCCGCTTCCGTGAAAACGATGTCTGCCAGAAAACTGCCGTGAAAAAGGATTAGCGAGAATAAGCAGTATCGTGGTGTGAAAAACTAACAAGAGTTACGGACTTCTCTTGTTCATCTACACTAAAGATAAGAACAAAACTTTTCAGGACATGCACCCTGCGCATTCCATGGAGGTCATTTCTCAAAGGTTTATAGTGAGAAGGATTTTCACAGATCTCCTGGATTTTCTTACTTAAAGAGTTTTTTAATGATGAATTATTCTTACATATTTTATCGATCTCTTTTTTACAGGACGGGAGTATAAAAAGATCATATGGCATCTGAATCACTCAAAGCATTATTCAAAAATTTTAGGCACCATCAAAAATTTGAGAAATATCTTTAACTTTGATGGGAGTTTCCTTTTTCAAATCCTGTAATTTTTGCACAAATTCTTCCCTTAAAGATAGCTCATCCACAGGATGCCAGTCAATTTTATCGCAGAATTCCATATCCTCGTCAGAGAGTTCTCCAGACCTTATATACTTCTCAAAGATTAGTCTTTTCCAGATAGAGTTTCTTGCAACCTCAGACCATTTTACCCAGGAGAAATGTTCCATTTCCCTGTAAAGGTTATCTGGAACAGGTACCGTGATTGTTGCCATCACAATTCACCGCTCTTTTCAACAGCCTCAAACTTCTCAAGTCGCTTAAGTTTGTCTTCAATGCCCTTGCGTGCCACCTCTGCCCAGTTAATATCAGGCATTGAATCAAGTTCTTTTTTCAGGTGTTCCGGAACTGAAATTGTAAACCTTTTCATAATTTTCTCCATTTGCATATAATTATGCAATTACATATACTTAAGCATACTTAGCAACTTCAAACAAAGTAGAGCTGAAGCAGCTGAAAAAAGATTTAAGAAGAACAGAAGCTGATATCCCAAATTTGGAGCAATTAAAAAAGAGAAATATACTGCCTCCTAACCTTAATGTTTAATCCTGCTGGAGACCGTCAGGTAATTTCGTTATCCGGAAGAAATCCGGCGACTTAGTTCCTGGATCAGTTCCTGGATCAGTTCCTGGAGCTGAGCACTCAGTTCTGGCGGTTTATGTACGCTTCAAACCTTCAGACCTTGCCGGGGATTGTTTTTCTACTTAGATTATAAAGTAATAAATAAATGGATCAACGGTCAGGTGAGCTGGCTTTTTCCACAAACGCTGCAAGTTTTGCGATCTCTTCAAGTTCAAGGTCGAATTCTTCACCTTTAAGGGACGCTTTGAAAAGCTCCCTTTTTGCAGGGATCTCGGCCACCACATTCACACAATTGACTGAAGCCATCATCTCTTCCCTTATATCCGACTCGACTTTGTTAAGCACGAAATAGACGCTGCAGCCGCACTGCCCGCCAAATTCATCAAACTTTTTAGAAAGCTTGAGGGATTCGTAAGAAGGATCGATAACTACAAGGATCAGGTCAAAGTCCTTATCAACCCCGCGCCCGAAATGCTCAGTTCCGGCTTCGGTATCCACGATTACAAAATCATTTTTCTCCAGGTCCAGGTTTTCAAGAAACTCTCTTGTCAAGACTCCCATGGGGCAGGCGCAGCCTTCTCCATAATCTTTTATCTTGCCAACAGCCATAAGTTTCAGGTTCCCTTTCTGTTCCACAAACTCCGGAGGCAGGTCGGAAAAGTTCCATCTTTCTTTGAAAAACCGGGACTGCTCCTGCTTCCCAGAAGTTTCTCCATTGGCTGCAAGCCCCCAGAACTGTGTTTTCTTCGGAGCTGCCCTCTGTTTTTCCTTAAAGCCTTTTTTTCCTCCGAAGTACTCCATAAGGTCCCGCGGAGCTGCCAGTCCGAGCTGGCTGTGCAGTCCGTAATTGGACTCATCAATATCAAGTACAAGCACATTTTTTGTTTTTGCCATCTGCTTTGCAAGGAGAGCAGAAATAGTGCTCTTTCCGCTTCCTCCTTTCCCGCACACTGCTATTCTCATACAGAGTTCACCTGCCTCAGTAATTTATCCTGCATGATTAAAAGCACTTCCTTTATGATTTGTTATTTGACTCGATATGAAAAATCTCCTGTAAGATAAAAATCTGGACCCTTCTTTTAGTTAAAAAACTTTAAAAGCTAATGCTTTAGATATAAAAAGTTAAAAGAAAGTTAGCTGAAAATAGAAGTAAAATTGAAAGAAAATATTTTAAAAATATAGAAATCATTAAAGAGGGAAATAGTTAGACTAAACATCCAGTACTGCATTATAAGAGGTAATGGGGGATTATGATTATGGCAGTCAATGATAAAGAAATGAGGATTAAGATAATCAAGGATGGACCGTATCGGGTTACAGGTGGAGTGCCGCTTTTCGAACAGGCGATTGTTGCAGACGACGCTGGCCACACCAGAGAACTGATTGATATAAAGGAATACCCCCGGCAGAATGCCTATATATTGTGCCGCTGTGGCTCATCCAGTAACAAGCCCTTCTGTGATGGGGCTCACCGCAAGATCGGTTTTGACGGCAGCGAAACAGCCAGCAGAAAGCCTTACCTGGAAAAAGCGGAAACGTTTGAAGGTCCTTACCTGAAACTCACCGATGTCTACGAGCTCTGCGATCATTCCCGATTCTGCCAGAGGGCTGGAGGGATAAGGGACCTCATACAAAAATCAGACGACCCGGAAGCCCGACAGACCGCTATAGAGGAAGCCATGATCTGTCCGTCCGGACGGCTGGTCCTGTGGGATAAGAAAACAGGTAAACCATTTGAAAAGGAATTTGAACCATCCATTGTACTTGTTCACGACAAACAAAAAAGTTGTGAAGGCCCCCTCTGGGTCCGAGGCGGTGTTCCCATTGAATCTGCAGATGGCAGCATGTACGAATCCCGGAACAGAGTAACCCTCTGCCGCTGCGGGAAGTCAGAGAACAAGCCCTACTGTGACGGCAGCCACTGGATGAACAGCCAGCAGAAGCTCGAGTTCAGGAAAAAATGGGGCCTGGAATGAGTGAGTTCGTTGATCTGTGGAGATTGTTAACTTGCGGAAACGGTAATCTCGCATAACAATCATCCCGTAAAACAATTAGGCAATCCGAAATACGGACATCTGTTTAAAAAAGTGTTAAATATGTGCCTCAGAACTCATAGGGCTCATCATGAAATCAGCCAGATTTTTCATCACAGGCACGTAATTTAATGATTTTTCTATTGAGTTATTCTTCTCAAGATAAATATAATATTTTTCAGTTCTTTCCGCCGAGCTCAGCCTGAATCTCTTCAGCAATTTCACGAGCAGCTTCTTTTGGAGATTCCGCCTTGTAGATGCTTCTGCCCACGATCACCCAGTCTGCCCCTGCGGCGATCACATCAGAGGCTTTTCCTCCCTGGGCACCCACACCCGGAGAGATAATAGTAAGCCTGTCCCTGATAATTTTCCTTATTTCCTTTACCCTTTCCGGCCGTGTGGCTGGAGCAACAAGGCCGAAGGCTCTTGCTTCAAGCGCCATTTTTGCAATCGCCTCTGCAATCGGCTGCATGAATTCGGCTCCTCCGGGGTGGCTCATTTCGCTTACGACAAAGACATCTTTTCCATATTCGGAAGCAATTTCAATGCAGGCATCAAGGCTGTCCCTGCCCGTAAAGCCCTGAACAATAACCGCATCTGCTCCTGCTTCAAAAACCTGCTCACAGATGAGGCGGTTTGTGTTGGGTATATCTGCAACCTTGAAGTCTGCTATCACCGGGGCAAATTCTGCAAGGTCTCTTATTATGTCAAGCCCGGTAGCAAGAATAAGAGGATACCCTACTTTTATTGCGTCCACAAATTCCTGGACATCTTCTGCGATCTTCAGAGCTTCTTCCCTGTCGGTTACGTCCATGGCAAGGATCATATGGGTATTCTTTTCCATCAAATTACCTCTTGGAAAGGCGCGTCCTTACAGCCGAAACAATAATTGGTAGTGTGATTGTTGCATCTGCGTAAACGGTTACCGATTTTGCATCTTCCCCGACCTTTCCCCAGGACTGGGCTTCGTCAAGGGTTGCTCCACTCAGGCCTCCGGTCTCCGGACGGTCCATTGTCAGCTGGATTGCGTAATCAAAGGACCTGGGGGTTACAAGCATGGACTGCAGGATATAGTTCTTGGGAACTCCCCCGCCAAGCAGCATGGCACCTGCGCTTTCAGCATTATAGCAGATTTCCATGAATTCATGCATATCCGCAAAAGCATCCACATGAAGAGGGTTTCCTTCTTTGTACAGCCAGGCCTGAAGCCCTATTACAGAATCTTGAAGGGCAGGGCAGTAAACAGGAACGCCCATTTCGGCAGCGGTTTTCAGGATTGAGGAGTCATCGTCAAGATTTTTTCCGATTTCGGTAAGTACCTGCCGGATAGAAAGCTTTTCCTGCGGAAGCCCTGAATAAACGCTCTGCAGAAATTCTTCAAGGTCGCTAAAGTGCTGGTCAGGGAGGTAAACGTCATAGATCCTGTCAATGCATTCATGCCTGAGCTGAATATCATTTGCGCAGTCCGAGCCTTTGTAATGGTGAAGACCGAGAGCTTCAACGGTATCGTGAACCATATTGGCGCCTGTAGTGACAAGCACATCTATGTATCCGTCCCGGATAAGGTCTGCAACAATATTCCTCATGCCTGCAGGTGTCATTGCTCCTGCGAGCCCGAAAAATTTCGTAGTTTTCCCGGAAGCCAGCATCTCATAATAGATATCAACGGCTTCAGCCAGCCTGCCTGCTCCAAAGGCGCAACCGGCATACTCCTTTACAAGCTCGTCTACGGTCATATTCGGGACTATTTTTGCCCCTTTGACCGGAGTAGTGAGATTTTTAGCAGAAGCTTCAAAATCCATCTTTTGTTCCTCAGAGATTAAAAAATTATTAAGATATTAAAATATAATTATGTCAAAGTATAAGCTGAAGTAAATAAAGATCTCAAGTGTCCTGAGAGTCCATACATTTTCAGGATAGTCTGTTTTAAACTTTGAGCAATCGTTATTATCCTCGCGCAAGGTAACTATAAACGATTTATGTGAACACCTAAGTATAGATAAACTTTCTCTTCAAGGGGATGAAAGCCAGGGGATGAAAGAAAACCTGTTCAATAGCTGTTCAACAAAAAACCTGAAGAAGCAAACAAAAATCTGCAGGAAAATATTCTGGGGACGTATTAATAGAGAATAACCTGAAAGTAAGGGGACAAGAATGCAGGATGAAATAATAAGATATGAAAATGTCGGAATAAGTTTCGGGGGCAAAAAACTGCTTTCCAGCTTCTCCCTTTGCATTCCCAGAGGAAAAAAGGTCCTTATGAAAGGGAAATCAGGAACCGGCAAATCAACCCTGTTCAAAATACTCCTGGGGTTTGAAAAGCTTTCCGAAGGCTCGGTCTATTACAAAGAAAAGCCTTTAAATCCTCAGGTAGCCTGGCAGGTCCGAAGGGAGGTAGCTTACGTTTCCCAGGATACGGATCTCGGAGAAGGGGCTGTAAAGGACCTGATTGAGGAAGTTCATGCTTACAGGCCCAACAGGGATAAAATGAATCCTCAAAAGCTGCATACGTTTATGAACGAGCTTGAACTGGAAAGGGACATACTCGGGAAAAACTTTGAAAATCTTTCAGGAGGAGAAAAGCAGAGGATAGGAATTTTAATAGCCCTGATGCTTGAAAGAGATATTTTTCTCCTCGACGAAGCAACCTCGGCTCTTGATTCAGGACTTAAAAAAAAGGTTGCTGACCATTTCCTTAAACATAAAGACTGGACACTTCTCATAATTTCTCACGACCGCGAATGGGAAGGAAAGGAAATCGAGATTGTGGAAATAGGTAAGAACAGGACTGATTGAGTACTATTCATAAAGGGCAGGATCCATTCCAAAGTATAGCTTCATTCCGAAAGTATAACGTCATTCAAAAAGTATAACCTCATTCAGAAAGTATAGCCTCATTCAGAAAGTATAGCCTCATTCAGAAAGTATAGCCTCATTCAAAAAGCGTAGCTTCATTTTAAAAGTGTAGCTTCTATCCTGGGATCTAAAAATTTTGAGTCTTAAAAAGGGTCACATCTAAACAGGAAAAAAATAATAGAATAATACCAGAAAATGAAAAGAGGAATTATCGCATGGCAAGCCCTGATATATCAATAACCTCCCTGATGCTCTGTTTTTTGCTGCTTGCAATTCCTCTTGCAATCAGTTACAGGATAAAACTCCATATCTCCAGAAAAACCATAGATGCTGTTACTCGCATGACTGTACAGCTCGTCCTTGTGGGGATATTTTTGACCTATGTTTTTGATCTGAACAATGGAATTCTGAACCTGGCATGGGTTATCGGAATGGTTATAATTGCGAGCTACACAACCATAGGTAACGTGGAACTTAAAATGGAAAAATTATTTTTTCCAGTTATACTTTCTTTCACGGCAGCAAATATAAGCGTGCTTCTATATTTTAACGAATTCGTGCTTGACCTCGGAAACCTCCTTGAAGCCCGCTACCTGATCCCTATAGGAGGTATGATTCTTGGGAATTCGCTCAGGGGCAATATTGTTGGCATGGGAGAGTTTTACGAGGACATCCGCAGGAATGAAAACAGGTATCTTTACACTCTTTCTCTAGGAGCAAGCAGGTACGAAGCCCTTATGCCCTATATTCGAAAATGTCTTCGTTCAGCCCTCAAGCCAACCCTTGCAAATATCGCAACTGCAGGACTCGTCTTCCTTCCGGGAATGATGACAGGGCAGATCCTCGGAGGTGCAAGTCCTATGCTCGCAATCAAGTACCAGATCTCAATTATGATTGCTCTTTACGTATCCACATGCATGAGTACTGTATTCAGCATTTTCAGCACTATCCATACTACTTTTGACGAGTACGGGCTTGTAAAAAAAGAGATATACAGAGATAAAGGAAAGAAAAAAGAAAAAGGAAAAAAAAGGCCGCATTACACCTGACCTGAATTATGCGTATCCTGTAATATCCTGTCCTATTGGAGTGCTTTTTCTTACGCATTCTTCGCCGTGCTGGATCATATCCCTTACCGCGTTCCTCAGTATTGCAGGATAGATCTGGCCTACCTGTTCCCAGATTGGTCTCCCGTGGCAGAAAAACTTAAAAGTCGGAGTACCCTGAACTCCATACCTCTCTGCAGTCCACGGGTTTACTGCTATATTTATTCTACCAAAAACTGCCGAAGAACCGTACTCCCTGGCATATTCCTCAAAATACGGTTCCATAGCTTTGCAATACGGGCAGACAGGGCTGTAAAACATTACAACAACAGGCTTTTTTGATTCTTCTACTCTCTGCCCCCAGCTCGTATCCTCAAGTTCAATAATATTGTCTCCGTTCAACCAGCTTCCCCCTGAAACTATGAAATACAATAAAGGAATGAATCCACTCTTAAGTTTGATGAATTATGCGGTTTTTACGATATAGAGCTTTTACATCCATACTAAATCAATATTTGTGCCTTCATAGAATTAAAGTCCATTCATCTCAGTATGGCTCATTTTTAATACATTAGCACAAAATAAAAAGAGTTGGAGATTCAAAGGAAAATGGGAGTGAAAGATAGAAATAGTCTCACAGGTTAGCTAGAGAACCGGAACGCTACTTTTACTCACATTGTTCCATGCGTTACAATAGTTTCAGGCATTCAATCCTGATTTTTTGTTGATCGGCTGAGAAATCTCAACCTGTAATTTCAACCTGTAAGTAAATGAAGGGGTAGAGAAAAGAACTCCACCGCAGGCGTTATACCAGTTTTCTCGTCAAAGTTCTTCCTTTTCATATTCGGGATTCATTGTCTCATCGAAACATGTGATGCAGATATACTTGTCTCCCAAACAGGTTTCTTTGAAATCTACTTTCGGACCACCCGGCTTTGTAGTCGCTTCCCTGAATACATAGAATTTTTCGTTAAACTCAATTGGTTGTCCGCACCTTGTGCATACAAAAGGCGGGTTTTCAACCGAATCGATTGCACATTCAATGCATATCAGATCAGATTTATCACCGTGAACGTCTTTAAATTTGATCGGTTTCATATCGAGACTGGTATCCACGACTAGCACATCTTCAAGCAGTTCCCGACCACAGATATTACAGTATTCTTTCATCGTGCCGCCTCCCTTTTTAAGAGGAATCTTCACAAAACCCTGTGCTGAGTCTACAAAAGGTTTCAAACTCTCCGTGTCCGCGCTCATTTAATTCCCCATTTTTATTCTGTTTTCCATTATACCGAGTCAATTCATTTACCTGGATTTCTGCTTCAACTCAGTCCTCTCGCACCTTTTATTAGAATCCGTCACCCTGCCGGATAATGCAGGTTTCCGGGTTTTATCAGAGAAGCTTGCCCAGGGCTGGGCAAAGTCTAAACGGAAGAAACATAATTAAATTAATTAAAATGTCTCTCCGGAAATATTCGATACACTGGAGAAAACAACCTAAGAAAACAAATTCAGAAAGTATGTTTCAAACCGCTTTTTATCTCTGGTTTAAACTTCCCTATGTAAATATTAGATCTAAAACTATATACAGTTATCCATTTTAATCGAGCTAAGCTAAAAATACATAAAACAAAGAATTTTATTGATCTAGATCAATACATAAGAAGGGAAAAAAGATCGTAAAAGGACTCGAAAAAATGCTTAAGCAGAGATTTGTGCTGGACACCACAGCACTGACGGATCTGCAGACACGGGAAGTCATGGGTTATACGTCCCTGTGCGAAGGGATGAAAGCAATACTGGACCTTATAGCCGATGCCCGCCTGCAGTTCGGGATTAGCTGTTATGTTCCCTACCCATCGGTGTACAAGGAGATGTACGAATTTGCAAGCCGTAACGGCTGTGACAGGCAGGTGGTTGCAAAGATAGACACCTGGCTTGTGAAAAAGTCTCCCGACCGCTACAGGGTAGACGTAACCTCACAGATCTTCCACGAATATGTGTCTTACATGAGAGAGAGAATCAACCGCGGGATGGGGGTTGCAGAGGATGCAATATGGGAGGCAGCAACCGAGTGTCTCTTTATGGAAAATCCGCAAAGTAACAAAAAAGAATACAGAGAAGAGGTTGAAAGAGAGGTCATTGGGGGAATAATCGGCAAATTCAGGAACAAATACAGAGCAGCTTTGAGGTATGGAATCCTTGACAGTGCACCGGATATTGATGTCCTGATTCTTGCCAAAGAGCTTGATGCGGCTGTTGTTGCAAGTGACTACGGGATTGAAAAATGGGCGGAACAGCTTGGAGTCCGCTTCGTGCCTGCAAATACCTTCCCTATGATGATTAAAGAGTATCTAAGGCACGGCCCGGAAGGTGGAAAAGAACAGGAGAAAGATGATAAAAAGAGAATAGATTATTCAGAGGAAGTGGATTTCTTTTAACAGGTTATTACAGGATCAAAGGAGCTGAAGAATTCGTTTGAGATCCTGCAGGTTCAGGCGTATCATAAAGAAAACGATAAACTCGTTTGAGATCCTGTCAGGTTCAGGTGTTTCCTGGAAGGTATTTTAACTGCTCCGCCTTTATTAATCTATCCGCTTTTATTAGTCTCACATATCGCGTTTTCAATTTATTTGCGTCCTAGCTGCCTGCTTCACCGCGGTATTTATTGATAAACACAGATACTGGCAAATACTAATTAGCTGTTTTGACTTACATTACTAATATCAAATTGGTATCTATTACGCCCTTAAAGGGGATCTGGGGGAAAGAGTTTGAGAAATATTGTTATTGAAGAGTTGAAAGCTTCGGAAGTCTACCGACAGAAGGTAGAGGTTGTTGAAAGAAAAGGGCTTGGTCATCCGGACTATATCTGCGACGCGGTTATGGAACAGATTTCCGTAAACCTCAGCCAGAAATATCTTGAAACTTTCGGAACCATCCTGCACCATAACATAGACAAGGGAATGCTTGTGGCAGGGGAAGTTGAAGGAAAATTCGGAGGAGGCAGGGTTGTAAGCCCAATGCGGCTGATAATCGGGGATAGGGCAACTTTCGAATACGAAGGAGTTGAGATCGATGTCTCCGGGCTCGCAGTAAATACGGCAAAAGAATGGTTCTCGGAAAAACTCCGCTTTGTAGATCCTGAAAACCTCATTTACCAGGTTGAACTTAAAAGAGGTTCTGCAGAACTCACGGATATCTTTAGCAGAGGAGGAAAGGTTCTCGGGGCAAATGATACATCCGCAGCAGTAGGATATGCGCCTCTGAGCCCTACCGAAAGGCTGGTTCTTGAGACCGAACGCTACCTTAACTCAAAAGGGTTCAAGAAAAAATATCCCGAATCCGGAGAAGACATAAAGGTCATGGGGCTCAGGCATAAAGAGAATGTGCACCTGACAGTAGCCGCACCTTTTGTGGACAGGTATGTAGAATCCGAAGAGGACTATTTTGAAAAGAAGATGGAACTTCATGACAGGATAGAAGAGTTTACTGCCGAATTTGCAGAAAAAGAAAGGGCTGAGTTTGAAGCCTGCATGTGTGCAAGACCTACTGCTTCTCTTAATACTCTGGACATGCCTGGCAGGGGGATGGACGGAATCTATACAACCGTTACCGGAACATCTGCAGAAGACGCAGACTGCGGAGAAGTCGGTCGCGGAAACCGCGTAAATGGAATAATTCCTTTAAACCGACCTGTCAGCAGCGAAGCTGCAGCCGGGAAAAACCCTGTGAGCCATATCGGAAAAATCTACAACCTCCTTTCACACAGGATAGCTGCAGAGATATACAGGCAGGTTCCCGATGTCTCAGAGGTATATGTCTGGCTCCTGAGTGAAATAGGGACTCCTATTGACCAGCCTCAGATTGCAACTGCGCAGCTGATCATGAAAAAAGGTGCAGCAGGTGAGGTGGAGAAAGAGGCAGCAGAAGTCATAGAAAAAGAACTTGAAAATATCCATTCCTTTTCAATGGAGCTCGTAGCAGGCAGGAAACCTATCTGCTGAATATGTAACCAGGTTCATACCCCGGCAATGAAAGCTATCAGGGCAAAGAACATGGCTATTTTAAACATTTTAGAGGACTTTGTAGGGTTGTTCCGTACAAGAAGCTGTATAACGGCTGCAAGGAACCCGAGGTCTGCCAGGAAGACAAGGTAAAGGTAACGCGAGCCAAGAATGGACAATAAATAAGGCAGGGGGCTTAAGGTTACTGCAAGGAGCCCTATAAGCACTGCGAGATAGCCTGCTTTTTTCGCCCCGATCCTGAGAGGAAGGGTATTTGCTCCTTCCTGCCTGTCCCCTTCCATATCCTCTATATCCTTTACGATTTCCCGGGCAGTAATGGCAAGGGCAGCAAGCAGGAAAAGTACGGAAAGAGCCTTAACTCCTCCCAATCCGAAAACCGAAGCTCCGAATAAAAAGACAGAACCGGTAAGGTATCCTATACTCAGGTTTCCTAAAAGAGGCGTGCCTTTAAGGGTTTTTGCATAGAGGATCAGAAGCATTGAATTAAAAAGAGCAATTAACCCGCAGATAGAATTTATAGAAAAAGCTAGCAGAGTGCCCAGAGCAAACAAAAGATAAGAGAAGTAGAGTGCCTCTTTTGCCTTTACCCTCCCGGATGGGATTGGCCTTTCCGGGCGGTTGATAGAATCTATTCTGATGTCAAAATAATCGTTAATCGCATTTCCAGCACCCGAAACCAGAAACACTGCCAGAAATACCAGACCTGCATTAAGGAAAGGGAAAGCCCCAGCAAAATCTGAACTTAAAGGCCCGGAAATCAGGATATTAAACGCTATCAAAGTTCCTATTACGGCTGCAAAACCTGCCATGAAGCAGTTTCCGTATCTCATAAGCTCCAGATATGTTCGTATTCCGGCAGACATCAGTAGAAACAGCATTATAAAGTATTAAAATTTTACCAAAATTCTATCAGTCTATGTAAATAATGACTGCTTTTTAAACATCACCTGCCCGGTGCTTAAACATTGCCTGCTGATTTTTACTTAAAATTGCGAGAAAAAGATACTCAGGGATAATACTCCTGTATTTTAGCAGGAAGAAAACCATTCTCTTACCAGGAAGAAAACTGGAAACTTATACCAGTAAAATAAGATTTAAGCGTTTATATAAAAAAGCTCGATCTGTGAAGCGAAGATTAAGGGTTCGAGTGAGCGGGTTTCCAGATGAAGCATTATATAAAACACAATTATCGCCTGTTTTTTTCTGAGGAAACCCGGGCTGTCACGTACTATAAGTTAAGAGTTACTCTTTTGGATCCCAAATTCATTAAAGAAAAGTGTTAGAGAGACTCAATTATTTTTTTTCATATGAATAGTATAATAAATTGTTAATGACTTACGGTACAGTAGAGATTTCTATGTATGGACGTGCGGGCGGAGGCCAGTAAAAATGAAACCCCATTTTTTAAGTTCTTTAATTTATGTATTGTTGATAATACTAATAATTCCTGGAATGACTCCTCACGTGGCATCTGCTGCAGATAATATCAGTGGAGACAGCGGAAGTAAGGATCCAGGAGATTCAAGCACTGGAACCGATGATTCGGGAACAGACTCAGGAGCTGATAATTCTGGGACAGACGACTCAACCGGTGGTTCGACCTATGACTCATTTGATGACTTAATTAATGACTTAATTGATGACTTAAATGATGATTCGGGTGATGATTCAACTGATGATTCAACTGATGACGACTCAGAAGACGACCCAAGCGATGACTCGGATGATGGTTCAGATGGAGGATCTGATGATTCAGAGGACGACTCAGATGACGACTCCGACGGCTCAGATGGTGATAGTTCAGATGGATCTGAGGACTCAGAAAACGATTCAGATGATGATTCGGATGACAGTTCAGAGGATGGCTCAGAGGGAGGATCTGATGACAGTTCAAATGGAGGATCTGACGATGACTCAGATGACAGTTCAGAGGATGGCTCAAATGGAGGCTCAGATGTAAAATCCGGGACAAAAAGCAGCTCAGGTAGTAGTTCCAGCTCTAACTCGGATTCCAGATCCAATTCAAATACCAGTTCAGGTTCAAGTTCCAGTTCTGGTTCAACCTCGAACTCAAGTTCTAATTCCTCCAGTTCAAGTTCCAGTCCCGGTTCAACCTCGAACTCCAGCTCGAACTCTTCCAGTTCAGGTTCGGATTCGGACTCCGGGCCCAGCAGCATGGGAAGCGGCATCTCCACCGAACCTGTAACAAATATCGAAGTTAAAGAGCTTGCTACCAGAAATGTAATAAGCGGCTATCATATTGAATATGTTTTCCCGGAAAACGTCACCTGTGTAACCCATATAGAATATGATGCAATAAGGACATTCAGGAAAACAACGGCAATTGTGGAAGTCCTTAGAGGAAAATCCACTCTTGTTCCTGTGCTCCCTGAGGGGGAAATATATAAACATGTGAATATCTGGATAGGAGAAAATGCAGCTGGACTTCCTACTTCCCTTGAAAACGGACTGGTAGGGTTCAGAGTTGAAAAGAATTGGATAGGAAGTAACAACATTAACGAATCTCTGGTGACGCTTCAATGGTATAATAAAGATGAAGGCTGGAAACCTCTTGACACGAAAAAGACCGGAGAAGATGAAAAATACCTGTATTTTGAATCACAGACCCCCGGATATTCCTTCTTTGCTATAACTGAGTACAATCCGGAACAGGGAAAAACCCAATTGCAGAAAACTCTAAGAACCCTGACAGGTAGAGAGAACGGCATAGCCAAAGAGCCTTTAAGAGCGGCTAAAATGTTTCTGGCAATTGCTCTACCATTGTTTATGATTATTGCGGGATACGGAGTATTAAAGAAAAAGATCTGAATAAATTATTCCAGTCATTTATTTCAGAATAAAGTATGTGAGGTGCCACCTCACTTACTCTAAATTGTCTCACTTACTTTAATTCTTTTTTTACATGTCCTTAAAAAATAAAAAGGTGTCCTCATCAAAGAGTAAAAGCAGAAGAAGAAAAAAGAATAAAATAAAAAAAGAATAAAATAAAAAAAGAATAAAATATTTATTTTAATTTTACTGCAAGCATTCTGTCAAGAGCTTCCTTTGCCCTGATCCTTACATCTTCAGGGACAGTTACTTTGCTCTCCATTTTTTCAAGCGAAGCCAGGATTTTCTCAAGGTTAACCATTTTCATGCTGGGACAGCAGGCAAATTCAGAGATGCAGTAGTATTTCTTTTCGGGAGCTGCTTTAAGAAGCCCGTGAATGAGCCCGCATTCCGTGCCTATTATGAACTCCTGTGCAGGCGATCTTTTTGCGTATAAGATCATACCGCGCGTGCTCGCAATGTGGTCTGCAAGTTCAAGAACTTCGGGGCGGCATTCGGGATGGGCAATGAATTTAGCCTGAGGGTGTTTCTCTTTCATTTTCAGGACGTCTTCCTTCAGGATCTGGTGGTGTGAAGGGCAGTGTCCTTCCCAGGGAATGATTTTCTTGCCTGTCCGGGCTGCAACATAAGCAGCCAGGTTTTTATCAGGCACAAAAATTACTTCGTCGGCATCCAGTGAGTTTACCACCTCGACAGCATTGGCAGAGGTACAGCAGATATAAGATTCTGCTTTTATTGCAGCCGAGCTGTTCACATAAGAGACTACAGGCGCATCAGGATGCTCTTCTTTTAATTTTTTAAGGCCTTCTACATTTACCATATCTGCCATAGGGCAGGTAGCGTCAATTTCGGGTAACAAAACCATTTTATTCGAAGAGAGGATTGCAGCGCTTTCTCCCATAAAATGGACACCGCAAAAAACGATAACTTCCGCATCCTGGCGAACGGCTTCCTGGCTAAGGGCGAGGGAGTCACCGACAAAGTCCGCAATATCCTGGACCTCAGGGCGGGAATAATAATGAGAAAGAATTACTGCATTCCGTTTTAACTTCAATTCTTTAATCCTTTTTATAAGGTCTGCTTGCTGCATGGGACCACCATAAGTGTTAGAGAAATTAACCGGAGAGATTAACCAGAACGATTTTAATGGAAATTTTTAATAGAAAGATTCCGAACCTGGACATAGCTCCGGTGATATTTTAATTTATTTGCGTTTAAGTAGAAAGGGCATATTAAACGTAAAAAAGTGCAGTAAGGAAGATTCTATCCATAAAGCTTTTTTCGCGCACATACGCTGTTTCCTGGGATGTATCTGCTTAACTCTCCCGTCCTATATAATGTTTGTGAACACAGCCAGCCTCCTATCCCGGAAAGGTTACGGGGACCTGGTTGAGGAAGAAAAAGAAGAAATTTAGAATAAAAAAGGAAAATAAATAGAAAATAATTACTGGGAAGCCTCCGTAATCTAAGCTATTTTCTTAGATTTCAGGTTCACACAGGCATAAGATAGGCTGAAACAGGATAGGCTGTAACTTTTCAACTTTAATTAAGATCGAAATCTTAATAGCTTCAGGTTCCTATCTGGACAGGATTAAGGAGCTTTTTCAAAGTAGAAATTGCGGAAAGAGCTGCAAGGTAACTTGTTTTAGGGTTATCCGGGGAAGGAAGGTTTTCCACTCTCGTACAGAACTTTCCAAACTCTCCTTCCACTGTAATCTCATGCACGTTTCTTGAAAGTGAAGGATCAGCTATCACCTTTACCTTTGTCCTTTCAAAACCTATACCTGCAAGGCTTATAGTGGCTGCCACGTTAACGTTTGCGGGAAAAGCTTTTACAGCTTCCGAAGCAGTCCCTTCAAAAAGTACGGTCTCTTCTTCGAGCTTTTCAAGTTCTATGCCGTGTTCCACAACATAAGGAGCTCCCATAAGTCCCGAAGGAGGTTTTCTGGTGGTCAGAGTGACAGAAGAAATCCCGGCTGCACGCGCTGAATTTATCCCATCGATTCCGACAACTGCGCCCGAAGGGAAATAAAGCTTGCAGTTATGCTGTTTTGCAAGCCCGAAAAGAGTCTCCCTCAATTCTTTATCAGCAAAGGCACCAACACTCAGAACCATCACGTTACACCCAGCCTGAAGGGCCTGAGGTACGATGAACCTGACAGCATTCTGGGAGGCGCTTTCAACAACAAGATCTACACTGCGTATGAGTTCTTCGATCTTCATATATGCAGGTCTGCACGTTTTCAGAGAAGTGGCAAGTTCAAGGGCTTTGCTCTCGGAGGAATCACAGAGTGCATATAACTCTGCATCAATCTCTCCGCTGTCAATTGCCCTGCAAATCTGTCCGCCAATGAAACCGCAACCAATAATTCCTATTTTCAGTATTCCAGGCTCCTGAGAATAATTAATAAATTCGATTTAATTCGATTTAATTATCATTTTGCTGATGTTTTCAATCAACTATAAGCGATTTATTCAACTATTATCGCTTATATTAGAATTTATTTATATACCCGGCACAGAATAGTTCCGGGAACGGGAGTACTGTACTCCTTTCTCTCTCTTTAAACCTTCTATGAAACCATTTCATATAAGAGAAAAATATCCATGCGATTTTCAGTTCGGTCCCAGGTGCTTCCAGATTTTCCAGTCTTAAAAATTACTTTTTGTTATAATTACTATTATTGGATTCTGTTCAGCCTATGTTACCTTTTATTAGTTTATTGAGGATGATAAAAATAACCTGTTTTTATAAAAACGACTACCGATATATTTGGAAAGATATTTATTTAAGGACAGTATTTTGAAATTCATAAAGGGGATTGAACAACTATGTTTGAGTTAAAAGTCATTACCCATTTTGCAGCAGCTCACCAGCTTAAGATGGTGGCTAAGAAGTGTGAAAAACTCCATGGGCATAACTGGAAGATAGAAGTCTGTGTGGCTGGAGAAAAGCTCAATGATGCCGGAATACTGGTGGATTTCGGAGAATTAAAGCAGAACGTATCCGAAATCATGACAAGGCTGGATCACAATTTTTTGAACGAACTTGATTATTTTGACGACAGCAATCCACCATCTTCGGAAAATATTGCCGTATATATTGCAAATTCCCTTCAAAACATGCTCAAAGATCCTGGAGTAAGGGTTACCAGTATCACAGCCTGGGAATCGGAAAATGCCTGTGCGACGTATTTAGCGTAATTCGGTTTCCACATTTAAAACCAGGTTATTATTTCATTTTTATGGCTGTAAAGAGATAGAAAACCCCGGAATGTCCGTGCCCCTTATAAATGCAGGAGACATAGACTAAAAGGGTAAAGATATGTTTATAAGAGAAATTGAAAGCTTCATAGAAGAAGACCTGGGATACGATGATGTTTCATGCACTATTGTACCGGACAGGCCTGCCGAAGCTATTATATTTACAAAGGAAGACTGCACGGTTGCAGGGATAGATGAGGCAATATCGATATTTTATTATTTTGGGGTCCAGGCTGAAACTGACTTTGAAGATGGGGATCAGTTAAAAAAGGGAGACATAATTTTCAGGCTCAGGGGAGGAGCCGTATCCATCCTGAGGGCAGAGCGCATCAGCCTTAACTTCCTGGGACATCTCAGCGGCATTGCAACCCTGACAAAAAAATGCACGGACATTGTGAGAAAGCACTCGGAAACTACAAGGGTTGCGTGCACAAGAAAGACCACTCCAGGAATAAGAAAATTTGAGAAACTGGCTGTTGCTGCCGGAGGAGGAGACACTCATAGATTTAACCTCTCTGACGCTGTTATGATTAAAGATAACCATGTTAAACTTATGGGAATAGAAGCCGCAGTCAAAGCAGCCAAAAAGACCAGCTTTACACGGAAAATAGAAGTTGAGGTTGAGTCTGCACAGGATGCTTTACTTGCTGCAGGACTTGGAGCAGATATTATTATGCTCGATAACATGCAACCCGAAGCAGTTAAAGAAACTCTCAAGATACTTGAAAAAAAAGGGCTCAGAAATTCTGTTATTGTTGAAGCCTCGGGAGGGATTTCCCTCGAAAACCTGGAGGCTTATTCAAAGACAGGAGTAGATGTAATTTCTATGGGTTCTCTTATACATAAGTCGAGCTGGATAGATATCAGCCTTGAAATGATAGATATTGGCGAGACATAAGCAGTTGAATAATCAAATAGTGTCTAAAACATATTTGGTGTAATCAAATAACAATAAGATTTTTAATGACTAAGAGAGGAAGAAAAAAATAAAAACATTATATCCGGTTTATATCATATCCGGTTTTATTACAGTTTATTACAGATATTTGCTTTAAGGATAAGGGAGTAAAAAATAAGTTAGCCTTGCTCTAGACCAATTGTATTTACGGCAAAAAATTAATTGGGGCTAAGAAACGATTAAAGTTAAAAGCCAGTCAACTGTTCGAGATCGGATAATTAACTTAAATATAATTAAATTCATATATTCACCTGAGCATAAAATAGCTTTCTGGAAATATTAAGCATAATAAGGGCTGCTTTAGAAAAACTTTTTTACCGGGGATCTGGGGTATTAGGGGTGAAAGTGAAGGGAGTAGACGTTACTATTTTATTTGCGTTTTCTATCCTGCTGATAACTGGCAGTACAGCCTGTGCAGAAAGTATTGTTTATGAGGGGGATATTGAAGAAGGACAGGCATATCAGCTTAACAATTACGTAATCGATTTTACAGATATTTTTCCTGAAGCCAACACAGTTTCATACTATGTATACGAAGAAGAGGAAGAAATCACCAACGGCCTAATGGACGTAAATGAAAGTGCCGAATTTGATTTTGAGGAAGAGGGAAAAGTTCAGATGCGTGTGAAATCTGTACATTCTGGATCGCCCCCCAGCGCAACAATTGAGATAACAATGTCAAATTACAGCACAGAAGACCTTTTTGTAAACAAAGTTATTGAAGAAGGGCGTTCCGGTGCAACCTATTCAGGCGACCCGGATCTTGTAATAACAAAAACCGTAGATAAATCCGAAATAAAAGTAGGAGAAAACATAACCGTTACCGTAAAGGCAAGAAATGCTGGAAATGACACTGCAAATAATGTTTCATTTACTGACCCAAAACAGGAGCATTTTGTCCTTGAAGAAACCATATTTGAAACTTCAAGTGAAATTCCTGAAATCAATTATGGAGAGTCGGTCCCTGAAACTCTTGTTTATATGTATAAATTAAAAGCGACAGACGCAGGAACGTTTGAACTCAAAGCTGTGAATGCGAGTTATATTAATAGTGCCGGCAAGGTATACCAGTCTTCATCCAATATTCCACTTATAAATGTATCTGAAGGAAATAAGCAGGTTGCAAAGGTTGAAGCTACAATGAGTATCAGTGTCTCTTCTTTAGAAAGGAACCAGGAAACTACTTCAATAATAGTCCTGAAAAACACAGGTAATGCCCCTGCCGAAGCTGTGCGCTTTGATATCTTTATACCTGAGGGCCTCGAATACGCAGGAGGGGAAGGGATTGAAAATGTTGGTGGAAACCCAAGAATATATCTCGAGACCCTGCAGACAAATAATGACAAAGAGTTCACATATAATTTGAAAGGAAAGGAAGTGGGAACTTATAACATAAGTTCCAGGCTTTCTTATGAATACAGTGACGGGATAAACCAGGAAAAAATTAAAGAAAAAAATGAGTCAGCAGGTTTTACCGTGAGTGTAAAAGAAGGGAAATTCGATTTTATTCTAAAAAATCCGTTATATATTATAATCCCCCTGATAATACTTGCAGCCATTGGTTTTCATCTGTACAGGAGGCACAGAGAATACAGGTATTAAAAATAGTGGAAATATTTTGAGAGATCATATTCAAAGTAAACCATATTCAAAGTAAACCATATTCAAAGTAAATCATATTCAAATTAATAGTAAATGGATCAGCAGGGGAGAAGAATGCAGGGGTATCCTTAAAATGGGGGAGTTTTTTGCTCAATATACTGGTAATAGGAAACGGGCAGTGTGGAAACAGGATTCTGGATTCCATTAACAGGTATGCTTTAGGAGGGGGGAGAAGCTACGGCAAACTGGCTAAGTTTTATTCCAGACAGAAGTTTAAAAGCCATGTCGAAACCCTTGCATTTAATACTGCGATCAATGACCTCAAAGAGATGAGGTTTACAAAAGCAAAAGACAGAGTCCATATCTCACACCTGCATGGGGTTGGCGCAAACCGTAATATAGGAAAACAGGTTTTTGAGGAAAAAAAAGATATAATTATGCGCAGGATAGAAGAACCGGGAAATTTTGATGCAGCATTTATACTCAGTTCTGCTTCCGGAGGGACTGGCTCTTCATTTACTCCTCTTCTTATAAAAGAAATGAAAAAACGCTATAATTATCCTGTTTATTGCATTCTTGTCCTGCCTTTCCGGGAGGAAGGAACTCTTTACCTGCAAAATACCGCATTTTCTATCAGGGATATAAGGGAGAGTGGGGCTGATGGAATAATACTTGCCGATAACCAGTACCTGAAAAATATCGGAGGAAATATTCAGGAAGCCTATAACCGCATCAATGACATGATTGCGGAACGCATCCTTTTTTTGCTTGAAGCGCTTGACAGCGAAATGATGATGGTAACAGACCTGGGTGACTTTAAAACAGTAATGAGTGGGGGTGCAGGGCTTGCAACAATGGGCTTTTTCAGGGCTAATAAAGAAACCCCTGTAAAGAATGCAATACAGAACTCACTTTCTCCGACAGGGCTGCTCTTTTCTACGAATGTTTACGAGGAAGCAAGCCGAGCAATGGTTATCATTAAAGGTGACCGCAAGTACCTGAATATGGACGATATTTCGGCTGAAATCATAAAACTTTCAGAAGCAGTTGGACAGGTTTTTAAAGGGATAGTCGTATCTGCCGGAGAATACCCGCAGGTTCTTTCCGTACTAACACTGGAATCTGCCAATGAAATTGAAAAACTCTATGATACAGCCCTTCAGGCTATCCAGCAAGAGAAGGCAAAAAAACAAAAAATAGAAGAAGAAGCTAAACTGGACAAAGTGATCTCCCGGATTAAAGGATTAGAACCTGAATATTAATTTTAGCATGAAAGTACGGAACAAACCGGTCCTCGTAAGCTTTTATCATTTCTATTTCTGTATCACATATGACATTGATAGCAATTCACCAATTAATTTAGCATTCCGCAGGTTGGTATAATTTAAAGAATATATTTTTCTTTTTCATTTAAAAATTTTTTTCTTTTAAATACCATTTACTTTTAAATTATTCTGCATCATCTAATTTATAATATTTATAAATTTGTTTTATTTTTCCACCTTAAATTTAAAAACACCGAAAAGATAAAAAGGAAGAAAAGAATAAAGATTATAAAGATAATAGTAAAAAAATATATGATGATAAAGAAGAGCAAATAGAGAGTCCAGATAAAAAAACTGTAAAATTAAATCTTTAAAGGTCCACTTGATTTGGAATTTATTTTTCATGGGGGTACAGAATATCAGATTTCATATATTTATTTTGCAGCCAAATAGAGGTAGGGAATAAAAAAATTACAGGTTTTTATCCGGCTTTTCAATTAAGGTTAATAAAATAATTGACAAAGAAGTAAATGCATCCATTTTAAGTTCACGGGCAACAGTCACATTATTCAGAAGTAGATCAGGGATATTGATTCAAAAACATTTAGAAGGAAAACGACCTGCCGCAAATAACTTTTTTATCAGGTCTTTGAGGTAGCAGAATTGAAGCTGAAAGGAATTACCAGAACTGTTTTATTTTCGTTTCTTATCCTGCTGGCGCTTGGCAGTGCAGCATCCGCAAGAACCACGGTATATGATGGAGACATTGAGGAAGGAGAGGTATATCAGCTTAATAATTACGTGATTGAAGTCACTGATATCTTTCCTGAAGCCGGCACAGCATCATATTATGTGTACGAAAGGGACAGGAAAATCACAACCGGACTGCTGGATGTAAATGAAAGCTTCGAGTTTGATTTCGAAGAAGAAGGCAAGATCCAGATGCGCCTGAAATCCGTACATACGGGAGGTGTATTGCCCAGGGCTACAGTTGAGATTACTATGTCAAACTACAACACAGGAGATCTCTATACTAACGAGATTATTGAAAGAGGGCGCTCAGGGGCATCTTTTGCAGGAGATCCAAAGCTTGTGGTAACCAAAAGTACGGACAAATCCGAAATAGAAGTGGGAGATGTAATAACGGTTACAGTAAATGCAAGGGCTACCGGAAATGATGCTGCATATGATGTGTTATTTACGGACCCCAAGCAGGAACATTTTGTCCTGAAAGAAACTACTTACGAAGTTTCGACAAAAATGCCAAAAATTGATCTCGGCCAATCGGTTCCTGAAACCCTTGTATGCATTTATAAATTGGAAGCAACTGAGGCAGGGACTTTTGACCTTAGAGCCGTAACTGCAACATATACAAACAGTGCAGGCCAAACATACCAGTCTTCTTCCAATACTCCTAAAATTACTGTACTTGAAGGAGACAGGCAGAGGGCGGATATTGAAACCACATTGAATGTGGATCACTTATCTATTAAAAGGAACGAAAAGGTCACATCAACAATAATTATGAGAAATACGGGAAATGCTCCTGCTGAGGCTGTCCGCCTTGACCTACTGGTTCCTGAGGGTATGGAATATGTCAGTGGAGACGAAGGGATTGAGACCGTAGGCGGTAAACCAAGAATATACCTCGATAGTCTGCAGCCCAATAATGACAAAGAGTTCAGTTACATTATAAAAGCAACGGAAGTAGGCAAATACACCATTAATTCCGAACTTTCTTACGAATACAATAACGGGATAGATGCCCAGAATATCAGGCAGAGCGATAAGTTTTCAACTGCCAGCATAAGCGTGAAAGAAGGAAGGTTTGACTTTCTGTTGAAAAATCCATTATACATTGTAATTCCGGTAGTAATTCTTGCTGTCATTGGGGTTCATATATACATACAGGCGGCACAGGGAATACAAATACTGAGGGCAATTAAAGGCTAAAAATATTAAAAATACAAAAATAGAGATTAAGTCGGTCCGGGAAAAATAGGAATCTACATTTAAATGGAGGAGTTTTTTGCTCAATATACTGGTAATTGGGAACGGGCAGTGTGGAAACAGAATTCTGGATTCCATTAACCGTCATGCAATGGGTGGGGGAAAAAACTGCAATAAATTTGCTAAATTCTATTCCAAACAAAAATTTAAAAGCCATGTTGAAACCCTTGCCTTTAACACAGCAGTCAACGACTTAAAGGAGATGAGGTTTACAAAAGCAAAGGATAGAATTCACATCCCGCATTTGCATGGAGTCGGTGCAAACAGGAACGTTGGGAAACAGGTATTTGAAGAAAATAAAGAGATGATTATGAGGCAAATTGAGGAAAGAGGAAACTTTGATGTTGTTTTTGTACTGACCTCGGCCTCAGGCGGTACAGGTTCTTCTTTTACTCCCCTTCTTGTGAGGGAAATGAAGAACCGCTATGATTATCCGGTATATTGCGTAGTTGTCCTCCCTTTCAGGGAAGAAGGAACGCTCTACCTTCAAAACACAGCTTTTTCAATAAGAGATATTCGTCAGAGCGGGGTAGACGGAATTATACTTGCTGATAACCAGTACCTGAAAAATATCGGAGGAAATATTGAGGAAGCCTACAACGGCATAAACGATATGGTTGCAGAGCGTCTTCTTTTCCTTCTCGATGCCCTTGATAGCGAGATGATGATGGTAACAGACCTGGGCGACTTTAAAACAGTAATGAGCGGAGGGGCAGGGCTTGCAACTATCGGCTTTTTCAGGGCTGATAAAGATATGCCTGTAAAAACGACAATCCAGAATTCTCTTTCTCCTTCAGGGCTCCTGTTCTCGACCAATGTTTATGATGAAGCAAGCAGGGCAATGGTAGTAATTAAAGGGGACCGCAAGTACCTGAGTATAGACGAGATCTCGGCAGAAGTTGAAAAACTTTCAGGAGCCGTAGGACATGTTTTCAAAGGAATAGTTGTACGCGAAGGAGAGTATCCGCAGGTTCTCTCACTCCTCACCCTGGAGTCAGCTCATGAACTGGAGAAACTTTATAATGTAGCAGTCCAGGCTATTCATTATGAAAAAGCGAAAAAGCAACGCGTAGAAGAAGGAGCCGAAATGAAAAAAACTTTCGCTCAAATTGAAGGGATGGAACCTGAATACTAAAATTCAGGTTTTCTTCTTTCTGGCTTTTCCCGGGTATGTTTTCTGACTCTGAGTTTTTTCCGATTCTTTTTCCGATTCTTTTTCTGATTCTGAGTTTTTCTGATTCTGAGTTTTTCTGATTCAGAGTTTTTCTGATTCAGAGTTTTTCTGGTTTAGCTTCTCCGGTTGATATTTTTCTTCTTTATGAGATTCAATTATTGAATTTATCTTACCCTGAATTCAGCCCCTTTAACCAGGCTCTTACATACTCTAACTTAAAAATTTCTAATTTATAGGCTCGTATTTTCATTAAGAAGCAATAATAGGTTTCCAATATGCTCACGATTATCCTATTAATTAGTACCAGTTAAAAGAGGAATACTAATAAGTTATACCAATTAATAGAAAATTAATGATCTATAATAATTAACAGAAAAATTTAGTTAACTTTATGTAATACTGTTTCTCTAGTAAATTAGAGGATAGTAACATGAAAACAAATTCCAGTAATAAATTTAAAAAAATTATTTTTATAGGAATGCTTATTCTTGCCCTGATCACAAGCTCAGGGTGTACTGGGGAATCCGGCCCTGAAGAAAACGTGAAAGGTGAAGCACAGGCAGAAGTTGCCGGAACCAGCACAGGCACTGACGAATTAACAGAATCTGGCGACATTACAGTTACTGATGGATTCGGCAGAACTGTCTCGATACCTGAGAATGTCGAAAGTGTTGTCTGCTCAGGAGCAGGGTCTCTGCGTTATCTTGTATATCTTCAGGCTCAGGACCTTGTGGTCGGAGTAGATAGCCTTGAAAAACAGGAAGCTGAGATTGAAGGACGTCCCTATGTCCTTGCAAACCCACAGCTTAAAGATTATCCTTTGATCGGAGAAGCCAGAGGTAAAGACGACCCTGAGAAAATTATTGACATCGGCCCTCAGGTTGTCCTGAAAGCCGGGGCAACTGGCCAGGCGCCGGCAGCAAATGCCGCTGAAGCTGACAGTCTCCAGGAAAAAACTGGCGTCCCGGTTATCTCATTCCCTTATGGGTCTTTGAACAACGAGGAGAAGAAAGCCGAGATGTACAGCTCGCTCCGGGTAATGGGTGAGGCAGTGGGCAAAGAGGAAAGGGCAGAAGAGGTAATTGCCTATATCGAAGCTACTATGGAGGATCTGGAAAAGAGGACTGCAGATATTCCTGAATCCGAAAGAAAAACTGTTTACGTAGGAGGAGTCAGCAGTGCAGGTGCCCACGGGATAATCTCTACAGAACCAGCCTATGCGCCATTTCTCTGGGTGAATGCAAATAACGTTGCAGCCGGAATGGGTGCAGACCATGCCGACATTGCCAAAGAAGCTCTTGTTGACTGGGACCCCGAATACATCTTTATCGACATAGGCACTCTCCAGCTCGGGAACGAAGGAGCCATCGGAGAACTCAAGACGGACTCATCTCTTACCGGACTTTCAGCTGTTAAAAACGGCAACGTTTACGGAGTAATTCCCTACAATTTCTACAGCACCAACTATGAATCAGTACTCGCAAACGCTTATTATGCAGGAAAGGTTCTCTACCCTGACCGTTTTGAGGATATTGACCCTGAAGCCAAAGCCGACGAGATATATACTTTCTTCCTCGGCAAGCCCGTCTTTTCCGACCTGAACGGGCAGTATAATGATACCGGCTTCAAACAGATTCCATTGTAACACGGAGGGTAAAAACAAGTGCATTTTGCCGACGGAGCAGTTCCTGAAGATTATCTCGTATATGTACGAAGAAAGTGCTTCTGGATTCTGGGGGGGCTCCTGCTCCTATTTATTATGCTCATATATTCAATCTCCGTAGGAGCAGTAACAATACCTCCTTATGAGGTGTTGCAAACCCTGATGGGACAGAGCGTCTCTGCCAAGTGGGACTCAATAATCTGGAATATCCGCCTCCCTCAGGCACTTGCTGCAATAGTAGCAGGAGCCGGGCTTTCAGCTGCAGGAGTGGTAATGCAGTCTATCCTGCGAAACCCTCTCGGATCCCCTTTTACCCTGGGCATCTCTAACGCAGGGGCATTCGGAGCTGCAGTTTCCGTAATCATTCTGGGTACGGGAAAAATGCAGTCAACCGTTGCAGATGCCGTCATAATTAACAACCCATATCTGACAACAACGGTAGCTTTTATTTTCTGTCTCCTTGCTACCGGGATAATTTTGCTCATCTCCCGAATCAGGGCATCTTCACCCGAAGTGATGGTACTTGCAGGAGTTGCCCTTTCTTCACTTTTTACCGCAGGGACAATGTTCCTTCAGTACTTTGCTGATGATACCCAGCTTGCAGCAGTTGTTTTCTGGACTTTTGGCGATGTAGGAAGAGCAAACTGGCTGGAACTTAAGATCATGACAGGTGTTGTGCTGCTTGCTACTCTGTTTTTCATGATTAACCGCTGGGACTACAATGCCATAGACGCAGGAGATGAAACAGCAAAAGGGCTTGGCGTCAATGTTGAAAGGGTAAGGACAGTCGGCATGATTATCGCTGCTCTTGTCTCCGCAGTTATTGTTTCTTTTCTTGGAGTAATCGGATTCGTAGGGCTGATCTGCCCGCACATGGTAAGGAGAATCATAGGAGACGACCAGAGATACCTGATACCAGGCTCAACCCTGCTTGGAGGAATTCTCCTTCTTGCATCAGATACCGCAGCCAGGCTTATAGTAGCACCATATGTGCTTCCGGTTTCCGTTCTTACGGCTTTCATGGGGGCACCGACTTTCATTTACTTACTTCTAAGGGGGTATAAACGATGATTCTATCTGTAGAAGAGCTCCAGTTTTTGTATCGTAACCGTAAGATTCTGCATAAGATTGCTTTCTCAATCGATGAAGGAGAAGTTGTCGCAATCCTTGGCCCCAACGGGGTTGGCAAGACTACCCTGTTGAAATGCCTTAACAGGATCCTTCATCCAAAAGGAGGAGCGGTCCATATCGATGGAGAAAACCTCTTTGATCTTGGGACTATGGAGATTGCGCGCCTGATAGGATATGTCCCTCAGCGTGTGGAAACAGGGAGGCTGACAGCTTTTGATGCAGTCCTTCTGGGGCGGCGGCCCCATATTAAATGGGACGTAACGGAAAAAGATCTCAGGATTGTCGATTCGGTCTTCAGGCTGCTATCAATGGAAAAACTGCGTCTTTCTTACATAGATGAGATGAGCGGAGGAGAATTGCAGAAAGTGGCAATAGCTCGTTCCCTTGTTCAGGAACCGAAAGTCCTACTTCTTGATGAACCGACAAGCAGTCTTGACCTGAAAAACCAGGTGGAGATTCTTGCTACCATAAGGCAGATAGTTCTCGACCATAATATTGCTGCTGTAATGACCATGCATGACCTCAACCAGGCTCTCAGGTATGCAGACAGGTTTATCCTTCTTAAAGACGGGAAGGTCCACGTCCATGGAGGTGTGGAGGTAATTACTCCTCAAGTTATCGAAGAGGTATACGGCCTGCCAGTAGTAATAGGAGAGATTTCAGGTATGAGATGCGTAGTTCCTGGAAGCCCTGCATGGGACTGTAATACAGGATGTGTTGCAGGTAAGTTATAATGTTGCAGGTAAGTTGTAATGCTGAATTGAAAAAACTGCAATAATAACGAAAACAGCATATCTTTTGGAAAGAGAGTTAAAATAGAAGTTCCGCATGAACTTTTAAGGGTTCAATAAAAAACAGCTCAATAAAAAGACACATAAGATTAATCCTTAAAAAGAGTCTAAGGAGGTTTGCCTTTGAGGCAAACTCAATCCTTAAATTTAAAGTTCCTGAATCGAATTTTCAGGATTACCTGGTAATCATCATTTCTGCGGTCTCAGGCTTGTAGAACCAATCCCTCGGAAGTACCTTTTCCTGCTTGTAGTACTTAACAAGCCTTCTGATTTTGGATTCGGTCAGGTTGAGGGCGCGCTTGTTGTGAATATCTTTCTTGTTTGCAGCAAGGTGTTTCCTCAGTCCCAGGGCCTTCACAATGAGGTTGGTAAGATCCTCAGGGATGTTAGGAGCAACATTGTTTTCCTTGAGAATAGTTGTGACCTTTTTGCCTGTAACGAGCTTCGCATCGGGGACTCCATAGCGGTCTCTTAAGACCATTCCGATTTCGGATGTGGAGACACCCTGTTTCCAGAGGTCGAGTGTAATTGTGGTTACTTCGTCTGCCCCAATCTTGCACCACTCAGGCGGCTCGGTTCTGTTAGGCCTTGTGGAAGATGATTTGCCTTTTCTTTTGGTATGCATTTTTGCCATAATATTTCTCCTGATATCAATTGATCGATGCCCTGAAGAAAATTCTTCGGGCTGAAGTTATATCTTTACCGACTATAACGGACCAACACATCGATCGGGAGACTATAATCCGCCACAGCAAACTGCTGCGTGGCTTTTCAGGAATTCCTGTAAAAGCTTGAGTTTTTCGGTAAAAACATGACTAGAGATCTCGCCATAAGATATATACTTTGTGTAAGATTCGGCACCTGAGAGTATTAAAAAGGTCTCCAGAGATAAAGTACTATTCGTGCCCCGCCCGGATTAATCTGCCTGTAAATTGCCTCTATCTGAGAGTCTCTTAAGGCCTGCGCCTCAGAGAGATCTTCAGCCCCAACTATGGCATAAACAGTTTTGTTGATTTCATCCGAAAATTCAGCGTCCAGTTCTGCCCGAATCTCTACCCTGATATGATCTACCAGCTGAGATTGAAGTTGAGAAAATTCTGTAGTAGACAAATTTTCAGAAGGATTTCCGGAATTGAGTGCAAACCCTGCTTCAAACAGCTCCAGGAGATAGGAATTAAATTCATCTTCCGTTGAGGAGGAATTTTTTTCACCCGGGTTTTCAGGGACGCCATAAAGCAGGGTCTCAAAAGATTCGTCTCCTTCCTCTCCGAAAACCGACCCTGAATAATCCGAAGGGAAAAGCAGTTCAACTGCAGTTTCTGCTCCTTCAAGCGCTGCAGCATCAAGAGAAGCATTAAAAGCACGAGAAAGAACCGTTGAAGCCACTTCGTCAGAAGCGTTAAGTGAAGCCTCGAGCAAAGAATCATTTACGCAGGCAAGAATGGGATCTCTGGAAGGCGTACCTGCATAAAGAGGCATGGAAAGTTTTGTACTCTGCCTGATAGCATCGGCAGGTGGTTCTTCTCCTATTATCAGTTCACTTCCCATGGGAAAAGCTTCTAGAGGATACCAGTAAGCTTCATACCTGTATGAAAATCTTCCTGCAGCCTTTCTGTCCAGATAAACAGCTATGGTTTCGGAAGCCTGCTCCGAATAGTCTTTAGAGAGTGGGTTAAGGGATATGGAATGTCCATCTTCTTGCAGCCTTAGAGAAATAGCCAGGTATTCTGCCGTCAGGTCAGCAAAAGTCCTGTGCTTCTGTTCCTTACCGAAAAGTGTGTGAACAGGGTTTTCTACTACCGAGTTCTCAGGAACTGGAACATTAACTACCGAAAGAGGTGAGATTTCATATTCAAAATCTTCGAGCTTGCAGGAAAGAAGAGATTCAAGCAGATAGATATCCAGCTCTGAAGAAGCCATATATCCGGCTGCAGCATACTGTCCTTCAGCCTGCAGAGAAGGCATAAGGATGACGCCGGAAAGTGAAATTAACACAAGCAAAAAGAGGGCGTCGAAAACTGTGGAGTAACCTGAAGATTCTCTTACGGCCTCGATCTTTACATTTGCACTATTCATTTTCTGCAATTCCCCAGAATCCTTAAAAGATTTCGACGCTTTTACTCGTTTCACTTATTCACCTATTTATTCGCCTGTTTCTTTTTTGAATCAGATTTTCCGTCAAAATCGTTGTTTCTTATTCAGCGAAATCTCAGCTGTTCCCCATCATGTCCATGGAGTTTCATAAAGTACTACAGTGAGAGTCCCAGGAACCGTTTCTGCAGAGCTTAATTCGATCACAACCGGCACTGAAGCTGCAACTTTCCCCTGTTTTCCTGTAAGGTAACCGGATTCGACAAGTTGAGGCTCTATGAGCCACTGCCACCTCCCATCCTCTGTTCTAACCTCTACCAGAAAAGGATAATTTCCTGAGAATGATGCAAAAAATTCCTTTCTTTTATCAGACCCCTGGATAGCTGAAAGCCTGTCAAGCGCTGAAGCAGAAATCGATCCCGGATTTTCAGCTTTCAGGACAGGTGCTTCTGCCACGGTTCCTGCAAGAAGGGAAGCACTTTCATAATTCTCAAGGGCAAAGGACCGGTCTTCATATCCCATGTATGCCCTTGATAGGAGTGCTGCAAGAACCACAAAACCTATAACAGCAAGAGCAGTGGCTATTAGATCGGAATGCGGTTCAAGAACCCCTTTTTCATCCCTCAGAATAGAAGATTCAGGCTTTTTTACAATATTTCTCACATATGCCAGCAAGTTATTGATAAACGAGGACATAGTCAAAAGCAGAAACCCCCTCACTTCCCCTTATATAGACAAACTCTTTTTTTATTGAAATGTCTTCATCTGCTCTTAAAAGAGCCTCTTCGGCTCCTGATACCTTGAGAAATTCAATAATTTCCTTAAAATCAGCTGAAACAGGGGCCTTCTTACTGCCATCTTTTCCGAATCTTTTATACAATTTCCCTCTGAGTTCCGATTCGTTAAAAGGCAGCACCCTGAAGGTAAAGGGCCTTGCAGCACTGAAATTTTCTCCGCCTGATTCAGCCTTCAAATGGACATATTCTCCTGAAACGTGAACCTCCATATTCTCCCTGAAAGGAGAGGCGAGAAAGACTTCATTTTCATCAAAGCGGTAAGATATTTCCTCAGTATCCTCAGGGAAATTCCCTGCTCCGACTTCATCCACCGCGGCTTTGAAATCTCTGGCAAGGAAATCGAGTTCTTCCTGCGCTTCAAGATCTTTAAGACCGGCAGCCATTTGAAAAAGGGCTGCAAAAAGGACCACACTGGAAAGAACCAGTGAAGCTTTCGATATCAAGAAGTCTGCCCATGCAGACTCTTCCGCTGAAAGTTTTTTTATCTTGCAGGCCTTCCCCAACCTCATATTCTCAATCATCTCCGGTTTCGGAGACCAGAACAAAAAGCCTTCCTGATTCCGGGTCAACCTTTGTTGAGAGAAGCAGCCTGTGTTTTCCCGGACCAAGAGATACGGGCCCGACAAACTCAGGGTTCGAAAAGAAAGCAACTGCAGGGTAAAATTTTGTTTTCCCCTCAACAGTGATACCGTAATTATCCGCATCCTCGGGCCATTTACTTTCCTGGCTTGGCAAAGTCCCCAGGACCACAGACGCCCTCTGAGGTACGTTTACTTCAAGGATAAGTTCACTGCCTTCTCCGCGTATGGAAAGCTGTTCTGCAGCAATTGTTATTTTTGAAACTTCATCCATAGTTTCCCGCTCCTTTACCCCTTCCAGAAAACCGGAGATAGAGGCTGAAGAGATAAGCACAAGTATGGCAAAAAGAATCCCCGTAACCGTAAGCCTGAAAGGCAGCCCGCATACTGCAGACTCCTCAGTCTCAATCTGACAGGTTGAAATCTTCGCCTCCCCAGTCATGGAATACCCCCCGAAGTCCAGATTTCGAAAAATTCAGACAAAACTAATAAAGTTTACACAGTTGTGCTATAAATAGCTTGCT